>NZ_CP170736.1:1200000-1516742 GCF_046115505.1 Dellaglioa kimchii | reverse complement strand
CTTATTGACCTCCTGAATTAATTTCTAAATCTAATAAATCTGCCCCAACAATTATTTCTGACTGATCTTTAGCAAGTGGCTTAATTTTTTTATATTTTGGTGTGTTCGTCACAATAATTGGCGTAATGATTTCATACCCATCCTGTTTAATACCTTCAATATCAAATTTAAGTAATAAATCACCTTTTTTTACGACGGTATCAATTTCCGTTTGAATTTCAAAATACTTACCTTCTAATTCAACTGTATCCATTCCAATATGCATTAAAATTTCGGCGCCATCGTCTGTTAACATACCAACTGCGTGACCTGTTGGAAAAACTAATGTTATTTTACCATCAGCAGGTGCATATAATTGACCAATTTCAGGTAGAATTGCAATACCGTCACCCATAATGCCAGAACTAAAGACAGGATCTTTAACCTCTGATAAAGGCAAGACTTGACCTTTAAGTGGGCTACCAAGGATTTCTCCACTCATTTCTACTTCTACAGGTAGTACTGACGTCGTTACTTCTGTTTCAACAACAGCAACGGGTACTTCTTGATCTTCCTTTGTTAAGCCGAACATAAGCGTTAAGATATATGCCAATACGAATGAAACAACTATTGCTATCAGTACAGCGTAGAATGACATATCAATTCCTGCCTTAGGATTCAAGTAACTTGGAATAGAGAAAACTCCTAATCCACCAACCATGTATCCTTTTGTACCAAATGCACCAAGAACCATACCACCAATAGCGGCTGAAATACATGTAATAATAAATGGTTTTTTACGAGGTAACGTAATTCCGTAAATAGCAGGTTCCGTAACACCAAAGATTCCTGAAATAAATGAAGAATAGCCAAGACCCTTTAGTTTTTTATTTTTTGTTTTAATCGTAATTGCCAATACTGACCCAATTTGAGCAAATGTTGTCCCTAACATAAGTGCTAAGATTGGATCTGAACCGGTTGTTGAGATATTAAGTAAGGCAAGTGGCACAAGTCCCCAATGTAACCCGAAGATAACAAGTACTTGCCATAAGCCACCAAGGACTGCGCCAGCAGCAATTGGACTAAATGTGTATACGGCTGTAAAGCCGGTGGCCACAATATCACTAGCCCAAGTTGTTATGGGACCTATAAAGATAAATGTAATAGGCACAACAACAAGTGCTGTTAACATTGGTACTAAGAATGTCCGTACAACTTCTGGTATCACTTTTTTGAAGAATGGTTCTACTTTTGATGCAAACCAAATTGATACAATAATTGGTACCACTGATGATGCGTAACTCATCATGATTACTGGAATGCCCAAGAATGTCATATAAATTGGTGATTCAAAAATTGTTCCTGCAAATAAAGTGTATAGTACTTTCCCACCGGAAGCGGCTAGTGTTGCTGGCAATTGTGCAACAATAGTTGGGTAAACTAAGGATGCACCAATAACCATTGCCAACAATGGATTAACGTGAAATTTCTTACTAGCACTGTAAGCTAAGATAATCGGGAAGAAGTAAAAGAATGAATCTCCCAATGCATTTAAAATAATATACGTTCCAGATGTCGGTGCCACCCAGCTAAATGCGACTAGTAATGAAACCAATCCTTTGATCATCCCTGTTGCAGCTAAAACACCTAAAGCTGGTGCAAAGATACCTGAAATCATATCAATAAAGGCATCAAGTGGTTTCATTTTTTCGCCATCATTATCTGGTACAATGCCATCACCATCAAGTCCGCTACCTTTAACTAATGCATCATAAACTTCCGGAACTTGGTTTCCAACAACCACTTGGTACTGACCACCACTTTTAACAACAGTCACTACACCATCCATATTTTTTAAGATATCGGTATTGGCCTTAGATTCATCTTTTAATTTAAATCTTAGTCGGGTTGTACAATGGACTACGCTATTAACGTTAGCTTCGCCACCTACATTTTTTAAAATATCTTTAGCTAATTTTTCGTAACTCATCACAATCACTCCTTTTTATTTTTTATAAATTAAAACCCAGTTATCCATTTCAACTCAAAAAATACGAGTTTTCATGGATAACTGGGTTTATGCTTGCTTATAAATGGCAATAACACACCTAATTATCAATTTATTTAATTTTCTGCTCGCCTATGGGTTACTCGCCAGATATGTAAAACTAGGTAAACTTGTTCGTCTGCTTGTAAATCCCAATCAGCCCGTTCTCGAATATAATGCACGATTTTTTCCACTGTTCCGTATACTTGTGGATACCGACTAATCATCATAGCAAGCAACTCAGGGTCAAGTTCCGCACGATCAATCTCAGTATTATGAAAATGTCTAATGAATAAATAGCGTAAATGTGAAACAAATCGACTATAATTAAATGTTTTTTCGTCGAGAATAATACCAGTATCTAATTGAATAATATTAACAATTCCCGAAATGAGTTCTGTTAGCTTCATCGATTCTTGAACAGCATGCCCACCTTCTTTGACGTTAATCAGATGGTATGTCAGTAAAATCAATTCATTTTTTTGAACCGCAATGTTAAATTTTACTTCGATTTCTCTAATGCCAACCTCTGCTGCATGAAATTCACTTGGAAATAATTTTTTCATTTCCCAATGAACAGATCGATCATTTAAAAACATTTCTTCACGATTCTTTTGTAATGAATACTGAAAATGGTCCACTAAAATCAAAAATTGAACATCATCAAATGTCACATCAATTAACGGCTCTACTACTTCAACAAAAGCTGTCGTAATTTCCAAAGTTTGTGCATCAAATCCTGAAATCAATTTCATTGTATCCGAATCTTCTTCAGCTTTAAAACGTCGATCAATCTGGTCTTTATCAATACTATCTCCAGCACGATAACCGAATCCAATACCGTTACCAATGACCACCCACTCAATATTGTCGGATGATTCAACTAAAGCTGCATTATTATTAAAATTTTTTACGAACTTCACATTAAATCGACCCCTTTCCATAAAAAATGACCTACAAATACAGATATTCTCATATCTACATCAATAGGTCATGCCTGATCGAATCAGTAACACTCATTTCATATTTAGTGTATCATTTATTGTAAGCGTTATCAATAGCTATTTAAATTACTTTATAACTTACTACCATTTTCTTTAATGACCTTTTGATACCAATAGAATGAATCTTTCTTATATCGTTTTAATTCTTTCGCACTTTCTTCATCACGATCAATATAGACGAAGCCGTAACGTTTTTGATAGCCATTTGACCAGCTCAATAAATCAGTAAAACTCCAAGTTGTATACCCAATAACTTTTACACCGTCTGAAATGGCTTCTTGAATGGCTTTAATATGTTCATTGATAAAGTAAATCCGATAATCGTCATGGATGGCATTGCCTTCTTCTAATTTATCATAAGCACCAAGGCCGTTTTCAGTAATAAGAACAGGTAAGTCGTAACGGCTATCAATTCTTCTCAGAGCAATTCTTAGCCCTTCAGGATCAATATTCCAATCCCAATCAGTTTGTTTTAAAAATTCATTATTAGTTGTCTTAAACATGCCTGGAACGCCACTTTCGGAGCTAGTCCCCTTTTTACCTGTATTATTTTCAGCAGCAAGCCCAACTCCGCCAACTAACGGATTAGCCGCAATTGTTTGAGTTTGGTAATAATTTAAGCCCATAAAATCTGGTTTTCCAGCAATCAAAAGAGCTTGATCTGCTTCTGTAACAATAGGTGCAGTCCCACGTTCAGTTAACCATTTATAAATCATTTTTGGATAACGTCCATAAACATAGATATCCATCCAAAAATGAGCAGCATAATCTTCATAGTTAGTAGCCGCAACTTGGTTTTTAGGATCTCCATTAACCGCATAACCCGGGCTATAGGCAAAGCTTGGACCTATCCCACCTTGGTAATGACCTTCATGAAATGCCTTAATTGCTGAAGCATTTGCTAGATTAGCAATGTGGTTTGCGGCATACATCCTTTTTTCATCATTTACTGCAGGTGGATGACTCTCCATTTGGTAGCCATGAGAAATAAATACATTTTGTTCATTTAACGATACCCAGTATTTAACACGATCACCGAAAGCATCAAAACAAGTTTTCGCATAATTCGTAAAATCAGTAATAATCTCACGAGATTCCCAACCAGCATATTCATCTTGTAATGCTTGTGGTAAATCCCAATGATAAAGTGTCACAACGGGCTCAATATTATTCGCAATTAACTCATTGATTAATCGATTATAAAAATCTATCCCCTTTTGATTAACTTTACCTTTTCCTTCTGGATAAATACGCGTCCAAGCAATTGAAAAACGATAAGCTTTCAATCCCTGTTCCTTCATTAAGGCGACATCTTCTTTAAAACGGTGATAATGATCGACGGCTACATCACCATTTGTACCCTTAAATGTTTTCCCAGGAATTCTTACAAATTTATCCCAAACTGACAATCCTTTACCATCTTCTTGATATGCACCTTCAATTTGGTAAGCAGCTGAGGAAGCACCCCATAAAAAATCGGTTGGAAATTGACTCATTTTTTCATATTCCATTTTCCATTCTCTCCTTAAAAATAATCACTTAATATTGGTTGTTCTTTAATTAATGCGCCATCGAATAGCGTTACGTCGCCTGATACAAATCCATATTGTTTTAAGTGTTTAAGTGTTCGATATCCCATCATACTGCGTGTTAAATTTTGAATATCTGTTGTAAATGTAGGTGCTGAATTTTCAGTCTTTTCAACTTTTGTTTCTCCGTCTATTCGGCTAATTTGCCAACAACCTTCATTAGCGTGAATAGTCGAATCTTGAACTTGAATCACAATTTGTGAAAAATCTTGCTGGTAAGGGTATCTGCTGAGAAAGTCGTCAACATTTACAATTCTTGCCATCATGTAAGGTTGTGTTGTCACTTCAACTTGAGGATTTGCCAGTACATCTGGAAATGGCTGTCCAATTGGACTCTCATAACTAAACCATTCATACGCTGATTGATGCTTAAGCACAAAACTTTGTAATTGGAGCCAACTCTCAGTTGTTTGATAAATCCATTCAACGATTTTAAATTCATCAGTTTCTCTTTGATAAACAAGATAGCCTTTTGACTCATTTTTTTCATTATAATAGACTGCTACTTCCCAATTAGGGTGTTTCTCCGCCGAATAAGTTAACCACCAATCTGGTCGTTCAATACCACCTTGTTGAGAGAGCTGATTCTGTTGGTATAATTTATTTAATTCCTCTTTTACATCCAAATAACGGTGACGCTCAACGTGACCTATTGTCTTAACTTTTAATCGTGGTAAATCCTTCGTATTCATCCGATATATCGTTTGATCAAATGTTGCTTCGTAACCGAATTTACGATAGAACGGATACGAAAATGGTGCTAAATATGATAGTGTCGTTCCATTATCATACATTTCATCCAGTGCTAAATTCATTAATTGTCCAATACTACCTTGACCAGCAAATTCTGGATAACTTGCTACATAGCCGATACCACCCATTTTAAATTGAGTCCCATGAAAATGAGTCATAAAAGGTGTATTAATCACACCGCTGACAACTTTCCCAGACTCAACTGAGCCCCAATCTGATGAATGCTCATAAAGTTTGCGAAAAAAGCTCTTTCTCTGTACTGATACTTTTTTATTAAAGGCATAAATTGATAAATCAAAGTAACTCCCAAAATGAGTTTCATCTAACTTCATATTTGTCATGGATCCACTCAACTCCTTCTTCTGTACGAATTAACCTCTTTAAATATAGCATGGTTACCACGTTCGTGCAATCGCTTACAGAATCAGTCAATAAAAAAATCATCCAATTAGTATTGGATGATCCTTCACATTAATCAAAATGTTCTGCTTTTGGTTTGCGTCTTTTACCTTTATTTTTTTGATTTCTCAAACGAACTTTACGATGTGGTTTCTTTATTGGTTCATCAGATTGCTTTTGACCATCAACTGTTTTGGCTTTCACTTCAACTGGTTTAGGTTTCTTAGCTTTTGGTTCAGCCACACGTTCTGGTCTTTCTGTTACAATCGCACCATCGTATAAGTACCCTTTTTCGATTTCAAATGGTGTATTTTTTAAATCTTGTTTTAAGGTACGTAAATCATGTTCGTTTCCAAGATTAATAACCATCCCTTCAGCACCCATTCGACCTGTACGGCCTACACGATGAATATATGACGTCGTATCTTTAGGCATATCGTAATTTACGACTGCGGGCAACATTGGAATATCCAAACCTCGAGCGGCAACGTCTGTTGTTAATAATAATTTAATTTCATGTTTATGAAGCTGTGACAAAGCATTAGCACGATTAACTTGGCGTTGCTCACTATCTAATACAGCAACTGGCACATGATCATATTTTAATTTTTGAGCCATATCTTGTAATGATGATAGTTGGTTAAAGAAAACCAATGCATAAAAATCTTCAACATTTGCTAAACGACGCAATGTTGACTGACGCTTACGGGTCGGTGTTTCAATTGAATAATGGTGAACGATACCTTGTGTTTGATCAACTTCACGAACATCATAAGTTGTCACATCAACACCAAACCATTTTTTCAAATCATCTAAAATAGCTGTTTCCGTTGCAGAAAAGAAACTTAATTGAATGCCTGCAGGCGCCTGGCTGATTAAATCACGACAAGTTGTTAATGTTTCATCCGTCAATAAATCATCCGCTTCATCAATGACAACTGATTTAACTTTATGTAATTTAATTTTTTTATCTTCAGTTAAATTCAATAAACGACCTGGTGTTCCGACAATAATCTCAGGTTTTTTCTTTAAATTTTCGATTTGGCGTTTCATATTGGCACCACCAATAATAGCTTGAACTTTTAAATCAAGTTCTTTAGCCCAAGGACGAATGACACCTGCTAATTGCATAGCTAACTCTTGTGAAGGCGCAATAATCAATAGTTGAATGCCATCTTTTGGTATTAGTCTTTCGAGTAAAGGTAAACTGAATGCTAAGGTTTTACCAGAACCGGTTGGTGCTAATCCAAGAATATTCTCACCTGATTTTAGAGGTTCATAAACGGCTTCTTGGATGGGTGATTGTGTTTCAAAACCTTGTTCTTTAAAATATGCATCAAATTTTGGATTCATTTTAGTCTCTTTCTTTTAACTTCATAGGATTAGTTTTAATAATTAAGTATAGCATATAAAAAATAAGCTTCCATTGATTCACAGAAACTTATCTCAATAATTCTTATTTATGATCAGCTGGAAATTCGATTCCAGCACTTTTTCTTAAATCAAACAATACTTGGTTAACTGTCATACTAAGTTTTTGCCATTTTATATAATCAGCTTTGTTAGTTACATCATTGGGGTTATTGATAACTCTAGCAAAATCAATCGCTTCAGCTAACATCGGATTTTTAGCTGGTTTTTGACTAAGTAGTTCTTCTTTATCAGAACCATCTTGGTAAATAACTTCATTTAATTCAGCTGCATTATCCATCACGATTGTATCTTTTAGACCATAGATTTCACTTGTCAGATATGAATTTGCTGTCTTACCAATATTTAAAGTCACCCTAAAATCTTCATAAGTTAGAATTGCGACACCTTTGCCATCAACACCTGTTGGTAACATTGTTGGGTAGTACTGAACTTCAAGTGGTGTACCAAACCAAGAAACAGCATTATAGACAACGTAAACGCCTAGGTCTTGTAACGCACCACCAGAAAATTTTGGCGAGAAGATATTAGGCTCTTCACCTGCTAAAATAGCATCATAACGTGACGAATACTTCATATAAGTTAAGGTTGCGCCCTGAATGGTCTCTAGTTCAGTTACTTTTTGTTCAATAATTTTGAAATTATCTTGATGAATTTGTCGAGCTGCTTCAAATAATTGGCTTCCAGGATGTTCCTTAAGAACCGTTTGAATAGCGGCCATCTCTGCTGGATTTGAGACCATTGGTTTTTCGGCAATAACTTTTTTACCAGCTTCAATCGCTAATTTAATTTGTTCAAAATGTAAACTATTCGGAGAAGCAATATAGATTACTTCAAATTTATCTGAATTTAAAAATTCTGTCATACTATCGTAAAAATTTGTTGCACCATATTTTTCACCAAAATCTTTGGCTTTTAATTCCGTTCTTGAATAGACACTAGTCAATTGAAATTCATTCGATTCATGCGCTGCTTCAACGAATTGACCTGTAATCCAATTTGTACCAATAATACCTAATTTAATCATACCTAATACCTCCATTTTATTATTAAATTCATTATAACAACAATTGAACCGTTTTCATAACGATTGCTTTATTTCAATTTTGTAACGGTAGATTAAATTTATATATATTTTGGGCAATTTTTTCCGCTTGTTAGCTAAAAGTGCTATATTTAAGTAGAAGAGTTCTAACTAGGAGGGATAGCCGTGAAGAAACGTAGTTTTGCACTACTAGGTGCATCATTTTTTATTGGATTAACAAAAGATATTAAGTCTATAACCGCACCTAAAACTAAGGTTTCTTTACCTATTTTTTATGCTGGACATTGGCTGTTCTACGATGAGTTGAGTCATCGACACCATAATTTGGATATTTCATCAGACCTCACAATTCGAATTGACGAACGTGCACTCGATGGCAAGATTGAACATATAGATGAACGTGAACTTAGTTTCTTAGATGAATATGGTTTTCATCTAAGAATTGATGCAAACGATCAAGGACCAGTGAGTTTGTTTGACGAAGCAGATAACCGGACCTACCCCATTAAATTAGCCCCAATTATAGAATCACAAGATGTTAAAAATGAAGATGTAGATTAACAGAATTTTGTTGATTATCATCTTCATTTTTTGTTTCATTACACGTTTAAATAGTCTAAAATAGTTAAATACGCATTTTAATATAGAAACGAGGACCTTTTTCCATGAACAATGATCACCTAAAACGAGATATTGGCTTTTTCGCTGCACTTTCAACTGTAATGGGAACAGTTATTGGCGGAGGCGTTTTTTTTAAAGTTTCAAGTGTTACACAACAAACCCAATCTGCTAACCTGACGCTATTTGTTTGGTTACTTGGTGGCTTTCTTACGATTTGTGCTGGATTAACCGCCGCGGAACTTGCAGCCGCCATTCCAGAAACTGGTGGCGCCATTAAATATATCGAATATACTTATGGTCGTTTTCCGGCATTTTTACTTGGATGGGCACAAATAATTATTTATTATCCAGCAAATATTGCAGCTCTTTCAATTATTTTTGGCACACAATTGATTAATCTTTTCCATCTTGATTCACATTTAATCATTCCGATTGCTTTAATTAGTGGAATCAGTATCACATTGATTAACTTTTTAGGCGCAAAAGTAGGCGGTACCTTTCAATCAATTTCATTGGTTTTAAAATTATTACCTATTACTGTCATTGTGATATGGGGAATTTTCACTCCTGGACAAGTGTCGTTTAGCTTAATCCCGTTAACATCTGGCGCACATCATTCTTTCTTTACTGCTTTAAGCGGCGGCCTTCTTGCGACCATGTTTGCTTACGATGGCTGGATTGGTGTTGGAAACATTGCCGGAGAAATGCACCATCCAGAACGTGATTTACCGAAAGCTATTATTTCAGGATTATTCTTCATTACAATTATTTATACCTTAATTAATTTTGTCTTTCTTAAGGCTCTTCCTATTTCAGGATTAGCTGGTAATTTAAATGCAGCTTCTGATGCCTCAAGACAACTATTTGGACAATTTGGTGGGAAGTTTGTGACCATCGGTATTTTAATTTCGGTTTACGGTGCCATTAACGGCTATACGTTAACCGGTATGCGTGTTCCATATGCAATGGCCTTAGAAAACCAACTACCCTTTAGTAATTGGCTAAAACGCTTATCTCCTCATACGAGAGTTCCTTATATTGCGGGATTTTTACAAATAGGTATCGCAATAATAATGATGTTCTTAGGTAGTTTTGATTTATTAACAGATATGCTTATTTTTGTTATTTGGATTTTTAATGTACTAGTTTTCGTTGCTATCTTTATATTACGAAAACGTGAACCTGAATTAAATAGACCCTATAAAGTTCCTTTATATCCAATCATTCCAATAATCGCGATCATTGGGGGTATTTTTATACTCGTTGCTACACTATTAACACAGACGACGTTAGCACTCGTTGGTCTATTAATAACCGGACTTGGCATTCCTATTTATTTTATTCATCGTAAAAATCAAGTATAGTTATACAAATAAAAACATTCGACTTTTGGAGCCAGATAAGCTCATATCACTTAAGTCGAATGTTTTTATTTTTTATAAATTATTTAAGTAGTTACTATAACCGGCAGCTTCCATTTCTGCTTCAGGAATAAACTTCAATGAGGCAGAGTTAATACAATAACGTAATCCGCCTTGGTCTTGAGGCCCATCAGTAAACACATGACCTAAATGTGAATTAGCTTCTTTACTTCTAACTTCCGTTCGTTGATAACCTAAAAGACTATTATCAGCCAATTCAGCAATCTTAGAACCTGGGATTGGTTTTGAAAATGATGGCCAACCACAGCCAGCGTCATATTTTTCTGCTGAACTAAAAAGTGCTTCCCCACTAACAACATCAACGTAAATTCCTTTTTGATAGAAGTCATCATATTTACCAGTAAATGGTGCTTCCGTTGCAGCATGTTGTGTGACTTCAAACTCTTCATTGGTTAAACGTTCACGTAATTCTTTTTCAGTTTCTTTTGACATAATGGACCTCCTAATGTTTTAAGATATCATTAGAATACTCTTTTTCACACCGAATACAATTTATCTGTTTGTAAAAAAAGAAGGGCAAAAATAAGGTACCTTAAATTCACTTCACATCTCACTTTTTTCTGAAAAAATGGGCTGAGAAAGCTTTTTTCTGTATCAAGTGTTAAACTATATATCTTAACTCGTTTTTCACATATACATTTCCATAAGTAATCATTACATCATTAAGATACACCCTCTCAGAATAATTATTTTATTAATATCACAAGGAGATAAATACATTGTTAGACACGACCTTAAAAACTGAACATTTAATCCTAAGTCCTTTAACTCAAAAGGATGCTGAATTTATGTTTCCCATTTGGGCTAATACAGAAGTTACCCATTTTATGGATATTGATCCTTTTAAAGAAATTAAACAAGCCCAAGATATGATTGCTCTTTTTCAACAATTAATATTAAGTGATTCTGCCGTAAGATATAAGATTACTTATAATAACCACATCATAGGAAGTGCTGGTTATAATGAATTTACGATCACAAATTCCGGTAAATCTGTAGAAGTCGGATATGAGTTAGCAAAAAAATATTGGCGAAAAGGATTCGGTACCGAACTTTTAAATGCTCTTTGTAGCTACGTCTTTGAAACACTTAACTGCACGGAAGTTACCGCAAATATAGCACCTGGAAATAAAGCCTCACAGAATTTAGTTAAAAAACTGAATTTTAAGTTGATTAGTACCGACTCAGAAGGTGATTATATTTTCAGTAACATACGAAAATAATTTTCTTGAGGAACAACCAATAAAATAAAAGTCAACAAACACTTTAATTTTATTTTTACATTAACAGATTTCTAATCAGACTATTTTACACACTTAAAATCTATACAAAAGAAAGTCCTAATCACATAGTGATTAGGACTTTCTTTTGTATTATTCACCAACAACAGTTGACGAATAGTCTATATATAAATTGGTTATTTTTCTAAAATTGTGACTGTTTCAATATGTGTTGTTTGTGGGAATTGATCCACTGGTAAAATTGGTTTTGTAACTTTGTAACCATCATCTAAGAAGCTCTGTAAATCACGAACTAATGTTGAAGGGTTACAACTAATGTAAACAACTTTTTTAGGTTGCATTTTAAGTGTACTTTCAATAAATGCTGGTTCTAGCCCCTTACGAGGAGGATCGACAACTAAAACGTCGGGTCTTAAGTTAGCATGACTCCAGTTTTCCATCCAGTTTTCTGCCATCCCAGTTTCAAAACGAACATTATCAATACCATTAATTTTAGCATTTTCTTTCGCATCTTTAACTGCTGCAGAAACTAATTCTACACCGTAGATTTGACGAGCATGTTGTGCCATTGATAATGAAATTGTTCCAATACCACTATAAGCATCAATAACTGTTTCATTACCAGTTAAACCTGCACGTTCAAATGCTGCAGCATATAATTTTTCTGTTTGAACAGGATTAATCTGGTAGAAAGAATGTGGTGAAATTCTAAATGTTAATCCATTCAATTGATCTTCAATGTACCCAGGGCCAAATAAAACTTTGTTTTCGCGGCCTAAAATAACATTTGTTTTTTCAGAATTTGTATTTTGAACAATAGTTGTAACGTCTGGTAATGCTTCACGGATTGCAGCAGTAATTTCAGTAAACATTGGTAATTTTTTAGAGCGTGTTACTAAGACAATCATCATTTGTTTTGAGTAATGACCACGACGAACCATAATGTGACGGATAATCCCTTTGTGTGCACGTTCGTCATATGCTTCCACATGGAAACGTTGTAAGACATCACGTACAGCAACGATTGCTTTATCTATTTCTTCATCTTGAATTAAAAAATCTTCAATTGCAACGAAATCATGACTGTTTTTCTTGAAGAATCCTGTTTTTAATTCACCAGCAATTTCGCGAACAGGTACTTGTGCTTTATTACGGTAATGGAAAGGATTTTCCATCCCAACAGCATCAGATACTTCAATATCCAAATGTGCTTTTTTCAATAATTCTTGAACTTGCGCTTGTTTGAATTTTAATTGTGCTGGGTATGCTAAATGTTGTAAAGGTGCAATTCCAGTTTGTGTATATGCTGAACCTTTTGTTTCAACACGATCTGGGCTCTCGTTACGAAAAGCTAAAACTTTAGCGAAACCAAAGTTCTTGCTGACTTTCATTACACGAATACTAACTTTTTCGCCTGGTAATGCATTTTCAATAAATAATGGGTAGCCATCAACTTTAGCGACACCCATACCTTGATAAGTTAAATCGATAATTTCTGTATCAAATTCTTGGTTCTTTATTACTGGAGGTAGTTTTTTCATTGTTGTCCTTTCGATGTTCCTGCGTATTTACTTTATTCAACCATGTTTAACCCCTAAAAGTCAATAGTTGCCAACTCTAGGAATAAAACAGGATTGAGGCCTTTACCAAGCACCTCAATCCTACTTAATTTCTTAGTTATCTCTTACTTCATTAATTGTACCATTACCGTCAACATCTTCACTATGCATTTCTTGGACTTCTTTTACAAAATGTTCTTCTGCTGTAATTTCGGCAGCCGTACGACCTGACGTAATTGACGTTTCTGGTAATGCATCCGTGTTAGCAAAAATTTCAATATGTTGCTTTAAATTTTTGAAAGTCATTGGCGCATCACCACCATATTCACCATCAATATTAATCATCATTTTATTATCGACTGGTTTAGCAATTAATTTAGACGTTTTAACATAAATCACACGTTTATCATTAATATGCTTACCACCATTCAACACAAGTGCCATTAAATGCAACATTTCTGCGATATTAGTCGCTTTAACAATAAGTAAGGTAAACTTACCATCATCAAGTGAAGCGTTCGGTACGATTTGTTCAAAGCCACCTACAGAGTTCGTCAATGCTAATAAAAACATTGATGCTTTCCCTTTAAAAATCCCACCATCATACTCAAGGTTCATTTCAATTGGTTTCATTCTAGGTAACATTTCAGCACCTTTAGCTAAATAAGCAAGGTAACCAAAAAGTGATTTAAATTGTGAAGGAACATCATAAGTCAATTCCGTTAATAATCCACCACCAGCGATATTAATGAAATATTTTTCTCCAGCTTGTCCAACATCCATTTTAACTGTGTTGCCTTTTGCAATTACTTTTGCAGCAGCAACTGAATCATCCCTGGGTATTTTCAAAGCTCTCGCATAATCATTTGTCGTTCCAGCTGGAATAACACCCATCTTAGGTCGATGTTTAAGACCAGCAATTCCATTAGCAACTTCATTAATAGTTCCGTCGCCACCAGCAGCAATTACTAAATCAAACCCTGATTTAGCAGCTCTTGTTGCTTCATCTCGAGCTGAATGCTTCTTCGCTGTCGTCGCATAAGCACTTGTTTCATACCCGGCATTTTCAATGATGTCTAGAATACTCACGAGATCACTTTTTAAAGCCTCACGACCGGATGTTGGGTTATAGATAATTCTGGCTCTTTTTCTCATTCCGTTCCTCCACATGAATCTTATTTTAATAAGATTATCTTTGCTTCAATGAGGCCATCAATAATTTATTGACCACATTAGGATTTGCTTGTCCCTGTGTTTGTTTCATGATTTGTCCGATTAAGAATCCAACAGCACGATCTTTACCATTTTTGAAATCTTCAATTGATTGTTCATTGTTATCTAAAATACCATCAATAATGGGTTGTAACTTAGCTGGGTCAGAGAGTTGAACAAGTCCTTTAGACTCAACCCAAGCTTTAGGTTCGCTACCATTTTTAATAATTTCTTGGAAAACTTTTTTAGCAATCTTACTTGAAATTGTTTCATCAGTAATTAAATTAATCATTCCAGCAAGATTTGTTGGTGTTAATTTAGTATCTTGTAAGTTTAATTTATTTGTATTCATGAACGCATTAACTTCACCCATTAACCAGTTCGCAGCTAACTTAGGATCTGCATTCAACTTAATTGTGTCTTCAAAGAAATCTGACATTTCTTTTGTTTGCGTTAAGACTTCAGCATCATATTCAGGCAAGCCTAATTCACTTGCATAGCGCGTCCGTCGTTTGTCAGGCATTTCGGGAATTGATTCTCTAACTTCTTGAATCCAGTCATCACTAATATGAATTGGTGGAATATCTGGTTCTGGGAAATAACGATAATCGCTAGCCCCTTCTTTGACACGCATCAAAATAGTTGTACCAGTTGGTGCATCAAAACGGCGTGTTTCTTGTTGAACAATACCACCAGACATCAAGACATTCATTTGACGTTTTTCTTCAAATTCAAGTCCTTTACGAACATTTTCAAATGAATTTAAATTTTTCATTTCAGTTTTTGTCCCATAACCGGGTTGTCCAATTGGATTGATTGAAATATTAACATCAATTCGCATTGAGCCTTCTTCCATCTTCACATCAGAAACACCGGTAAATTGAATAACTTGGCGTAATTTTTCAAGATATGTGTAAGCTTCTTCAGGTGTTTTGATGTCAGGACGTGAAACAATTTCAATCAAAGGTGTTCCTTGACGGTTTAAATCGACATAAGAATAGCCGTTGGGATTATGCGTATTTTTACCCGCATCTTCTTCAACGTGCATTTCTTCAATTCCGATTTTTTTCGTTTCGCCATTAACTTCAATTTCTAAGAAGCCATTACGACCAATAGGTTCTTCTGATTGTGTAATCTGGTAAGCTTTTGGATTATCAGGATAAAAGTAATTTTTACGGTCAAAATGGTTATCCTTTGTGATTTCACAATTTAAAGCTAAGGCAGCACGCATTCCGTATTCAATTGCCCCTTTATTGGCAGTTGGTAAAACACCAGGATATCCCCAGTCAATAACATTGGTATTCGTATTAGGTTCTGCTCCAAAATCAACTTTTGAAGGTGAGAATGCCTTAGAATTAGTTTTCATTTCAATATGAACTTCAAGTCCAATTGTTGTTTCAAAATTCATTAGTTTTGGCCTCCTAACGTAGGGACTTCTTTATGGAAATCAGTTGCTTGTTCAAATGCATAACCAGCACGATACATAGTTGCTTCATCGAATGATTTCGCAATTAATTGTAATCCAACTGGTAAGCCATTTGAGAATCCAGCAGGAACTGACATACCGGGTAGTCCAGCCAAGTTAACTGGAATCGTTAAAATATCATTCATATACATTGTAATTGGGTCTTCATTATCACCAATATTAAATGCTGTATTAGGTGCAGTAGGCCCGATAATCAAATCATAATCATTGAAGACATTACGGAAATCATTACAGATTAAAGTCCGAACTTGAGCTGCTTTCTTGAAGAAAGCGTCATAAGTTCCAGCAGATAATGAGAATGTTCCTAACATAATCCGACGTTTAACTTCATCCCCGAAACCTTCTGAACGAGAACGTACATAAACATCTTCCAAACTCTTAACGTCTTGTGCACGGAATCCATAACGAATACCATCAAAACGTTGTAAATTAGATGATGCCTCAGAAGAAGCTAGAATATAGTAAACAGGTACGCCGTATTTACTATTTGGTAAACTAACTTCATCAACTGTTGCACCAAGTTCTTCAAATGTCTTAACTGCTTTTTGAATGGCTTCTTTAACACCAGCATCAACACCCTCACCTAAGTACTCTTTAGGTAAAGCAATCTTCATTCCTTTAATATCGCCAGTTAATCCAGCAGTAAAATCAGGAACAGCTTGCGCTGAACTTGTTGAATCATGAACATCGTTACCACTGATTGCACTTAAAACGGCAGCATTATCTTTAACGCCACGCGTGAATGGCCCAATTTGGTCCAAACTTGAAGCAAATGCAATTAACCCATAACGAGATACACGGCCATAAGTTGGTTTTGTTCCTACGACACCATTAAATGAAGCTGGTTGACGAATAGAACCACCGGTATCTGAACCTAAAGCAGCAATAACTTCACCTGAAGCAACTGCAGCAGCTGAACCACCTGATGAACCACCGGGAACCTTAGTTGTATTCCAAGGATTTTTTGTTGTTTTAAAGGCTGACGTTTCAGTAGAACCACCCATAGCAAATTCATCCATGTTTGTTTTACCAATTGTCACCATCTGTGCTTGACGCATTTTTTCAATCACTGTTGCATCATATATTGGATTGAAATTTTCTAACATTTTACTTGCAGCCGTTGTTGTTAAATCCTTTGTCACAATATTATCTTTAATAGCCATTGGTATTCCAGCTAAGACATTATTTGCATCGATACCAGCAGCATCAACAGCCTTAGCTTGGCTAAGTGCCATTTCTTCGTTCATTGCGAGGAAAGCAGAAATCTTTGAATCACGTGCTTTAATTTCAGCAAAGGTTGCCTTCGTTAATTCTTCAGAACTCATTTCTTTATTAACTAATGAGTCATGTAAACTTGATAAATCTTGTTTGAAATAATCCATGCTTAAGCTTCCTCACTTTCATCAATAATTGCTGGCACTTTAATAAGGCCATTTTCACTATCTGGTGCATTTTTAAAGAGTAAATCTCGATCTGTTCCTTCTTCTGCGACATCTTCACGCATCACATTAAGAACATCTGTAATATGTGTAGTAACTGGAACGCCTGTTGTATCTACTTCTGATAATTGTTCAGCCATTCCGATAATATCATCTAATTGACTGGTAAATAGTTCTAAATCTGTATCACTGAGTTCTAATTTAGCTAACTCTGAGACATGTTTGACTTCTTCTTTACTAATTGACATTCAAAACCATCCCTTCAAAATTCAAATTAATTTCTTTTTAATAACTGGTAAATACATGCGTATAGTATGTGCTTTCTTTAGCTGTTTTGGCAAGGAAACTTTGCATTGTCCCATCACTACCTTTGATAGTAATGTCAATTGGAATCCCTGATGCTAAATACTTCACAGCCGTTGTTGATAGATATTGAGTGAAACTAATAATCTCTGTTTCACTATAAAATTGAGATGTAATATTGATGTGCATCCCTGTGATTGCTTTGTTTTTATATTGTACCTGTGCCGTTACACCTGCTAAATTAGGGAAGAAACTTTGAACTTCAGTTTTAAAATTCGTAAACGTTGTTTCATCATTTGTATTAGGTGATGTTGAAGTTGATGTGGTTGGGAACGTATAACTCTTAATTGAAACATCATCCCAATTATCAATCGTCGTTTTACCATTTTTATTCACAGCGTAGGCATAGAAACTACCGCCAACTAAACTATCGTTTGGTGCTTGCTTGTACATTGCCACCATGATTGGAACGCTATCACTAATTCCTTTGGTTTTACGAAGACGGGCAACCACTTTATTAGCAGCTTCTTTACCCTTTTCTCTCATTGTTGCATCAGAAATAACGGTTTTATATTCAGCCCCATATTCTTCTTTTTGATAATAATCAACTGAATTCATTCCGATACCTACAGAGATACCTGAGAGTGATAATTTACTGCCTTTTTTTGTCATAAAATCTTGTTCTTCAACTTGCTGTACATACATGGGATTACGTGTTGTTTCATCCATTTTACCATTACTCTTAGGGTTTAATCCGTCTTTATTAGCACTTGATTCACGCCCTAACCAGCTTTGAACAGTCGTTTTTGTTAAATATTGTCCTTCTTGGAAAATATAACTATCAGTAGCAAATTGATCTTTAGACAAATCTAACAGACCAGATTCAAAACTTTTTAAATTCAAGACATTATCATTTTGTGTGAGTGCCACACCTCTTGATTTACTTGTTAAATATTTACCATCTTTAATGACACCTTCATAGTTACTATCACTTGTTTGGCCAGTTGTCTGATAACCAGAACTTGATGTGTTTTTAGAGGTTCCCGACGAGCCTGATGAGGCAACATTACCACAGGCTGCTAAGAGAATTAACGAGAAACTTAACATAAGTCCAATCTTAATTTTTTTCATATGACACTCCTTCCATAACTGAGATAAATTGTTGCTCATCCCAAATTTCAATTTCTAGTTGCTCAGCTTTTATTAACTTACTTCCAGCATCATGCCCGGCAATTAATAGGTCTGTTTTTTTCGAAACACTACCAACAACAGAAGCACCATTTGCTTCAAGCCATTTTTTAGCATCGCTTCGTTTCAACTGATCAAGCGTTCCCGTTAGGACAACTTTCTTATCCATCACGGGGCTACCTTCAGCTAATTCTGCAATTTCAGCAGTTGTTTTGCCTAAAAAGGTTAAGTTGACTTGAGCGTTATCAAGTTCGTCAATCAATTCACGAACTTGATCATTCGCAAAATAAGTCACAAGACTATCCGCAATCACCTGTCCGATTGAATCAATGACGAGAATATCTTCAGCAGTTGCTGTCATTAATTGATGAATATCTTTAAATTCGGCTGAAACCAATCGAGCCGCCTTAGCACCAACATGCCGAATTCCTAGTCCAAATAATAAGCGTTCAACTGAATTTTGTCGGCTAATATCAATTGCATTTAATAATTTATTAACTGATTTTTCTTTGAAATTATCTAGAGTTAACAGTTGATCAGCAGTTAACTGATACAATCCTGCTACATCACTAATTAACTTATTTTCAAATAATTGTTCAACAATTTTAGGACCTAGTCCATCAATATTCATCGCATTTCGAGAAGCAAAATGTGCCAGACTCTCTTTAATGAGTGCGGGACATTTTGGATTGATACAACGTAATGCAACTTCTTCATCTAGATGAACTAATAATGCCCCACAAACTGGGCAGTTCGTTGGTAAAATATACACAACACTGTCGTCTGGCCGTTTATCTAAGACAACTTCAGAAATTTCTGGAATAATATCCCCTGCCTTATGCAACTTAACCATATCGTTAATTCTAATATCCTTTTGTTTCAGTAAATCTCCATTATGCAATGACGCCCGAGAAACTGTTGTCCCTGCTAACTGCACAGGATTCATGATTGCAGTAGGTGTTACGACACCTGTTCGACCAATCGTCCATTCAATATCTAGAACTTTTGTTTCTTGCTCGTCTGGTGGAAATTTATAGGCAATTGCCCATTTTGGAACTTTAACCGTATTACCAACTTCATCATGAATCGTGAATAAATTTGCTTTAATAACAATTCCATCAATATCGTAAGATAAATCATGACGTTTTGCTTGATATTCATTAATGTATGCCGAAATTTCTGTCATATCACTCGTAACACGTGATTCAGTATTTGTTCTAAATCCAAGTTCAGCCAAGCGTTTTAACGCATCACTTTGAGTTTTGACGTCCAATGCATTCGGATCAACAATATAATAGATAAACGTACTCAATTGTCGTTGAGCTGTTTCAGCTGTATTCAATTGTCGTAAACTACCTGCTGCGGCATTTCTAGGATTAGCAAATACTGTTTCCCCAGCTTCCTCGCGACGTTTATTCAACGCAACAAACGCCTTTGTTGGCATGTAACATTCACCACGAACTTCAATTGAAATTGGTTCCGTCAATGTTAATGGAATCGATTTAACTGTTTTAAGATTCTCAGTAATATCTTCACCAATTGTGCCATCTCCACGAGTTGATCCTTTAACGAATACACCATTTTCATACGTTAACGAAATAGCCAATCCATCAATTTTGAGTTCAGCATTGTAACTCACCTCAGCATCAACTGATTTTTGTAATCGTTGATCAAATTCAGATAGCTCTTCAATTGAAAAGACATCTCCCAATGATAGCATTGGTACTTCATGCGAAACTTTTTCAAAACCAGGCAGTACCTGGCCACCAACACGTTGTGTTGGTGAATTAGGTGTCACTAAATTAGGAAAGACTTTTTCAAGTTCTACTAGTTGAAGATAATGTTCATCATAAACATGATCTTCAACTGTTGGCTGATCAAGGACATAATATTGACGCGTCCATTTGATTAAGTCAGTTTTTAATTGATTCACTCTTTTAGTTGCTTCTTCCAACGTTATGGCTTGATTTGACAAACTTGATCCCTCCTTTTATTTAGTCGACCTTTTTTGTAATTGGTGCAAAAGCTGTCAACAGACGCTTGATTCCTTGTTCTTTAAAAGCAATATCAAGTTCAGCATCCGAACCTGATCCTGAAACTTTAACAATTGTCCCAGTTCCCCAGGCTTTATGTTCCACTTTTTCACCAATACGCCAAACAACTGCATCAGCACCTGTACCATTATCACGTTCAACAGTTTTAGCAGGACGGCGGTATGTTGTCGCCGTCGCACGTTGATTGGAATACGATGAATTACGAGATGGTGCTGCCGTTTGGTTATCTAATTCAAGCAATGATTCATCTATTTCACCAATGAAACGTGAGGCTTGATTACTTTGACGACGACCATATAACATTCTTGAAAAAGCATTTGTTAAATATAATTTACGTTCAGCACGAGTGATTCCGACATATGCTAAACGACGTTCTTCCTCAAGTTGATCATCTTCTAACATGGCACGAGAAAGAGGGAATATGCCTTCTTCTAATCCCATTAAAAAGATAACTGGGAATTCAAGCCCTTTAGCAGCATGTAATGTCATCAATGTGACTTCTTCAGGTTCTTCTTCAATATCATCTTGAGCAGAAACTAGCGCTAAATCAGCTAAGAAATCAACATAACGGTCACTGTCATCTTCTTCAGCTTCCCAACGATCATCAAATTGCTGAGTTACAGACAAGAATTCTTCAACGTTTTCAAGTCGCGTTTCATTTTCAATCGTTTTCGTCTTTTTTAAATTAGCTTCATAACCTGATTGTTTTAAAATTTCTTTTGTTAATTCAGTCACATTCAAGAACTCACGCATTTTTTGTAATCCACGAATCATTGTGGCAAATTCTTGTAATGATTTTTCAGCTTTCCCAGAAATATTAGCAAGTGCTGAGTTTTCAGCACCTTCAAGCATTGTCCAATTGTTCAAATCTGAAAATTCACGTAATTTATCCACACTACTTGCACCGATACCGCGTTTTGGGACATTTACAATACGATCAAAACTCATTGAATCTTGATCATTAGCAATTAAGCGAATGTAGCCCAAGATATCTCGAATTTCCAATCGCTCGTAGAATTTGTGTCCACCAACCATTTTGTAAGGAATGCTTGATTTTAAGAATGTCTCTTCAATCACACGAGACTGTGCATTCGTTCGATATAAAATGGCGAAATCACCGTAATTCAAGTGATTATCTTTAATTTGTTCTTGGATTTTTTCAACCACATAATGCGATTCATCATTTTCACTTTGGCCACGGTAGTAAGAAATCTTCTCACCATCTTTATTGTCAGTCCAAAGGCTCTTATCACTGCGGTTTGTATTATTATCAATAACTGCATTAGCAGCATTTAGAATTGTTTTCGTTGAACGATAGTTTTGTTCCAACTTAACAACATCAGCATCTGGATAATCTTTTTCAAAATTCATAATGTTATCCATGTTTGCCCCACGCCAACCGTAAATACTTTGGTCAGCATCCCCAACGACACAGAGATTTTTGAAACGTTCAGCTAACATGTTCACTAACGTATATTGTGCTTCATTAGTATCCTGATATTCATCCACATGGATATATTGAAATTTATTTTGATAAAAAGCCAATGTTTCAGGCTTTTCTTTAAATAAACGGATAGTTAACATGATTAAGTCATCGAAATCAACTGCTTGATTTGAGCGTAATTCTTTTTGATATGACGTATAAACTTTAGCTACCATTTGTTCGAACATACTTGCAGCACGTTCTGCGTATTCTTTTTCCGTTAATAAATCATTTTTGGCGTTTGAAATAGCCCCTAAAACGGTTCTTGGGTCAAATTTTTGTGGATCAATATTTTGTTCTTTTAAAATACGTTTTACTAAGGTCTTTTGTTCACCCGGGTCAGCAATTGTAAATGCGCGGTTATAACCAATTTGGTCAATATCACGTCGCAAAATACGAACACAAAGTGCATGGAATGTTGAAACCCAAACATCTTCTGCCCCTTTGTTAAGTAATTTATTAACACGTTCGCGCATCTCTTTTGATGCTTTATTTGTAAATGTGATTGCTAATACGTTCCATGGATTGATACCTTTTTCCTCAATTAAGTAAGCAACGCGATGCGTTAATACTCGCGTTTTACCACTTCCAGCTCCAGCCATAATTAAGAGTGGTCCCTCTGTTTTTAGGACAGCTTCTTTTTGTTTGTTATTCATTCCGTTCAATAAGCTTTCAGTAGTCAAATTAATCAATCCTCTCTATAAATCAGTCATTATTTATTATAGCAAAAAAACGCCTTAACTTCTTTAATTTTTATATAATATATGTCTCAATTTATTCATAAAAAAAGACGAATCGATTCAAAACGATTCATCCTTCCAATTTCATTTAATTTGTTGTTTCTTTTTTATCCCAGATACCTGTATCTTCAATTTGATTCAATGCTTCTCGGACTGAATCTGATTGTACTAAAATATGCCCAGCACGATCTAATTTATGATTTTCAGGGTAACGATAAAAATGGTAATACCAATTATTTTTAAGAACCCACTGCGTCTTTAAATCAGCACGTTCTTCTTCTTTTAACGACACCATAACAGTTGGTGCAAGAAATTTCACTTTTGATAGTGGTAATCCACAAATGGCACGTAAATGCTGTTCATACATGCTGACGTTTGTTGCTTTATCAAAAACATATCCTGATTGATGCATAGCAGGTACGATTCGTTTAACATAAATTGCACCTGATTTAGTTACAAAGTAGCCAATTTCTAATGCACCTGTATAATCTAGATTTTCCGCAACTTTAATGGCAATTTTATGCATTTCAGCAGAAATTTCTGTATCTAAATTAGCTGGCACAATTGATTCATGTAATCGATGATCACGATATTTGTTTTCAACAGCTGGGAAAAAATTAATTTCCTTACCATTTTTGATAAGAACCATCGAGATTTCTTGTTCATACGGAATCCATGATTCTAAAATATAGGTGCCACGTTCAACCAAGTACGCAGCATCTGAAATATCAGCTTGCGTATTGAGAACACTCTGGTAACTTTTACCAAATCCCTTTTGGATTGGTTTTAAAACGCTAGGATACCCAATTGAAAGTACAGAATTATATACATCCTCTAATGATACAATCGTTTCGAAAGGTGGAATATTAATATTTAACTGCTCAAAAAAAGCTCTTTCCAACAAGCGGTCTTGCATAATTTCTAATGCATTATACTTTTGTGGCACATAAGTATATTTTGAAATATATTCAATCACTTCTGAACTGACGTGCTCAGATTCATACGTCACAATATCTGTTCGTTCAGCGAATTCTTTCAATTTATCCTTATCATTCATCTTACCTACAACAGAATAATCTGCTAATTGAAGGGTCTCACTAACTTCATTTTGACTGTACGCTGCGATTCTAAATCCTAAATTTCTTGCAGCCATAGCCAACATTGCACCCGTTGGACTATCTCCGATTATTCCCAATGTGCTTCCAGGAAAGATAACTTTTTTTTCCACTATATGTTCACTACTTTCTACTTTGGCTTTATACCCTTAATCATACTGTTATCCCGCGGGGCAATCAAGTTTTAACAACCATAATTTAACAATTTTATAAGAAAATAAAAAAGAGCACAATTATGCTCTTTTCCTTAATTTAATCTTCAAAATGAACTTGATCACCATCAAATGATGAAATTTTAGCAAGTGATTCTAAACGTACGCCACGTTCATGAATTAATTCGGCACCTTTTTGGAATGATTTTTCAATTACAATTCCAATTCCAGCAATTTCTGCCTTAGCTTCGTCACAAATTTGGAAGAGCCCTTCAGCTGCTTGACCGTTTGCCAAGAAGTCATCAATGATTAAAACACGATCATTTTCACCTAAAAACTTGTTGGCAACAGCAATCGTATTTTCAACTTTCTTTGTGTACGAGTAGACAGAAGCAGAATATAAATCATTTTGCATCGTAACACTCTTATTTTTACGTGCGAAGACAACAGGAACATGAAATTGTAACCCAACGAATACTGCTGGGGCAATACCTGATGATTCAACTGTTAAAATTTTAGTAATTTTTTCATTTTTGAATAATTCAGCAAATTCCACACCCATTGCTAACATTAAATCGGGATCAACTTGGTGATTTAAAAATTGATCGACCTTCAATACATCTCCTGGTAATACAATACCATCTTGCATAATTCTGTCTTCTAAAAGTTTCACGTGGGGTACGCTCCTCTTGCCATTTATATTTTTTTGGGTATAAAAATAGCTTTTTCACTTCGGTATAAGTAAAAAAGCTACATTCCGGTTTTGAATGACTTAAGAATAACATAATATAAGGGTAATTTCAATTTGAATCTACTCATTTATCGTTATTATACTTGACATTAATCCCGTTTATTTATCATATTTATCTAACTGATATTGTTTAATGATATCTGTTAATTTTGTACTATAATCATTATCTGTTGCGTACCCATCAACCACTAAAGCTGCTGCAGCATCTTCGTAAGTTGCTGCAGAAAGAACGTCAGCGAATTGTGTTTTATTCCATGTATTTCCATTAGCTAATAATTTTGAATGAGACATAATTGCTTCGTCCCAGTCTTTGAAGACGATAAATTTAGCTGTAACGGTCTTCCATGTACCATCTTTTTCTTGTTCTTTAGTTTTGAAATCTTTTGCACGTGCGCCCGTTCCTTTGATTCCAAATAGGTTATTGTAGTCTTTAGCTAAAGAACTCGTTCCCCAATCAGATTCTAAGATAGCTTGTGCAATTGTAATACTAGAAAAGACTTTATATTTTTTTTGCATTTTTTGTGCTTCAGGTGCTACTTTCTTAATAAACGCTTGCTTTTTAGCTTCTTCTGCTGCTTTTTTTGCTGATTCACTTGCTTCAATTTTTGAGGTTGATAATGACGTCGCAATAGATTCATCTCGAGCAACATTCTTTTTATGAACGTTCATTGAAACAACGACTGTAATAATACCAAGAATTAAAATTAAAACAACAATATTTGCAACTTGAATTTTACCGTTCTTTACAAAAATCCCCCGACCATTTTTCTTTTTCATTAGTACACCCGTCCCTATACATTTAATTGTTTCACTTATTTTACCCTAATTCTATATCCATTACCATCGTATTTTTTCTCTTTTTATTAAATTTCTGTTAAGCTTGACCTATCTTAAATGAGATAGGAGAACATAATGACAAAAAATTTAAATTGGGGAATTATTGGACTTGGTAACATCGCTCACAGCTTTGCAACTTACTTTGATCAACCATTTGGTGAAATCTATGCTGCTGGCTCAAGAAACTTAGAAAAAGCACAGACTTTTGCTAACGAATTTAATATTCCACATGCTTATGGTAACTATGAAGACTTATTAGCCGATGATGAAATTGACATCGTTTACATTGCAACACCTCACAACTACCATATCGAAACAATCTTGGCTGCACTTAAAGCTGGCAAGCACGTCTTAAGTGAAAAAGCAATCACCATGACTAGTGCTGAACTTAAACAGGCAACTGATTTGGCTGAAGAAAAAGGCTTGATTTTACAAGAAGCAATGACTGTTTATCATATGCCACTTTATAAAAAAATTATTGAAGTAGCTGAAGAAAAAAAATTAGGCAAATTAAAAATGGTCCAAGCCTCATTCGGCAGTTTTAAAGAACCCGACCCAACAAATCGTTTCTTTAATCCTGATTTAGCTGGTGGCGCATTACTAGATATCGGTGTCTATGCATTAGCCTTTGTCCGTCAATTCATGACAGCTACACCTGAAATCACAGGTTCAGCAATGAATTTGTTCGAATCCGGTGTTGATGAATCTGAAACGATTAGTTTACGAAATGCCAATGATGAACTCGCAACTGTTGCCTTAACGTTCAGAGCTAAAATGCCTAAAATGGGTATCATTGCATATGAAGGTGGTTACTTTACTGTTTACGATTATCCCCGAGCTAATAAAGCTGCCCTTGTATTATCTGATGGAACGACTACAGATATCACTGCCGGTCAGACAAAACAAGCCATGAATTATGAAATTAAAGATGTTCAAGATATGGTTTTGGGTAATTTAAATCCTAACCCATTCTTAGAAAAAACAACAAACGTTATGTCAATAATGACGCAAGCTCGTGAACAATGGGGCTATAAATATCCTTTTGAAAAATAAGCTTCATCTGAAAAGTTATCACTATAAATTGTTGATAACTTTTTTTAATTCCATGCTACACTAAAAGAAAAAGAGTTGGAGTTAATTTTATGAAACGAAAGAAACGTTATATTCAGAATCGAACACGTAATTATCTAATTGGACTTGCTGTCATTTTAGTTGTCTCCCTTTTCAGCGGTAAACTACCTAGTACTGTAAAAGATTTGCTGCAAACAAATGGCAATTCAACTTCAGTCAATGTTAAAAATGGGACAGGAACAGCAAATACTAGTTCCATTAATAGCAGCAAAGCCGTTAATGGAATTGTGGATAATGGTGCACCAACCTTTTCAAAAAGTGATCTTGCAGATAATGCCAACGGTTGGATTAAATATGGCGCACTTGACACTCTTGGTCGTGCTACTCAGGCAAATGCTCTTTTAGTTAAGGCTTTAGAATCTAGAGGGTCATCAGCAGATGCTTCAATTCGACCAACTGGTTTTGTATCAGGGCTGTCACCTTATTTTCATTCCCGCGGACATTTAATCGGTCGACAACTTGGTGGTAGTGGTGATAAAAAAGAAAATTTAGCCACATTATATCAAAACCCTGTTAATACACCCTACATGACCAAGTATGAAAACGCAGTTCGTGCAGCAGTTGATAAAGGAGATCATGTCCGTTATCAGGTGACACCAATTTTTTCTGGTAAGTCCCTTTTCCCTAAAGCAATTCAAATGCAAGGTAAAAGTACAACTTCTTGGGGCAATATTAAATTTAATGTTACTATTTTGAATAAACGTTAATTCAAAGGAGTGTGTTATTCATGTTCACAGAATTAAAAAGTCAACTGATAGATTCAGCACCACAAACGCTACAACAATTATTACTTAATTCAAATATCCGTCAGACAAACGATGGCTATTTACAATTTCCGGGCAGCTCACTTCAAACACAATTTTTAGAAACAATGAATTTCTTGAAAACACCTGACACTATCTCTTTAAACTGGGACGAAGTTTGTATCTTAGGTCAGACAATTGATGGTGATTATCTAGCAGGTGATCACTATTCAACAACCTTTTTTATTCCTAGTAGTCTACTAGCAGATGATACTGAAATTCATCACATGCCTATAATTGACGCATTAATTGCACTAGAAAATAGAACATTAGATTCTAAAATCATTTCTAAATTCAACTAAAAAAGTTGTTAACAGCGAAATTTCATTCGTTGTTAACAACTTTTTTATTTTTACCTATTAGCATCGCGCATTTTACTCTCTAACTTTTTCGAACTATTTTTTGTAAAGGTCTTGCTATTAATGGGGCAACAATCCCCGCTAAGATCATCTCTGGGATTCCGTTTGTAACAACTAGTCCCATAATGTATGGCAATAATTGTGCCATATCAACTTTATAAAAATTAGCTGCTTGCCCATGATATAAGAGATAGATAAGTCCTAAAACTAAAACCGTATTAACCAATGAACCAAAAACAGAGGCAATAATCATGGCTAACGTTTTATTTTTCCACCATTTATATAAAAAGTAAAAAATAACCGCGGTCACAATTCCAATTAAAATTCTTGGCACAATCGCTATAAGTGGATTTGTAAAAACAATTGGTGCAAGTGGACTAGTTGGCGAAACAAACGCCCTAATAAATGTGATTAATCCCCAAACGCCACCGATAAATGCGCCATCTTTCCAACCAAACACTAAGGCAGCAACAATCACCGTGATATGAATTGTTGTGATGCTTAAAGGTCCAACAGGAATATAACCAAATAATGGCACAAAATTTTGAACAATAATGATTGAAATAAATAACGCTAAAATACTCATATGATATGTTTTATTATTAGTTTTCATCTATTTACTCCTACAAGTTTAATCATGTTACTTCCGTTCCTTTATTATAACCGATTTAACGATTCTTACCATTTAATATGCAAAAAAATAGAACATCACTAATTATAGAGGTAATCAGTGATGTTCTATTTTAAATAAATTTTATATTACATGAATGAGATAAGTGTTGTTAAAACAGGAACAACAATGATGAACAAGATTGTACTTGTTGTAACAATGTTTGTTGCGTATTTAACGTCTCCATGTGCTTCATTAGCTAAGATTGGTAACACGGCTAACATTGGTGTAGCTGATTGAACAATCAAAGTTTTTTGTAATAATGGTGCTAAATCTGCGCCAGTTAAATGTGTACCTAAAAGAATAACAGCGATTAAAATGATTGGTGATAAAATGAAACGTCCAAGTAATGCAACGACTGTATCACGATCAAATCTGATACTCTTCAAACCAGCTTTAGCTAACACAATACCAATATAGATTAATGATAATGGTGTAACTAATCCGCCAACATAACCTAATGTTTGGCTAATAAAATCAGGAACTGGAATTGCAAGAACCAAGAAGATTAATGCAACGATGAACCCAACAAGTGGCATTGGAATTACTTTAGCCCAGTTAATTTTCTTTTTCGTTTTATCTGATTTATCTTTTGTTGGATCATCATTTGAAATTAAGAAAACACCAAATGCCCATGTTGAAACTGTATTAATAATATAGTAAACAAGGAAATATGAGATACTCTTATCGCCAAACAATGCAATATTTAAAGGTAAACCAATGAAGATTGTATTTGCATTAACAACAGCATTCATGAAGATACCACGACGACCGGGTTTGATGTTCAAGATATGAACAAGTGCCCATGCAATTAAGTAACCGATAATAACAGCAATTGCTGGGTAGAGTAAACTACCTGACAATGCAGCTAATTGATCACGTTTTAAATATTTTAAAACAGAAACGAAAATTGAAGCTGGTAAAGCAATTTTTGTAATTAATGATGAGATATTGCCACCAAATGAATCAGCGAACCAACCTTTAACTTGTAAAATGTATCCAAGTACCATCATCAAAACAACAACTAAAACACTTTGAATTGATTGGAAAAATACCATAATTAATTGTCCTTCTCTCTACGCTTTTTTTAGTATTTAGGTGTCCATTTCATATCTGCGACAGCCTTTTTAACATCTGTAATTGCTTCTTTGTTTAATTTTTGGTCAACAACACTTTGGGCAACTACTTCAGCAATTGTTTGTGAGAATTCTGCTAAATGTGTTACTGGTGGTAATACGGCAGCACCAACGGCTGTAGTATCAACGATTCCACCTAAAGCATGGCTAGCTTGTGATAAGATTTCGCCATTAACTCTTGAAGATGTTGAAGCGATAATCCCAAATCCAAGACCTGGGTACATAAGTGCGTTATTTGCTTGACCAATTTGGTAAGTAACACCCTTGTAATCAACATTATCAGCTGGGATACCAGTAGCAACTAAAGCTTTACCATCAGTCCATGCAATCAAATCTTCAGCCTTAGCTTCTGCTAATTTTGTAGGGTTTGATAATGGGAAGATGATTGGACGTTCAACATGTGAAGCCATGTCTTGAACAATTTCTTTTGTAAATGTACCAGGTTGTGTAGATGTACCAATCATAACAGTTGGTTGAACAGCTTTAACAACAGCTTCTAAAGAAGTTAATTCATCAGCATTAGCAAATTCTGAACGTTTATGCGTAAATTCTTTTTGGCCAGGTGTTAAGTCTTCTGTATCATCAAATAACAATCCTTGTTTATCAACTAAGAAGAAACGTTTGCGAGCATCTTCTTCTGAAACACCAGCGCGTTTCATTTCGTCCATAATTTGGTTAGCAATTCCGACACCAGCAGTACCAGCACCATAAGTAATAACTGTTTGGTCAACAATTGAACCTTTAGTGATACTTAGAGCGCCTAAGATACCAGCTAAAACAACAATTCCTGTACCTTGGATATCATCATTAAATGTTGTGATTTCGTTTTGATATTTTTCAAGAATGTTGGCAGCATTTGAACGACCAAAATCTTCCCAATGTAACAATAATTCTGGGAATAAGTTCTTTGTACTTTGGACAAAACCATCAATAAAGTCATAGTATTTGTCACCAGTTACGCGAGCATGTTTGTTACCAAGGTATAATGGATCATTCAATAATGTTTCATTATTTGTACCAGCATCAATAGAAACTGGTAAAACTTGTGAAGGATCAATTCCAGCAGCAGCTGTATAAACCATTAATTTACCAATTGCGATATCAACACCGTTGACACCCCAATCGCCCATACCTAAAATACCTTCAGCATCTGTCACAACGACTAAACGAATGTCACGTCCTGCAGCAGCATTTTTTAATGTTGCTTCGATATCTTCTGGATGATCAATTGATAAGAATGCAGCGTTTTGTGGATTTACATAAATTTCATTGTATTCTTCGATTGAATCAGCAACAACTGGATCATAAACAACTGGCATAAATTCAGCCACATGTTGTCCCATTAAGTAGAAAAATAGTGTACGGTTTGCATTGAATAATTCCATTAAGAAATGGCGTTTTTCAAGACCAGTTTCTTTACTTAAATATTGTGCGTAATTTTGTGTTGCTTGTTCTTCAATTGTTTGAACTTTAGCTGGTAACATACCAATAAGTCCTAATTCACGACGTTCTTCCATTGTAAATGCTGTACCTTTATTTACAAATGGGTTATTTAACATATCTTGTGCTTTTGTCATCATTAATTCCTCCATTATTTTTTTATATTTTGTTTTCTCTTTAACTTACAAGAGCAAGAATACACCCCTTTAAAAATTATAGTCAAACATGTGTTATACTATAAATATTATTTATATGAGGATTATAAACGTTGATTTAAAGGAGATTATAATGAACATTCGAGATTTAGAATATTATCAACAAATAATTAATTTGAGAAATTTTTCAAAAGTTGCTCACTTTTTTTCGGTTAGTCAACCAACAATCACAACTGCAATGAAACGCTTAGAAACTGAACTAGACATAAATCTGATCATTCGTGATCAATCACATCATCAGGTTTCTTTTACACCAAGTGGTGAACAATTTTCTGAACATGTTAATATTATTCTCAAAGAATTAACAATTGCTAATCAAGAAATTAATCAACTTAAAAATGAACACGTTCGATTTGGATTACCACCTATTATAGGAACATACTATTTTCCGCAGATTGTCAGCAATTTATTTAATTCAGGTCTGATTAATCATCTAGACACAGTTGAGAACGGCTCCCAAGCCTTACTTCTTCAGTTAATAAACGGATCATTAGATATGGCTTTATTAGGTTCCGTTAAACCAATAGAAGATAATCGCTTAATTGCCAGAAATTTTGCGTCTAAACACTTCAAGATTATCGTTAGTAAACACCATCCCCTTGCCTCAAGAGAATCCGTTAAATTTTCCGAACTTCGAAATGAAAAATTTATTATGCAAAATGAAGGTTTTGTTCATCCAATCGTTTTTAAAGAGTTAACAACAAAAAATCATTTCAAACCAAAGATCATCTATACAACAAGTGATAGTCAGATTATTAAAAAAATGGTTACTGAAAATGTTGGTATTGGTTTTTTAACAGAACTAGCATTGGATGCTGCAGATGATCTGGTCTCACTCCCCTTATCAGAATTAGACCAACCTAAATTTTTAATGTCACTCGTTTATCGTACAAGTCATATTTTAACGCCTACACAAGCAAAATTAATTGACGTTTTAATTGATCCTACTATCTAGAAAAAAGAATAACTTATACCTTTATATTTAGGGTATAAGTTATTCTTTTTATTATTTATAGCCCTTCTTGAATATGTCTATTAAATAAACATCATTGACTAAAGGAACGTATGTTCGTATAATTAGATATATGTTAAGGAGGTTTCCTCGAATGTACAATTATAGTAATGAACCCAGAAAAGTCATCTTTATGATTGATTCTAAATCTTTCTATGCTTCTGTTGAATCAGTTGCGCGCGGTCTTAATCCATTACGCTCTATTCTCGTTGTTATGTCTACAGAAAATAATACGGGTAGTGGGTTAGTACTAGCTGCTAGCCCTATGGCTAAGAAAATATTTGGTATCACAAACGTATCAAGAGCTACTGACGTGCCAATTCATGATAAACGTTTAGTTATTGCCCAACCAAGAATGAATCTTTACATAGAAGAGAACTTAAAAATCAATAAACTATTTCAACAATTTGCGTCTAATGACGATATCCACCCATACTCTATTGATGAGTCAATTATTGATATGACCACTAGTTGGAAACTTTTCGGAAATAGTCCCTATGAAGTGGCTCGTAAAATTCAACTTGCGGTCAAAGGGAAAACAGGTATTTATACAACTGTTGGTATTGGTGATAATCCACTTCTTGCTAAATTCGCCCTGGATATTGAGGCAAAACATAACCATAGTTTAATTGCTGAATGGCACTATGAAGATGTCCCGGATAAGTTATGGCCAATAACGCAACTTGATGATATTTGGTCAATCGGCTCTAGAACGGCCGAAAAATTAAAAAAAAATCATATTAATTCAATGAACGATTTAGCTCACTTCAACCCCTATGAATTAAAAAACAAATTTGGCGTAATCGGTAGCCAATTATTTGCATTTTCTTGGGGAATTGATCGTTCAATCATTCATGATAAATATACCCCCAAGGAAAAATCCTATGGTAATAGCCAAGTCTTACCAAAAGACTATGTTATCCAATCTGAAATTGAAGTCGTTATTCGTGAAATTGCAGAACAAGTAGCAGCACGATTACGTTCTCATCACAAAGTGGCTACTGTCATTAATTTAGGCATTGGATTTTCTTTAGCCGAATCTACAGATTCTGGAAAAAAATATTCAGGCTTTGGTAGTTCATTAAAAATTGATTCAACAAATAGTAATGCCCAAATCACAAAATATGCCATCGACCTATTTCAAAAAAAATGGCATCATGAAGCTCTAAGACATATTAGTATTTCGTGTGGCAAATTAGTTGACGATAATAGTCAACAATTAGACATGTTTGACACCAATAATACGGAACAAAAAAATCACAACTTAGATAACACCATTGATATTATACGAAAAAAATATGGTTTTAAATCGATCGTAAAACTCTCCAGTAAGTCTGAAGGTGCAACAGCTATTTATCGCGCTGGTCTAGTCGGTGGCCATGCTGGAGGTAACACTTATGAATAAAATAACTGATGTTGATGCAAATTTGATAAATCAATTTTTAAAATATGATTATCACGATCGCGGTATGATGAAATGGCAAGGATTCTATTTAAGCGATCATACATCGGCTCGAACAAAAAAATTAAACGAAGAGACACGAAAACAGAAATTAACACATGACATTAAGATGAATGATACTAAAATTGCAGAAGTAATTAATTTGGCAATCATTAAATCTACCCCTGTCACTGTCGATCTCACTAACAAAAATTTGGATGATACACTTTTAGAACCTGTACAAGGACTCATTAATGGCTGGTATGAAGATAATATAATTATCAATAATATCACCGTTAAAATTAATGATATTCATGCAATATCATTGATCCATATGCCCAAAGGAGAAGGTAGAAGAAGTGTGTAAGTGGAAGTTATCTACTTATACACTTCTTCTACCTTTTTTGTTTGATCAATTATAAAAAACCTCCAGTATTGGACTAATCCAATACTGGAGGTTTACTTCACTATTTTTTTATTAAGCTTCTGGTAAATCTAATGTTTCGATTTTTGAATCTAACACTGGAGCATCGTCAGCTTTTTTAACTTTTTTAGTTGTTTTCTTTGGTGCTGCTGTTTCTTCTTTAACTTCTTTGACTGGTTCTTCATCAGGTGCAAATATTTTTGCACGAACTTCTTGGTCCATATCATGTAACATATCAGGTTTTTGTTCCAAAATATTAACAACATTTGGTTTACCTTGACCTAAACGTTCGCCATGGTATGAGAACCATGACCCAGCTTTTTCAGCGATACCATTTTCAACAGCAAGATCTAAGATATCAGCAGTAGCTGAGATACCTGATCCGTACATCATGTTTAATTCAGCAATTTTAAATGGTGGCGCTACTTTATTTTTAACAACTTTAATGGTTGTTTCATTACCAATAACATCCGTACCATCTTTAATTTGTCCACGACGACGAACGTCTAAACGAATTGTTGCGTAGAATTTTAAAGCACGGCCACCTGGTGTTGTTTCAGGACTACCAAACATGACACCAACTTTTTCACGTAATTGATTAATAAAAATAACAGTTGTTCTTGTTTTGTTGATTGAACCAGCCAATTTACGGAGAGCTTGTGACATCATACGAGCTTGTAACCCAACATGAGCGTCACCCATTTCGCCTTCAATTTCTGCACGAGGAACTAAAGCTGCAACTGAATCAATAACGACAAGATCAACGGCACCACTGGATACCAAAGCATCTGCAATTTCTAATCCTTGTTCACCAGTATCTGGTTGTGATAATAGTAATCCATCAATATCAACACCTAATGCTGTTGCATATGCGGGATCCATGGCATTTTCAGCATCGATATAAGCAACTGTACCACCATTTTTTTGGACTTCTGCTGTTGCATGAAGTGCAATTGTTGTTTTACCAGAACTTTCTGGTCCGTATATTTCAACAATACGGCCTTTAGGAAAACCACCAACTCCTAATGCGTAATCCAACGATAAAATACCAGTTGAAGTAACATCAATCTTCGTGTCGGCTTTGTCCCCCATCTTCATAATGGCACCTTGTCCGAATTCTTTTGTAATTGCTGATAACGCTTTTTCTAGTGCTGCTTCGCGTTCTTTACCGTCTTTTCTTTTGCCGTCTCCGGTTGCAATACTTCTGTTAGCCATAGTTAGTAACCATCCTCTCAATAGTAGAACATCTGTTCGTTTCCATCTACTTATCATACCTCATTAAATTTTATATCGCAAGCGTTAAATCATCTTTGCCAAAAATAAAAAGAACGATGCAATTATCGTTCTTACTAGGTATCGATGTATTCAATTATACTGCATGCTTATTAATTAAATACGCCATTTTCTTAAATAAATTCTAATTATTTAACTTATTCCATCGATTCAATCTGACTAATTGTCTCTTTTAAAACGCGTCTGAACGTTGCAAGATCTTGCCCTGTAACTTGCGTTTCCAATTTACTTTCCAATTGATTCCAAAAATCACTATTAAAAGTTGTCAGACCTTTATACTTATCCGTAACAGATAAGTGAACAACTCGTTTATCTGTTATATCAGCCTTTTTTTCCACTAATCCTAATGTGATTAATTTTTTCAAATGGTAATTCGTATTTGGCGTTGATTGATTCAACAATTTTGAAACACGTCCAATTGTTGGACTGTTCAACTGTTCGATCGCATTTAGATAATAAGTATCAATTGTCCCCAATTGTTTAATGTTCATTAGTCCATCTTGTTTCCCATACAAGCTCAACAACTGATTTAGTTTGTTGAAAGTCCCACTTAACTCAATCATTTTGACCCTCCTAGTTATAGATCGCCTTAGTTCCCACCCAAAATAAAGCAAAAAATTATTGATTTCTAATACATAAATGTTTATTTGACTTATTATAATGTAAAAAGAGGCGTATACACAAGTAATACGCCCCAAATTTTAATAAAAATATGCTATCGCTGAAAACGTTTAACTACCTGTAACTGTTGAACCTTGCCAGCTAAGCATTCCGCCATATACATCAACAACATCATAACCTTTTTCAAATAGGATATCCGCAGCTTGTGCACTACGACGTCCTGATCGACAAATAATATATGCTTTACCTGTTAATTCATAATCGTCAACTTCATCTAACGGGATATTTATTGCCCCAGGAATATGACCTTCAGCGAACTCATCGTCTTCTCGAACATCAATAATCTGTGGCTTTTGTGCTAATAATAGGTCAAGTTCCGTAGTCGTAATTGTTGGAATATCATCTTCAAAGTTCATTTAGTTACCCTCTTTTATTTAGTTATGGTTTTTATTAGTCTGTATCAATTTATTATCTATATTATCATATGTTTTTATTTCGGATTTTTCAAATATTTAGATTTTAATATTGATAGATTTAGAAGGCTCCAGTTTAAGGCTTACGGTTATTTTTAATTGGGAACAGCGTAGGTTATGACATAATACTAAAAATGGGTACTAAAAAACCACTCCATAATAACGGAGTGGCCTCTTTATATTTAGTTATTACTATCATGTATCAAATGTTGATAAGAAACTAAGTTCTTCTTTAATTTTCCAAAAATTTTCATCAATGAATCATGAGCACTTTCCGTTGAACGATCTTCGGCTAAGTACTGCCACGTTGAAATAATCAATAACAATGACACAAAAATTAATGGGAACCCAGCTAATAAACAGATAGCTTGGATTGTTTTAAAGCCACCAACAAAGACGATACCAAATGAGAATAACATGAAGATTCCCATCCAAACTAATCGGCTAAATAAACTTGGTTGTTCTGACGGTTTGAGTTTTGTACTAGTAAACGACGACACGATAAATGCAGATGATGAAATTGTCGTTGCTAAAAAGATAAAACATGAAATCGCATAGATAACTAGCATAACGTATTTAAATGGCAACGTTGAAATAACTTGTGCAATTGCTGCAGCTTGACCATATACATTTAGTGTATGAATTAAATCAGCAGCTCCACTTTGTTGTAAGTAGAGTGAATAACCACCTAAGATTGCGTAGAAACTCATACATCCTAAAGCACCATACGCAAGCATTCCTAATATCACCTGACGAATCGTTCGTCCACGCGAAATTCTAGCAATAAATAGGCCCATGAATGGCATGAAAGTTAACCACCAACCCCAGTAGAAAATTGTTTCCGATTTAACTGGATCAATCGCATGACCTAATCCTGAAGCTGTCCCTGTACTCATCGCTACAAATTGAGTAACCATCAGTACAAGACTGTTACCTTCTGACTTCAAAATATAAACCGTTGGTCCAACTAACAGAACAATTAACAAAAAGCCAATGGCTGTCCAAATATGAGCTGAACTCAATCGATCAATCCCACCCTTAATTCCTTTAAACATAGTTAACGTGAAAATGCTGAACAGGACAACAAATAATGCTAATTTTAAAAGAATTGTGTCTTGGACTCCCGTTAATGTTGCAATAATTTTAGATAATACAGGTATTTCCATCCCAACTGATGAACCAACACCGCCCATAATACCGAAAACGACAAGAAAATCAATAATTTTTCGTAAGATTTTTTTATAAGGTTGATCCCCTTTTAACATAGGAATCACATCACTAACACACATAACTTTCGCTTTTTTAACGTACATAACGTATGAAATAATTACAGCTGAAGATGCGAACATCATCCACGCCATTGGACCCCAATCGAATTGACCTAACATGTGAGCATTTTGATAATTAGCAGGCGACATCGCTTTAGCACCAAACAAAGGTTGTTGTACATAACGAAGCGGATCAACCATGCTAAGCATTAAAATACTGGCATCAATGGCCGTCGCAAATACCATACTACCCCATTTAAAATCACTGTATGCTGGCTTTTCACCTTTATTACCCAATGTAATTTTGCCATAATGGCTTAATGCAATATATAAAAAGAAAACAAAATTGAGAATATAGATACCAAGATAAGCCCAACTCAAGTGGGCCGTAATAGCATCCATTATTGAACCTAATTCTGCCTTCAAACCAGACCCACCGAGTAATAATCCAACTGATACTAAAATAAATAATGCCACAGTTGGTAAAAACATTTTTTTGTCGATATTCTGTTTTTCTAAAATAAAAATTTCCTCCTAAATTTTAGAGCACGATCTTTAATTCATCGCCGCACTCACTCCAATAATTCTGCTTTTAATTGCACAAAAAAAAGCACACTGATACAGTTTCTCCACTAGGGATATCTGCACAGCGTGCTTGTTAGCTTTGCTATCTTATACAAATACTCATAACGTAAATTATAATATTCTATCGAATCACTTACCTGGACTCACGTCACCATTATCATCTAGATAACGAATAATTCGTGCCGGGTTACCCGCAATTACGAGATCATCACCAAACGATTTTGTGACCACTGAGCCAGCGCCGACAACGACTCGATTACCAATTGTAACTCCTGGTAAAATCGTGACGTGTCCACCCATCCAGACACTATCACCAACCGTAATTGGTTTACCCATTTCAACATCCGCATCACGTAATTTTGCAGATAAGGGGTGTACTGGCGTGTAAAATCCAACGTCTGGTCCAATGTAACAATGATCACCAATTGTGATTGGACAAGTGTCCAACATCGTTAAATGGTAGTTCGCATAAAAGTGATTTCCGATATGAATATTAAATCCATAATCAAATTCGATTCCTGTTTCGGCCCAAAAGTCTTCACCGGAATCAGCCAATAATGCTTTAATATTTGTATTTTGTTGCTTATTATCGTCAAGCTGGTTAATTGTCCGCAGTTTTCTCCGAATCAGTTCTCGTCGTTCAACTAATTCCGGATCCAACTGCTCATACGGTTCACCATCTGACATCTTTTCTCTCTCAGTTTTTATCATGTTATAAGAATACCACTTATGTCATGATTTGTTAAATAGATTTTTATTTTCTATAAACACAGTAAAATAAAGCTGTTTTAACAACAATATTTAAATTATTCTAATTTTAATTAGAGTAAATTTTAAACCTATTATTACAGAAAAATCTTCTAACAATAATTCACAGCGTATTAGCTGTTCATCAATCATTAGAAGATTTATTTAACTTATTTTATCAACAAATAGTTGTGTTATTTGTTTAGGTCTTGTAATAACGCCACCGACAACTGCCGAAAATGCGCCAATATCAAATGCTCTCTTAACTTCTTCTGGAGTCGTTGTATGGCCCTCCATGATGACAGGGATTTTAAGATTTTTAATTAACTTTTCTAGTAAATCAAAATCTGGGCTATCCCTTTCGTCCGTATATTCTGTATATCCTGACATCGTTGTAGAAACCATATCAAATCCATTTTTTTCAGCCGTAACCCCTTCTTCATAATTAGAAATATCAGCCATGGCTAATCTATTTCCTTCATGAATTTTATTGACTAAATCAGTCACTTTTTCATTATGAGGTCGTTGTCTAACAGTTGCATCTAAGGCAATAATCTCAGCGTCCGTTTACAGCAATTCGTCTACTTCTTTCATCGTTGCTGTAATATAGACTTCTGAATCTGCATAATCTCGTTTGATTATGCCAATCAATGGTAATTTTACTTGCTTTTTAATTTCTACAATATCAGAAACTGAATTTGCTCGTATCCCGACAGCGCCACCCATTTCAGCTGCAAGGGCCATTCTCCCCATGATAAATGAACTAAATAATGGTTCACCTTCTAGTGCCTGACAAGAAACAACTAACCCATTCTTTATTTCATTTAAATTCATCATATTATCTCCCTTTAAATGTCACTAGCATTTGTTTTAATAACTTGTTTATACCAATCAAAACTATCTTTCTTGTAACGTTTCAATGAGCCATTTCCATCGTCATCTTGATCAACATAAATGAACCCATAGCGTTTACTCATTTCTGAAGTTGATGCGCTAATTAAATCGATGCAGCCCCACATTGTGTACCCCATCAAATCAACACCATCCATAACAGCTTCTTTCATTTGAATGATATGTTCTTCAAGATACTTAATTCGATAGTCATCATGAACTTTGCCATCATCGCCTAACTTATCAAGGGCACCAATTCCATTTTCAACAATAAATAGCGGTACACGATAACGATCCCACATTGCATTCAGTGTAATTCTTAATCCAATGGGATCAATTTGCCAACCCCAGTCACTTGTTTCTAAGTAAGGATTTTTTTCACCATTAATCATATTGCCTAACGATGTATCACCCGTTTTACCAGCCGAAGTGACCGTTGACATATAATAACTAAAACTAAGAAACGCAACTTTACCCATTTTAAGAATAGCTTCATCCCCTGGCTCCATCACAATATGAACATCGTTTTCTTTGAAATAGCGGTTCATATATTCAGGATATTCACCGCGGACTTGAACATCCGTGAAGAACAAGTTTAAATTATCATTTTCTTGCGCAGCACGAACATCTGCTGGATTAGGCGTTGATGGATAAGTTTGCATTCTAGCAAGCATACAACCTACCACAAAATCAGGATTAATTTTCCGTGCTTGTTCAACTACTAAAGCACTTGCGATAAATTGGTGATGAACAGCTTGATAACGAATTTGTAATTGTTCTCTCTGTGTTAATTCACTATCAACAGCACCCGTTTCCATGAAACCAAATGAGCTAACATTAATTTCGTTAAACGTTAACCAATATTTAACCTTATCTTTAAAACGGTTAAGTACAACATCCGTGTAATGTGTAAAACTAGCAATTGTATCGCGGCTTGCCCACCCATTTTGTTTAACCGTCAAATCAAGCGGCATTTCATAATGCGATAATGTAACAACAGGTTCAATACCATACTTAGCTAACTCATCAAAAACGCGGTCATAAAATGCTAACCCAGCTTCATTGGGTTCTGTTTCATTGCCATTTGGAAAAATTCGTGCCCATGCCATAGACATTCGGTACGTTTTAAAACCCATTTCTGCAAATAATTTAATATCTTCTTTATAATTATGATAGAAGTCAATCCCACGACGTTTTGGATAATGGTCAGTGGTTTTATCACCCATAGCTTCTTCAATAGCTTTCATTGTGACAGAACCAAGATTCATTTCTGTTCTATTTTCAGATTTACGGATAACTTCAGCAGTAGTCATCCCTTTTCCATCTACATCCCAGCCACCTTCAACTTGGTTTGCAGCTGTTGCGCCACCCCATAAGAAACCTTTTTTAAACCCTTTTGGATAATCTATTTTATACATATTAATACACTCCTTCAAAGTTTTTTGTTTAACTTATGTATCTGTGAACTATTTCAAATAGAGGTTTTACCTGTTTTTTTCAAAAAAATTACCTATTGATAACTAAACAAATAGTTATCAATAGGTAATGCCTGATCGAATCAGTTACAGCCCTTATTTGACAAATTAAGTATATCAAATATAGTAAGCGCTGTCAAAGTTAACTTAAAGGCTTACTCACCTTGCCTTATTTTTTCAATAACCTGAATAATATTAAACGTATCCTGTAGGCTATGTCGCTCACAAGTCTTTGCACCAGTTTCAACTAGATTAATAAAAGCTTGAATTTCAAGCGTCATATCATCTCCAACAATGTTATAGTCCCGCTCAATTTTTTGTCCACCATTTAATTCAATCGTATATTTTTCAATTCGATTATACATTGGAATAACGATACGACCTTGTTGCCCAACAATAATCGCAACTCGCGGTTTAGCTTCATTTATTGCGCCTTCAATGAACGCCTGAGCCCCTGTTTCAAAATGTATCGTTGCCGAGAATTTTTCATCAATCCCATTATGCATGTCTAATTTTGATTCAATACGCGAAATATCTGAACCCAAAATGTCTAACACAAAACCAATTGGATAAGTACCGATATCGTTCAAAGCACCACCCTGCCCTTTTTGAAGTAAATATGACGTCGCTTTTTGAGATGGAATAGCATTAGAACAAAAGTTAGCTGACATAGTTTGGATGGGTCCAATTAAAGCTAAATCTTGTTTTAAATGATCCATACCGCTGTTAAATTTTGTTTTAAATGCTTCAACAAATAAGGTTTTATTTTCTCTTGAAGCTAACTCAATTTCTTTCATATCTGTCGTTGTTAGTACAGCCGGTTTTTCACAAAATACCGGGATATTTAACTTCAACACCTTAAGTGACCATTCTTTATGTAACAGATGTGGTAATGCAATATAAACGCCATCAATCGAATCATCACCTAAAAGAGCTTGATATGAATCATAAATGGTTAAATTTGGATTTTCCGCTTTAAACACATGGTCATTAAATAATGACTTTGACCCAATTGCTGTAACTTGTCCATTTTTTGTATGTCGAATACTTTCATAAAATCGCTTTGCAATATTACCGTAGCCAATAATTCCAAAATTCATTGTTCTTATCTCCATTTCCATTTAACCGTTTTCATTAATTATAGCCGACTCATACAGTATGCACCAAATTTAATTTCAAACTCAAAAAGGACATCCTATTTCTGGGATGCCCTTCTCGTGATTCAATCTTATTTTTTAACCTACAAGTTCAATTTGGTTTCCTTCAGGGTCCAAAATGACTGCTTCATAATAGCCATCCCCTGTTGTCCGAGGGCCACTAACAACCTCTATACCAGATTTTTTAAAATCAATCACCATTTGATCAACGGTCGCATGATTCTCAACAGAAAAGGCTAAATGTGCATAACCAAATCCATCAGGATAGCAATCTGTAATATCCGTTCTCGTCATAATTTCCAATCTTGTTTGACCATCTGGAAAGCTTAAGAAATATGACGAAAATCCTTTAGTCACATTGTCATAACGCGCACCAAAAGTTGCCTTAAAATTAGTCACATAAAAATCACGCATTGTTTCAAGATTCCCTACCCATAAACCAACATGTTCAATTTTCATTAGCCTAAACCTCTGTTGTTTCAATTGGAAAGACTAATTCAAATTCCTCACAAACTACTGGCATCGTCTCATCAAATGTCTTATTAACACTTTCTAATTCTTCTTCAAAAAAAGATTGATGAACACTACGCCAATAAGCTAAATTTCTATCGCCTTCGCCTTCAAGAAAAGCATGCTCTTCTGTAACTTCGTTAAATGGTGTCACATAAACTTTTGTTGTTTTCGTAATCGCCATTGGATTATCTTTATAATCAACAATGACATTGTAATCGCCAACTTTTGGTAAAGGTTCTTCATCAAAATATAAATTATAGGCTGACGATGTCCCTGTTTTAAGACCATCTAAAACTAATTGACCTAATTCTAACGTTTCTTTCTTAGTGACGCCAAATGACCATGCATCATAATTATCATGTTCAATTTTATTTACCTTTTTAAATGCTTGCCAATACTCATAAATTGTCATATGAACTCTCCTTCAAGAATTTAATTTTCTGCATTTAATATGTCTAAGAACAACTCACCATATTTTTCCAATTTGCTTTCACCAACACCCTTAACATCCAACATATCAGTTAACGTTTCCGGCATAACTTCACACATTGAATATAGCGTTTTATCAGAGAAGATAACAAATGGTGGTACACCTTGTTCCTCTGCTAATTCTCGACGTAATTGTCTTAATTCTTCAAATAGTTCATTATCTTCAGGTAATGCTTGTTTAACTTTCACAGCCATTTTTCGCGTAACTTTGGTCTCACCTTTTAAGACACCAACACCTTCTGCAGCAAGTTGCAGAACCGGATATTGTCCGCTTGAAGCTTGTAAAAACCCTGACGCAACCAAATAGTCAATCAATCCAGAAACTTCCTTCTGCGATTGATCTTTCATCAATCCATACGTAGGTAATTCATCAAATCTAAACTGCATCACCTTTTGTACTTTTGAACCTGTTAAAACTTGTGCGACTAACCCTTTACCAAAATGTTCACCCATCCGTTTTACACATGATAAAACCTTTTGGGCATCAATCGAAATATCTTGTGCATCGCGCGTATCCAAACAGTTACTACAACGACCACATTTTGGTGCTTCATCTCCAAAATAATTCACGATTGTCTGCTGTAAACACTGTTGCGTGTTTGCGTATTGCGTCATTTCTTGTAATTTTAAATACTCATGTTTTTTATTAACGTCATCCATTTCAGATTGGTCAATGAAAAAATGTTGAATCTGAACATCTTTTAAATTAAAAAGTAAAATTGCTTCACTTGGTAAGCCATCTCGTCCAGCACGCCCGGCTTCTTGATAATAAGCTTCTAAACTACCAGGTATCTGAGCATGAATTACAAACCGGACATTACTTTTATCAATTCCCATCCCAAATGCATTCGTCGCAATCATCACCTGAACACGATCGTACAAGAAATCTTCCTGATTCTGACGACGTTCATCTTCTTGCATACCGCCATGATACATTGCCACTTTAATCTTAGCTTTTTTTATTAATTTAGTTAACCGTTCGACTTCTTTACGCGTACTTGCATAAATAATACCAGATTGTTGTTTCTGTCCCTTTAAATACTCGAGTAAGAAACGATCACTATTTTGATCTTTAACGACTTGGAAGGCTAAATTTTCACGTGAAAAGCCTGTTTTAACTTCATGTATAATTGATAATCGTTGCATAATATCTGCGGCTACTTGCGTTGTCGCTGTCGCTGTTAATGCAATAATCGTCGGATTCGAATTCAAACGTTGAATCGTTTCCGTTAAGCGTAAATAGCTAGGACGGAAATCGTGCCCCCATTGTGAGATACAGTGGGCTTCATCAATAGCAACGAGATCAATTCTTAACTCTGCTAAATCTGCCATGAAACTATCAGAATCTAATCGTTCTGGTGACACATAAAGTAATTTAACTTCACCACGAGCAGCTTGATTAAATCGTTCACGAACTTCCGTGTAATCTAGCGTGCTATTGATAAATGTTGCTGGAATACCATTTTCATTTAAAGCATCAACTTGATCCTTCATTAAAGAAATTAAAGGAGATATCACTAACGTTAGTCCATCTAATATAAGTGCTGGAATTTGGTAACATAGCGATTTTCCGCCACCTGTAGGCATAATAGCTAAAACATCTTCACCTGTTAGAATACGATCAATAACTTCTTTTTGACCTTGGCGAAAATTGTCGTACCCAAATTTTTCTTTTAAAACTGATTGTGGATTCATATAATCCTTTCTCTTTGCTCATTTTCTCAGATAATTCTACGTCCTTAAATTATAGCATAGGTTAAGACGCCACAGAGGTTTTAGAAAGTGTTTTAATGACCGCTTCAACATCACCCAAATCATTCATTAGTCCTGCGGGATTTTGTTGAGCTGCTCTAAGTTTAGTCATATAATCAACGACAATTGTCGAATCACTAACACTACTTGTGTCTTCAATTCGATAATAAAGATAGTGAATTGAATTAACTTTAGGTTCAAGGATAACACTTAGATACCACGTGTTATCTCCAATTACAATAGTTGTCGTTTCCTTAAAATGACCATATTCTTCTTGTAGTTTGCCTTGGATTTGTCCAATTTTAATTGGAATTGTGGCAGGCATTGGACCTCCAGAATACGCATCTGACGTATTTAGTTGTACCTTAGCACCACGTACTTTCGAATTTTTAAGATCAAATATAACTTTCATGTTTGATGCATCTTTTGACCCTTTTTTAATGGTCCAATCAGCGGGTGTTGCATAATTTTTATGCGGTAATATGGCATCACCGCCGACGACTATTTTTGCTTGGACTGGCAAGCCATTTGTTCCTGCGTTAATTTTATATTTTTGGGTTAATTTTATATTTTCTGTTGGTTGAATTTGACTAATTTCAGCCCAACTAACCGGTTGTGTCTCTTTAACTTGAATTAATGTTTTAAATCCTAAGATACCTAAAAAGACTACCATCAAAAAACCGATTGATATTAACACATTTTTCTTCATGCCAAAAACCTCCTAACCTGTTACGCCTCTATTATTAAAGCTTTTTCTCGTAGTATATCGCTAATATTATTGAAATGATTATTATATTCGTATATAAAAAGAAAAGTAGTGCACCAATCCATAATAACGTACTTACTTTTAGAAACGCCCACAAAATGATAAAACCAAACGCTAGAATTAAAATCATGCTATTCATAATTTTTCCAATCATTGCGTTCACAGACTGATCAATCAACTTATTTCGTTCATCCGCATTCTCCAGCTGTTCTTCTTTCAGTCCTTTTTTAGAAAAAGTTACATAAAATTGATAGGCCGCAATTCCAAATGATAAGACAACATTAATAAATGATCTAATCAATTTTGACCAATCAAAAGCATCTTTAAAATCTAAGTTCATTATCCAAATTGAGGCAATCCCCACAAACATAAAAAATAAACCCACAAAAAAATGTCGATAACTATAGATTTTCATTTTAATTCTCCTCCATCTCTAAGTTTTCCTTTAATTGAAATAACGATTCAATCTGGCAATCAAACAATAAACTCAAACGATAGGCCAACATTATGGATGGCTTATATTTACCTTTTTCAAGTGAGATAATTGTTCGACTAGAAACTTGAACTTTCTCAGCTAATTGTTCCTGTGTTAATTCAAGCTTAGTTCTGTATTCTTTAACTTTATTTTGCATGATGAACACCTTTCAGTATGAAATAAACTTCATGTGAAGCTAACTTCATAATACGGTGATTGTTTTCTTAAGTCAATTAAATAATCGTTGTACGATACTTATTTTTCGGCATCAAGCATATCAATATAAATTTTTATTTATTTATACTATAATTAAATAGAAATAGTTAACTTATTGAAAGTTTTAAGAGGAGGATTAAGCATATGGTTGAATCATACAGAAATTTCTGGGAAAATATTTTTAATTTTTCTGACACATCGAATAGATCAGACTATTGGTGGCCTACAGTTATTAATAGTATCTTAGGCGCAATTATTATTTATTTTTATACCTCACTTGTTGGTCATCCTATCGATTCGATTTATAATTTTAGTGAACTTACTTTTATGACAGGTCGAAATATTGTTATGTTTATCGTCTGGATTGCAAACTTTGCTGTTACAGTTCGTCGTTTACATGATACTGATCGTTCTGGTTGGTGGATTTTAATCCAATTCGTTCCATTAGTCGGTAGTATTTGGTTCTTTATTTTAATGGTTTTACCCGGAAAATCAAATCGCTGGGGTTAAGTTATACTTAGACTAGATTATTAATAAGAGGTGCTGATAAACATTATCAGTACCTCTTTTGTTTACGGAAAATTAAAAAGATAGAGCGGTAATCAACTAACTTGATTGCCGCTCTATCTTCATTTTTCAAAAAATAATCCACCTTGATTAACTAAAACATCTGATATAGGTGTCTCTATCCGTTGATTAAGCACCATCTTTTCCGTATCTGTTGCATATTTTTTAAAATTCATTGTTTGTAAATGAGCTTGGTAATCCTCATCACTTCGGTAAATTTCGACGAAAACCCATTGATTTAAGTTGCCATCTACAGAAGCAATGTATGTCACTAAGAGTCCTGCTTCATTTTCAAATGAACGCTTCATAGCACTCAATGAGGCTTCTCTAAATTCTTTAACCTTATTCGATTCTATTTCAATACTTGTTACTTTAAGTATTACTCTGACAGGCATCAATTCATGCAAGGCTGTTGTTTTTTCTAACAGTAGTTCTGGGGATAAATTAATCATCGATTTTTCAATTACTGCCTGAGATGCGATATTACTAAACATTTTAAATTGGGCAGAATTCGCATGTTTTTGATAGTGAACTTCGTCTTGATAAGATTCAATCACCATATTTTCAGTACCTGCTTCATCCAAATGTGCACTGTACATCGCTAAAGTTCCTTTTTCTTGCTGAATTGAAGTCGTTAAATTAACCATCCCTGCTTTTTCAAATCTTTCACGATCAGCTAGATTAATTTTAAGTTTGAATAGTCTTAACAATGGGGAATTCTTAAGTTTCATCATTTATTCACCCAATCCCATCAAACGATTATAATTTTCATAATTAATCAGGGCTCGATCCTCTTTCGAAAGATTTAGCTGATCTAAAGCCTCAATTATGGCATCAGTTGCTCCAGCTGGCGCAATTCCTAATGGTGCATCAGTTCCAAACAGTACGTGATTAACACCATAATAATCGATTGCTAACCCCAATGCTTTAGGATTGCCCAATAAAGCAGTATCTACATAGAAACGTTTAAAATCAGCTGCCTGTTCTGGTGATAGAATATGGTTAATTCGTTCAGCAAAATAAGGTACCATCGCTCCAGCATGATGGACAATTATTTTAAGTGTAGGATAGTCATTAAAAATTCCTGACTGTACTAATTGCAACATTGCTTGCGTTAGTTCATATTCCCAACTAAAAATAATATTATTATCTGGTTTTCGATCGTCAAAAATTGGGTGTAATAAAATTGGAATATTTAATTGTGCAGCCATTTCAAAAATAACCCGATATTCCTTTGCAGCAATACTTTTACCAAGGGCACGTGTAAATAATTGAATACCAACTAATTCTGGATTTTTCAGTACTTGTTCTTTTAGAATACGTATTGCTTCGTCAATATTATTTAGAGGCACCATTGCAATGCCCGCTTTAAATATGTCCGGATTTTGTTTAACCATTTCAATCATTTCATTATTAGCTTGCCAGCATAATACTGCTGCTTGTTCTGTCCCTACGTAGTCCTCAGGATTAACATTGACTGCTGAGATAACTTGTTGGACATTTTTATTCCGTGATAGTCGTCTTTGTTCAATATCAATCAATAAGGGATGTTTAATAAATGGCATTTTTTCAGGTAAATCTGGCTGAATAGCTAACATCTCGTTATAAAAATGTGGTGGTAAAACGTGTGCAAAAACATCAATACTTGTCATTAACTTTTCCCTCCTACAACCTAATTTAAGTTTCTTTAATTGAGCTGATTATCTACTACTAGGCAAAAATGCTAAAACAGCCTGCTCATTCCTCTCACCCAATATAAAATCTTTCTTATTTTAATGGTTCTAATTGTTTAATAACTTTGGCGGGTACGCCGCCCACTACTGTATTGTCAGGAACGTCTTTTGTAACCACTGCACCAGCTGCTACAATCACATTGTCCCCAATATGAACGCCACCAATAATCGTGACATTTCCACCTATCCACACATCGTTGCCAATTGTAATTGGTTTAGTATAGGTAATTAAATAACGACTACCATCTTGTCTTTTTCCAAAACGTTTTGTTGCGTCTAATGCATGTTCACCACAATATAACTTCGTATCTGGTGCGACAATGACACGATCTCCTAATGTGATTCTGTTTGAATCTTGAAATGTACAATTACCGTTAATAAAAACATCGTCACCAACAGTGATATGTTTACCATAAACTGTATTAAATTGACCATTAATAACGAGGCCTTTACCAACCTTTCCTAACAACTCGTGAATTGCTGCTGTTCTTTTCTCTAGGTCAGCTGTCGTATTAATCAGAGAAACTAATCTTTTTCCCGCCGCAATCATCCCCTGTAATTCTGGGTCGCGATAATCATAATCTTGACCTGCTAATAATTTTTCATGTTCAGTCATCATTTTGCCCCTCCATTCACTATTTAACGCTCTTTTCATCTCTAATAATTCAATTATATTATACTACTTAAATTAACTGAACTAAATTCAAAAGATTCGTTTCTGGTGATATTAAAAAAGAGTCAACCTAATTGTATTTACCCAATCAGGTTGAACCCTCTTACTTCACAATATTATTTTCAAACTTCTTCAACAACTGTTGTCGTTTTTCAAGTTTCATCCCTTGAACTGCAGCAAAGTTAAACCATTTCAACTGGTTAAACCCCATCTTCCGGAATGTTCCCCTAAATACCATTTTAGTCACAGGACTTCCAAAGATAGTTCGATAAATACAACCTGGTATTGACATGGTTGTAACCATTTTAACTTTCTTTAAATGAACCATCTCATTTTTAAATAATTTTTTATTTTCCTGCTCTGTATAAAGAATTCCTTTAGCAATAACTTTGTCAAAGAATCCCTTCATCATAGCTGGCATAGATTCCCACCAGATTGGAAAAATAAAGACAAGCTCATCTGCAGCCATGAGGCGTTCTTGATAATTTGCCGTCATAGAATCTGTTGGTATCTTCTTACGCCAAGATATTAGGTCTTCTTGGTGCATTACAGGATCAAACCCATCTTTATGCAAATCAATTACGTCCACAGTACAACCTTTTTTTTCATACGCTGCCTTAGCACTAACTAGTAATGCCGCTGAATAGCTCCTATTGTGCAATTCATTGTATCCAGCATTTGCAGTGTAGGGATGATCAAATATAATACAAATCTTTTTCATGTTCAATAACCTCATTTAATTAGTTTAATCAATTTTCCGACTTTTAGGACTTTATATAAAATACTTCAAGTGACATTTATCTTTCTTAATATAAGTGTTACATTTGTTACACTTATATTAATCATTCATCGCGTGATTTACAAGATACAAAATCGTGTTATTTGTTACACTTCAAGGAGATATAAAAAATGACGGAAAATAACCAAGCAAAATTAAGTAAAAATTTGATTATTGATTCTTTAATTGAATTATTAAAAATAAAATCTTATCAAGAAATCACAATAACTGAAATCACAAAAAAAGCCGGAGTTGCCCGGCTGACTTTTTATCGTAATTTTGAGAATAAGGACGCAATTTTACTAACTCGGTCTGATTACCTATTTGACCAGTTTTACGCTGAACTTAAATCTAATCAAGCAGAAATTAGTTTAAAAAATATTTTCAAGCTAGCTTTTAACTACTGGCATAATGATTCTGAATTTATGGATATTCTAATTAAAAATGATATTGTTTATTTATTGGAGGATTCCTTTTATACTTACTTTGAAAAAATCCTTAAAGACACGCCTAGTATCAGTCGACTAAATAATACTCAAAAAACGTTCATTCTTGGTGGCGTTTTACGAACGATGTTGCAATGGATTAGTAGTGGTAGTCCTGCTACAGCCGAAGAAGTTACTGCAGATATATTGGAACTGATTCAGTAAAGATGTGCTAGGTTTTAATGAACAATAAAAATAGCCCAGATATTTATCTGAGCTAAGTCTAACCCTCTATTTAAAAATCTTAGGACCCTTACGCATTTTAGTACGATCATTTCTAGCAGTAGCCTTCTTGTTGAAGTTTCCGCCATCAGTTTGTTTCTTTTTGATAATTTCTAACATTTTATCTCTATCAGTCTTTGCTTTATCAGCCATTAGTGTTTCCTCCTTGCTCTATTAATTAACAATTTCTTTCAAAGTTAAAGATTCATATTATGAATACATGCCTTCAAATAAAGTTGATCTTTTATTATTCAACTTACGTCGATTTTAATTCTGTATGCCTCACTAATCAGTATACAGTTAAAATAACTATGCTCTTAACAGTATATCATTACGACTCTCTTGATATCAATAGACGTATAAATTGGATACCTTAAATTAACCTTTCACTAATAATGTTCTATCTCAACGAATTTCGTTCCAACTTTTTCAACGAATTCTTTATCATGATCTATGATTACCATTGGTGGTTGAAAAGCCAGAATAACATCTTGAATTTGTTGACGCGTAATGACATCTAGATAATTAAGTGGCTCATCCCAAATATATATATTTGCTGGTTCAACCAACGAACGACTTAAAGCCAATTTTCTCTTTTGGCCCATGCTCATTTGACTGATATCTTTATCAAATTCATAACGTTCAAAACCAAGTTTTCTTAATGTATCCAACATTAAAGAATAAGAAACATTTTTTTCTGCAGCGAATTCTTGTAAAGAACCAGATAAGCCATCAAAACTTTGCGGTAACCAGCTCACTTTTAAAGGTGTTGCAAATTTGTATTGCCCTTGAAACTTTAATTGACCTAGTATAGCAGCGATAACACTCGACTTACCAGAACCATTTTCACCCTGAATAATAACGCGCTCTCCTGTCTTTAATTTAAAATCTATCGGTTTATTTACCGGCGAGTGTTTACGAAATGCTGATAAGCCAATTACTTCTAGTAACGTCTTATCTATCACTAATTTTTCAAAATTCAACGTTAAAGGATCTGCCACATCAATATTCTTAAGTAAAGATTTTTTCACTTCTACTGCTTTATCGGCACGTTTTTTAATACTTAGTGCTCGTTTCATAGATTTAGCTGACTTGTGGCTGATAAATCCTCTGTCTGTCGCACCAGATACTTTCGCCTCTGTCTGATTAGCCCAACCCGTTTTTTTCCGTGAAGCACCTTCTAATCGCTTAATATCACGTTGTAATTTTTCTTTTTCATTAAATTCCCAATTATTTCGTGCCGTATTTTCGTCAGCCCACGTATTATAATTACCCTTAAATTGGCTAATTTTAGCACGATCAATTGAAATGACGTGATCAATAATATTATTTAAAAAATAACGATCATGACTGATTAAGATAAACCCTTGTTTTTGTCTTAGATAATCAGAAATGATTTTTCGACCATTTTCATCTAGATGATTAGTTGGTTCATCTATTAATTGAAATTTACCTTCGCCAACAAATAAGCTAACTAATAATATCTTAGTTTGTTGTCCTGGACTTAATTGATTAAATGGTTCCGTCAATAATTTTTCAGATAATCCAAGCTTATCTAATTCGATTAAAATTTGCCACTGATCATAATCTTGTAAGTCTGTGATGCTCTTGATAACTAGCCATACTGACTCTTCTGGTTTAACAACCGGTTGAGGGAAATACTGAAATTCTAAATCTGTTCTAATTTTTCCTTGATACTGTAATTGATTTTGTAGAATTCTAAATAAAGTCGTTTTTCCGCGACCATTTCTACCAATTAGACCTAATTTCCAGCTAGCATCTAATTGTAAATCAACATTTTTAAAAATTGGTGCTAATTGTCCATCATATTGAAAACTTAATTGTTTAATTTGTATTGTTCCTATAGTGAGTACCTCATTTCTTTGTGAGGTCGACCGCTAAACTATCCATTTGATTCTACAAAAAAAGAGCATACAGTTATATGCTCTTCAATCGTTATCCATCAAAAAAAGTGGTTCTTTCAGATGTGAAAAAGAATTGATATTGCAAACCGTTTGAATAGTCCACATGCATAAAAAGACACACTTCGCCCCATGCTTAGTCGACAGTTATTCGATTAACGATTTGTATTTACCAATGCACTTCACACTCCCTGTTTATTAATTATTTACAGTTTACTATAGTTATGGTGGATAGGCAACCTAGTCAAATAAGATATCAAATTGATAGGCAATATCCTTCGTCGCATCAATTTGATAGTCATCCTCGACATCACTACCCCAACTATCAATACCGCCAACACCTCGAACGGCGCCTAGAATCGATAAAACGGTCCGATGTTCCGCTGGTAATTCACTATGATGTGTCGCATTTTCTAATTCTTCAGCTGTATAAGGTAAACAACTAAACGCAATTGGTTGATCAACCGCACTAAATGTTAATCCCGTTTCAGAGACCTGTTGCATACGATTATCCAAAACAGATTGTCGATATACAGTTACCCAATCATTTTGCATATGCACACCACAATCTTGCGGAACTAAGTATGGTGTCACTGGTAACCCTTGGACTTCATATTGGCCTGGAATTCCTCCGGCCATTCTATCTGGATAAGTTTCTCCCGATAATCCTTGGTAACAAAAACGAGTCGCTGGTGTGGGCATAATAAATCGCAACCCAAAAATAGGTAATGAGGGTAATTCAGCTTTTCCTTGATATGAAACTGCAACGTTCATTTTTCCAGTTGCTTCAACAGTATAAGTAACCGTCACTTGCGTTTGTGGCACGGTCAGTGTGTTATAAGTATAACTTATAGCCACTTTTTCAGCGACTTCATGGTTAGTGTAACGATTGTTTTCAGGTGCAATAGGTAACACAATTGGTTTATCATTAATGGCAACTTCAACTGATTGACAATCACTGAATTGATCAGCAGCCAACCACATCCCTGACTTTAGTGGAAACTGACTCCCCTGATCGTTATCCGTTGTTGCACGCCAAAAAGTCGGTTTTGGTGAGCGATAAAGCCACTCCTTACCTTGAATTCTAAAAGATTCTGGTCCACCCGTTTGATACGAGAAGATATAATGAAAATCATTTCCTTTTAACCCGAGTGTGACATCACCGTAAATGACAGTTAACTGCTTATTTATCTGTGCCATAATAGTATTTTACCTCCTGCATTGCTGGTTTTTCATTACGTGTGGCAAAAACGAGTCCATCACCCGAAAATGCATAATCAGATGGTCGATCATCAAAATCGCCACCATAACGCAACTCATTTTGACCTGTTACGGGATCTTCAACTAACAACGCCTGATCGATAAAGTCCCAGATGAAACCACCTTGATAGGATTCATATTGTTGTAATAAATCAATATATGATTTCATCCCACCTAATGAATTACCCATATCATGCATATACTCACACAAGATAAATGGTTTTTGTGGTGAATTCTCTAGATAATCTTTAATTTCGGCTGGTGTAGCATACATCCGACTTTCAACATCTGAAATGACATCTTTATATTCAGGTGCGCGGAAAACACCTTCATAATGAACTAATCGTGTCGAATCTTTTTGTTTATAATACTCATTCATTTTCTCTAAAACACTTCCGGCGTATGATTCGTTACCCAATGACCAAAATAAAACTGAGGGATGATTTTTAAATAATTCAAAATTACTTTTAGCACGGTCCAAAACGGCTGCCTCCCATTGATCTGATGAGCCAGGCACATTCCAAGACGGTTCAACTGCACCCATCTTCTGCCAAGAACCATGTGATTCTAAGTTGGTTTCAGCCATCATATAGATACCAGCCTGATCACAACGATTGTAAAAAGATAATCGATCTGGATAATGTGACGTCCGAACTGCGTTAATATTGTTGCGTTGCATACAGGCAACATCCCAAGCTTCATCATTATCTGAAATGGTTCTTCCTGTTTTAGGGTTCCACTCATGACGATTGACTCCATTAATAATTAATCGTTCACCATTTAATAACATCACGCGATTCTTAATCTCAATTTTGCGAAAACCAACTGACTGGTTAATAACTTCAATTAGTTGACCGTCTGTATCTAATATTTCTAGTTGTAATGTATATAAATAAGGACGGTCATTTTGCCAAGCAGTAACTGGCTGTGCTAAATTATAGTGCTTTTCAACATCTGACCCACTCATTAATTCATCACTAAATAACACCGCATCTTGGTCTTTAAACGTGACACGGACACGTTGTTCTGTCCCACTAAAATGAAGTTGTAAATCGACTTGTCCTGTTTTTTGTCCACTATCGTAATTAGGAATTACCCAAAAATCATCTAAATGTGTTGCAGGTTGTGCTAATAGTGTTACATCACGAAAAATTCCGAAGAAACGGAAAAAATCTTGATCTTCAATGAAGGCTGCAGAACTTCTTTTATGCACTTCAACTGCCAAACAATTATCCTTATCTTTTAAATAAGGTGTCAGATCAAATTCACTTGGTGTAAAACTATCTTCTGCGTATCCTATAAAATGTCCATTCAACCAGACATACATTGCCTGTTCGACACCTTCAAAACGGATAATAACGCGTTTATTTTGAAGAGTTGGCTCTAAGTCAAAATGGTTTAAATAAGAACCTACTGGATTATATTCTGCCTCACTAAACATTCCAGCATACTGATTTAAATCAGTATCTGAAAAAGCAGGTCGTCTGTATTCATGTCCTTCCCACGGATACATCGTATTAATATAATGTAATTGTTCATACCCTGATAATTCAATATGTTGTGGTACTGGAATTGTCTCAAATTGTTCTGCATCAAAGTCAGTCTGATAAAATTTTTTTGGTCGACTCGCTGCATTAATACTGTAATTAAATTGCCACATTCCATTCAAAGATTGTTCAAATGAACTTTTTTGTTGTAACATTTCTGCTTGAGTTGCATAGTACTTATGATCACTATGAGCTGGTAACTGTCCAACACGAAAAACGGTTGGTGTATCTAGCCATTCAATTTTTGGTGTCATTTATTTGCCTCCGTTTTTATATAAAAGCGTTTTCGTAATTAAGTATATGTTTTCTTTTGGGTGATGTCAAAAAGAGCTATGACCAATACCCCAATCGTTAAATTTTTTTACTTTAACGATTGGGGTATTGGTCATAGCTCTCCATTTATTAAATTATTTGCTTAAATTATTTCATCATTTGAAGTTCTATTGTATATAAATTTTTCCCATTATTTGTTGCATCGTAGACACTATAAGCATACTTTTTCCCATTGATAGTAACGGGTACAATTTGATATTGTTGATTAATTGGATTGACAATAAGCCCGCTTTTTATTGGATTACCAAAAATGATATTAAACGTCTGTAGTTGTTCGCTAGTCACATACTTTATTGTTAACGAATCGTTGTTGTTTACTTTAATTTCTGCTGCCATTTTTTATTCGTCCCTTCAAATTAATTTAACCAAACATCTTTTTAAAAAGATGCAGATGTTATATTTTTTTTAACATACTGTATTTCATTTAATAATTCTTTCAAGTCTACCTAAAGAAATATTAAATTCACATTTTCAGCCAATTGTTTTGTATCATATTTTTAATCTTCAGAATTTAGCAAAAAATTATTTCCTAATAAAATGGAAACCATCTAAAAATATTAATATATAAATGATATTAATATTTTTAGAATTAGCTTACTTTATAAGCTTTCTTAGGACCTAGTTTCTTACATTATAATATATACTTTTCCTATCACTAACCACTTACTTCATATATCCTAAAGACCTATATATTTTAGAAGTAACTCGGACAAATTACTACCCCGGTCTTCAATTTCCTGTTTACTCCAAACATCTTCTAAGTTATAAGCAGGTTCTAATTCATTCAAAACAGATAATTTTTCTGTCTCTAAACCATTTTTTATGGCAGTCTCTTCATTCTTCACCATGGTTCTGGTAACCATAAATTCACTTTTCTCGTAGATATTCCTCTTCTCACTTATAGCTTTAATGCCTGCAGAAGTATTTTCGTCAGTATATAACAACGTTAAATTACCCATTCTATTTAAATATTGTTTAAACTCCTCCTCACCGCTAAAACCATATTCTTCATAATTAGATATTTCAGTTTTTTCTGCTAAAATATGTTCTTTTGATATTTTTTTATTTGGTTTTACAATTAAATTATTCTTATTACAATATAATTCAATAAATTTTAATATTGTTGTAGGTTTTCCTGAAGACTTATTAAAATTATATTTCTTTATTATATTCGGTAATTTCTGTCTAGACGTCTCAGCTTCTCCTCTAACAATATCTAATAATTTGTCTTTTTTTTCTTTTAGATCTTTCACTTTAGAGATTCCTTTTATAACAGATGGAAGTGCTTTTTCAACTATATTAGTCTGTGTTAATGAGAATACAATCGTTGCTCCATATTTAACACATATATCAACTACTTCTTCTTTTATGGGTTTATCAGCATCATAGAATTGCATCAATATTGGATGTAGTTGTTTCATTCCCAATATTTTAAATATAATATACATATTATTATTCTCAGATAAAAAATCATTATGTAAAGGATCATTTTCAATACTGGTATATATGTGTGCGTTACTCTTCATATTTTGAGACAATCTCAAAATATCATTACTAGAAAGCTTATTTTCTTTTTTAAAGAAATCAAATAACTTATCCTGCTTAATATTTTTAGAGTAATTTGCCACGATAAAATGCTTCATAAATGTTGATGACTTAATTTTCTTTTTTTCAGATATTGTTAATTCCTCAATGAATCCATTCCAGTTAGAATTAAAATTTTTAGTTTCTTCTTCACTAAAACCATCTAATCGTAATTGCTTTAAAAATGTATTTTTGACTAGATCCATAGGTTCTAACGAACGACCTCTATCATTCAAAACTTCAAATAATTGGAATGCTTTACCTTCCGAAGGTGCGATAGTTACAATCAATTTAACCTTAGTCTTAATATAGACAATGAATTTTGTTAATTGCTCATTTGTCAGTTCAGATAAACGCTCAGTAATCGTATCATAAACATCTAATATATTTTTATCTGATTCCATTTCAAGATCATTCGTGTCTCTAGAATCTCTAATTATTTTTCTGTAGTACTCCCCAAAAGACAGACCTTCAGCATGTTTTATCCTAAGTCCCTTAAATTTAAATTCCTCATCACTTAATTGAAAACCCGATTCTAGATTACCAATTCTCTTCACCCACTGGTCTCTCTCTCCATTTTCAGCTTCATCTAATATGACAGAAATTCTTTGATATAAAGCCTTAAATAGTAATGTTATTGTAGTAAGCCTTTGCTGACCATCTATAACTAGGTACTCATTACTATTACTCTCTATTAGAACTATATTTCCTAAAAGATAGCCTTGCAGGTCACTATTTGATTTTGAAAAAGATTCCGTATCCTCTGAAAAATCATTAAACAGATCCTCTACTTCATCCCGTCCCCAAATAAAATTTCTTTGAAAATCAGGGATTACATATGTTTTAGTCCCCTCTAAAAGTACTTGATTTAAAGTTTCCATTTCCGATTTTATCTCTTCCAAATTCATCTTCTCCCTTATTATTCGATCATTGAATTCCTATTCATTATATTCTACTATCAATGGCATTTCAACCTTACCTTATTTCTTACAGTGCCCATTTCTATATGTCTCTCATCTTCTTAATAACAACCGAACATGCCACTGGTCATGGTATTAATATCTTTAATAAACTGACAAAAAATAATTATCCTTTAAAACGTTTTCACTTCATATAATTTATATCATTAGACAACATTTTATTAACTTGAACGTTTAACATATACTCACAACTAATATCACATATCGTGTTATAACCTAATATAAACAGTTAGTAAGGACTAGCCCCCTTTAAACATATATATCCTAAAGCAGATATTTTATTTTCAAATCTACTCATATTTTTCTATCAACTCTTCTTAAATTACCTGGTATCTTTTCCATCATTATGGCATGTCATAAGTGTCAATATTTTTATATTTTGGAATATCAATAATATTTGCACCTTTTACCTACCTATACAACTTGCATTTAAACGTGAGTATTTAAATCATTATCTAAATTAATTTTTAGTCCCAGTTTTCAGTACCAGTTTTTAGTACGTTCATTAAATTCTTTATCGTACGATTTGCAAACAATTTTTCGCCTTTTTAAATCTTTGCCGTAATCCTATCTGGCTAACACCAATTATTTTTAGAAACTTTGTTATTGCGCTATGCTTTCCTTGACTAATATCTTTGATTGCTTGGTATGATACTCGACTTTGTTTATTCACTCCTTTCGCTGAAGTTCCAGCCATTTTTCATAAAGTCCTCACATTATTTTTGGTCTTCCAGTGGACTTTATCGCTCGCGAATATTTAAATTTGCTTTATCTAAAATAGTTAGTTCTGATTGATCTTTACAATGACCACGATTATCAATAAATGCTTTATAGCCACCTTGTTGCGCTTTATGAACCCAAGAACGTGCTTGTTAGGTTAAAAACACCGAAGAGTTCTGAAGTTTGGTTTTAACTATGATTATCATAAAAGGGATCATAACACTTGTTGGTTTTGGATTTAGAAAATTTCGTAGGATCTGAACTAAAATATTTTATACGTTTAAACTTCATAATATTATGCACCAACAACAGTTGCAATAGAACCGCAATGAAACAAAAAAAGCACTTCACAAATTGCTTTGTGAAGTGCTTCAAAATATCGATATAAATATATATTAACGTTTTGAGAATTGGCTTGCTTTACGAGCTTTCTTAAGACCTGGTTTCTTACGTTCTTTCATACGAGGATCACGAGTAAGTAATCCTGCAGATTTAAGAGCAGCACGGAAATCTGGATCTACTGTAAGTAATGCGCGAGCAATACCATGGCGAACTGCGCCAGCTTGACCTGAGAAGCCACCACCATTAGCGTTAACTAAAACATCATAACTACCTAATGTTTCTGTAGCGTTAAATGGTTGTAAGACTACTTCACGTAAGTTAGCAAATGGAATGTAATCTTCAATTGCTTTGTTGTTGATAGTAATTTTACCAGTACCTGGTACTAAACGTACGCGAGCTACTGAGTTTTTACGACGACCTGTTCCTGAATATACGACTTGAGCCATTTCAATTGCCTCCTTAAATTAAGTTTGTAATATCTAAAGTTTCTGGTTGTTGTGCTTGTTGATCATGTTCTGCACCACGATATACGTGTAATTTCAATGCTTGTTCTTTACCAAGAGTACCTTTTGGAAGCATACCTTTAACAGAGAAAGCAATCAATTTTTCAGGATCGTTGGCACGGAAATCACCAGCAGTACGAGTTTTTAAACCACCTGGATGATCTGTATGATGTTGGTATAATTTTCTGTCAGCTTTGTGACCAGTTAAACCAACCTTTTCTGCATTGATAACAATAACGTTATCACCAGTATCCACATTAGGTGTGAATGTTGGTTTGTTTTTACCGCGTAAGATAGAAGCAACGACAGTTGATAAGCGACCTAAAGAAATATCAGTTGCATCAATAACATACCATTTACGTTCTATTTCGCCTTTTTTTGCTAAATAAGTTGTACGCACGATTGTTTCCTCCGTTTTTTCATGTTGTTTGTTTGACACTCAAATAAGTTTCCGGGGCCTATCAGTGGGGCAAACAATACCATTTATAATATTAACTATTAAAAGTCAATTTGTCAATCTAATTTATGGGCATCCCACAAATAAATAACACCTTTTCAGATTTAAAATTGTCTTAGTATTCATATTGTCAATACCTTCTATATTACCCTAATTCGTCCGGATAATAAACCTTTTTTAAATATAATCCACTCGCCGGAGCTGTTTCTCGGGCTTGTTGTCGATCCTTTACTTCATATAACCGTAAAATATCATGAACCGGACGCCGGCCGTTCCCTATTTCTAGGAGTGTAGCGACTAAAATCCGGACCATATTGTACAGAAAGCCATTTCCATAAAACTCAAAAATAATTTCATGGTTTTCTTTATCTTCTCTCACGGTTGCCTCATAAATCGTCCGAACGTGATCTGTAACCTGGCTACCTGCCGCCACGAAACTAGAAAAATCATGTTCGCCAACTAAATCAGGTAATGCTTCTTCAATTTTGGCGATATCTATCTTGTATTTATAATGACCCGTGTAGAAGCGTTTAAATGGATCAGTAAATTCACCTTGAGAAACACGATACATATAACGTTTACCGTGCGTACTATAGCGTGAATGGAAATCATCACTGACAAGTTCGGCCTTTTTAACTTGAACATCCAGTGGCAATAAACTGTTCAATGCTCTCATCATGCTAGTTTCTGGAATTTCATGCATGAAGTCAAAATGAAAAACCTGTCCCAAGGCATGAACACCAGCATCTGTTCGGCCTGAACCATAAATTCTAACTGGTACTTCTGATTTACTCATAATTGTTACTGCTTTTTCTAAGACAGATTCAACTGTTCGTTGATTTGGCTGCCTCTGAAACCCTGCAAAAGCTGCGCCATCATAAGCAACGGTAATTTTAAAACGTACTGACATATTTATTCATCCTTAATTTTTGAGGTAGACTAATGCAACGGTAACGACAGCGAATAAAACAAAAGCTAACGTATCAGCCGTCCGCCATTTTAAAATACGATATTTTGTTCGACCTTCTCCACCCTGGTAACCACGAGATTCCATGGCAATCGCTAAATCTTCGGCACGATTGAACGAACTGACAAATAATGGAATTAACAACGGGATAATTGATTGCATTTGTTTAATTAACGACCCTTGCCCGAAGTTCACACCTCGAGCTCGTTGAGCGTTCATAATTTTTTCTGTTTCATCCATCAATGTTGGGACAAACCGTAACGCGATTGATAACATTAACGCAATTTCATAAACTGGAAATTTGATTGCTTTAAGTGGTTTCAATAAAGATTCAATCGCATCTGCTAGCTGGAGTGGTGCCGTTGACAGCGTCAATAACGTTGACATAAAAATAATTAAAATGAATCGACAAAAAATATATAATCCATTTGTCACACCAAATTGAGAAATTTTAAAAATCCCCCAATGCCAATACATTTGGCCACCACTTGAAAATAGCATTTGCAAAGCAACCGTAAAGATAATCAACCAAATTAATGGCCGGACACCTTTTAAAAAGAAACTCATATTAATTTTTGACGCTAAAATACAACCTAACGTAAAAACTAAAAGCATGGAAAAACTTTGCCAATTATTTGCCATAAAGATTATTCCGACAAAATAAAAACTCAAAACTAATTTAGCACGCGGATCCATGCGGTGAACGAGTGAATCACCCGCTATGTAACGTCCAAAAATCAACTTATTCATTAGCGTCAGGACCTCCATTTTGGCTTAGTAGCGTGACAAGGTCGTCGGCTAATTCATTTTCTGTTAAAGGCATCTCCTTGAATTCAAAGCCTTTTTCAATTAATTTTTTTGAAAATAATGTTGTTGTTGGCACGTTCAAATGATTACTTAATAAGAACTCTGGATCAGCGAAAACTTCTCTTGGTGTACCCGATTTAATAATCGTTCCTTTTGACATGATAATAGCGTGATTCGCATAATTCGCCACATCGTCCATTTGATGCGTCACGAGAATAATCGTCAAATTTTGTTCACGATGAAGTTCTTCGAACATTGCCATCATATCAACACGACCTTTAGGATCCAATCCTGCTGTTGGTTCGTCTAAAACCAGGATTTTAGGTTCCATAGCAAGAATTCCAGCGATTGCTACGCGACGCATTTGTCCACCAGAGAGGTCAAATGGTGATTGCTGATAGATGTTCTCTGGTAACCCAACTAATTTCAACATTTTTGTCGCTATTTTCTCAGCTTCTTCATTTGTTTTACCAAAGTTTTTTGGCGCAAATGCCACATCTTTAATAACCGTTTCTTCAAACAGTTGTGCTTCGGGAAATTGAAAAACAATCCCAACTTGTTTTCGTAAATCATTTAACGTTTTATTGGCCGTTTCTGGGGTAATAATTTGATTACCAATTGTAATTTTACCTTCAGTTGGTTTTAATAGGCCATTTAAATGTTGTAATAGGGTCGATTTACCAGAACCTGTATGTCCAACAATTGCTGTAAATGAGCCGTCCTCAATTTCAAGATTGATATTATGTAGCGCCCGACTTTCAAAAGGTGTCCCTTTTTGGTAGGTAAAGGCTACTTCGTTGAATTTAATTGCCATAACCAATCTACCATACCTTCCTCTGTCATATAGTCGTCCGGAACTTCAAAATGACGTTTTTTAAGTGCAACTTTTAAGCGTTCTGGATATGGAATATCTAATCCCATATCTACTAATTGTTCGCCAAGTGCAAAAATTTCGGCAGGTGTGCCTTCTTTTACCAGCTGTCCTTTGTCCATCACCATAATTTTATCAGCACTTGCTGCTTCATTAATATCATGTGTGATTGAAATAATTGTTAGTCCACGTTCTTCTTTGAGTTGATGTATTAGGCTCAAAACTTCGTCACGACCTTCTGGATCCAACATGCTAGTTGATTCATCCAAGATGATAACTTCTGGCCTTAGAGCGACAATTCCAGCGATTGCGACACGTTGTTTCTGTCCCCCAGATAGTCTAGCTGGTTCCTTGGCCGCAAACTCCCACATATCCACACGTTCAAGCGCATCTTTAACCCGCTCCTGCATTTCTTTACGTTCTATTCCATTGTTTTCAAGTCCAAATGCAACGTCATCTTCAACAGTTGCTCCCACAAACTGGTTATCTGGGTTTTGAAAAACGATGCCAATCTTACGACGAATATCCCAGACCGTTTCTGTTGATAAAATAAGTCCGTCTACTGTGATTTCGCCTGATTGAGGCGCTAGTAAGCCATTAATATTTTTAGATAATGTACTTTTCCCACTACCGTTATGACCAATAATTGCAACCCAGTCACCTTTTTCAATCGTAAAGGACACATCTTTGAGTGCCATTTCGTTCATTTCTTTTTGTGCTTCATATTGATAATTTAAATGATCAACTTTAATTAATTCAGTCATTGTTACTGTCCTCACAATTCACAAGATAACTTACGTTTTGCATTATATCACAGGCTAAAATGAACTCAGTGTATTTATACTTTTACTCTTTAACGCTGTCCTATCTATACAACATATATCTAAAATGCATTTTTTGTACTTTTAAGCTCTTAGTTAACAATAAACAGCCATTTAGTCATACCTTTATCTGTTGCGCTAAGAACTGCATTTTAAGCTAAATTTCTCGTACCATTTGATAATTAACTAAATTTTGTTGATGTCGATAATTATCTTGTCTTTTTATAATTTTAAACCCACAATGTTCAAAAAAAGAGACAGCAGTTATTGAAGCCTCTACCGTTTGTACATTTATTTGTAATTCATTCCTTTGGTAATTTGTTAATTCTGTTAAAATAAGCGCTCCGATATGCTGTCGAATCATAGAACTCTCTACGAACAGCATATCAATATGTCCTGTTACTTCAAGGTTACCAAATCCTATGACCTTTAAATCTTTGATGGCAAGTAGCGTAAATGATTCACTTAATCGTCTATGCCATGTGTTCAAATTTGGATTATTCTGCACCCACTCATTAATTTCTAGTTGTGAATAATCTTGTTGGTTAATCTCTTGAATTGTTTGGTTGAATAATGTCGTTATTTCCGATAAATATTTTCTATCATAACGGTAAAGTTGTATTGAACTTTGTGTCATCACATTACCCCCTGAGCAGATTAAGAATACTATTATCATACTAGGTTTTAGCACATAAAAAAAGGGTTCTGAACACATTATTAAAATGTGTTCAGAACCCTTTTTACAGACCTCATTAGACAATAAAAAATCACTATGAAGGATGACCGGCAAATCACAAATGTGAAGAACCTTCAAACTAGACTAAGATTACTCCATCATCATAACGTTTGTTTTTAATCATCAATCAAAGTGAAAAATTATCTGTTAACGAATTATACTAATTCAATAATAACCATTTGTGCGGCATCGCCACGACGAGGCATTGTTTTCATAGTTCTAGTGTATCCACCATTACGTTCAGCGTAACGAGGAGCTACATCAGAAAATAATTTTTGTAATGCTGATTGAACAGTGACATCGTCACCATCTTCTTTCACGTCAGCAACTGTGTTTCTTACGAAAGCAGCAGCACGACGACGTGAAGCTAAATCACCACGTTTACCTAAAGAAATCATTTTATCGGCAGATTTGCGTACTTCTTTAGCGCGAGCTTCAGTAGTCACAATTCGTTCGTTGATAATAAGACTTGTTGTTAAATCACGTAACATTGCTTTACGTTGAGAACTTGTACGTCCTAATTTGCGGTAACTCATGAATAGTTTCCCTCCCTCTATATAATATTAGTCATCATGACGTAATGATAAATCAAGCGCAGCTAATTTAGCTTTAACTTCTTCCAATGATTTACGGCCTAAGTTACGGACTTTCATCATGTCAGCTTCGGATTTATTCGTTAATTCTTGAACCGTGTTGATTCCAGCACGTTTCAAACAATTGTATGAACGAACTGATAAATCAAGTTCTTCAATCGTCATTTCGAGCATTTTTTCTTTATGTGTTTCTTCTTTTTCAACCATAATTTCAGCATTTTTAGCTTCATCGGTTAAATCAACAAATAAAGTCAAATGCTCAGTTAAAATTTTAGCCGACAAACTAATGGCTTCGCTTGGTGTAATTGAACCATTAGTCCAAACATCAAGTGTCAATTTGTCATAATCATCTTTTTGACCAACACGTGTTTTTTCTACTTGGTAGTTCACACGTTCGATTGGGGTATAAATGGAGTCAATTGGTAATACGCCAATTGGCATATCTTCCGCTTTGTTTTGATCAGCAGATACGTATCCACGACCATTGCTAGCGTTCATGCGAACATGAAAAGATGCACCTTCTGCGACTGTACAAATGTACAAGTCGGGATTTAATACTTCAACATCACTGTTTACAATGATGTCACCGGCAGTAACCTCTGCGGGACCTTTCACATCAATTTCGATGGATTGGTCTTCATCAGCAGCTAACTTCAAAGCAACTTTCTTAATATTCAAGATAATTTGAGTAACATCTTCCAATACGCCTTCAATAGTTGAAAACTCATGTAAAACACCATCAATTTGAATATTAGTAATAGATGCGCCTGGTAAGGAAGATAATAGAATCCGACGAAGTGAATTACCTAATGTCGTACCATAACCGCGTTCAAGTGGTTCTACAACAAATTTACCATAGTTAGGACTTTCATCTATCTTATGAATATTTGGTTTTTCAAATTCAATCATTCTTATCTTTACCCCTTTCAAAACGTAACGTGTAATCTAGTGAAAACATTATGAAGTTCAACTCCGTAATGAATATTAATCCACGTTAAACACGACGGCGTTTTGGAGGACGACATCCATTATGAGGCACTGGAGTAACATCGCGAATTGCTGTTACTTCAAGACCAGTAGTTTGTAAAGCACGGATTGCGGCTTCACGGCCAGAACCAGGTCCTTTAACTGCTACTTCAACAGTCTTCATACCATTTTCCATTGAGCCTTTAGCTGCAGCTTCTGCTGCCATTTGTGCTGCGAATGGTGTAGATTTACGACTACCTCTAAAACCTAATGCACCAGCTGATGACCATGCAACGGCGTTACCGTTAACATCAGTAATCATAACAAGTGTATTGTTAAAAGTAGAATGAATATGTGCAACACCGGCTTCAATATGTTTTTTAACACGGCGTTTGCGAGAAACTTTCTTAGTTGCCATAAATAGTATTACCTCCTTAATCTAGTAATTATTTCTTGCGGCCTGCAATTGATGTAGCTGGGCCTTTACGTGTACGAGCGTTGTTTTTCGTGTTTTGTCCACGAACTGGTAAACCACGACGATGACGCATGCCTCGGTACGTTCCAATTTCTTGGAGACGTTTAATGTTTAAACTGATTTCGCGACGTAAGTCACCTTCAATTTTAAATTGATCAACAACTTTACGGATTGCATCCTCTTGGTCAGTTGTTAAATCACGAGTTCTAATATCTTCTGATACTTCTGCTTCTACCAAGATCTTAGCAGCAGTTGTATTACCGATTCCATAAATGTAAGTTAATGCTACCACGATTCTTTTATCACGTGGAATATCAATACCTGCAATACGAGCCATAACAATTACACCTCCTAATTTTTATTATCCTTGACGTTGTTTATGTTTTGGATTTGCGCTACAAATGATCATAACTCGACCTTTGCGCTTGATAACTTTACAATGTTCACACATTGGTTTTACTGATGGTCTTACTTTCATTGAATTATACCTCCTAAAAGTTTTTGAAGTACAATCTATTTAAAGCGATAAGTAATACGACCCTTACTTAAATCGTAAGGAGACATTTCAACCGTCACTTTATCACCAGGTAAAATACGAATATAATTCTTACGAATTTTACCAGAGACATGAGCTAAAATTTCATGATCATTTTCAAGTACTACTCGAAAAGTCGCATTGGGTAACGTTTCACGGACCGTACCCTCAATCTCAATTACTTCTTCTTTCGCCACGTAAATGTACCTCCTTAAAATCGTGTTTTAACTTTACATGTAAAAATGGCGAGAATTAGACACTCTCACCCGTTCTTATCAGGATATTATTACAAATATCCTCCTGAAAAGATAAACCGGAATTATTCTATCATACCGCTATCTCAGATGCAAGTTAGCCACTCCGGCACAATTACTTTGCAGCGGAATACTCAGATTACTTGAGATTGTTTAAAATCGTTTCAATATCTGCAAATACATCTTCAATATCGCGGTTACCATCTACTGTATACAATAGATGACGTTGTTCGTAAAAATCTAATAACGGTGTATTCATTTTGATGTTAACTTCTAAACGATTTTTAACCGTTTCAAGTTTGTCATCTTCACGTTGATAAAATTCATGTTGCCCACAGCGATCACAAGTTCCTTCAACCTTTGTGGGGTTGAAGATTTTGTGATATGTAGCTCCACAATTACGACAAATGTAACGACCAGTTAAACGTTCGATTAGAGATTCAGGATCAACATGAATGTTAATGACTGCGTTAAGAGGTTTTCCAAGGTCCTTACCGATTTCGTCCAAGGCAACAGCTTGTGCCATATTTCTTGGAAACCCATCAAGCATGTAGCCATCTTGAATATCATCTTCAGCTAATCGTTCTTTGACAATGCCATTTGTGACTTCATCAGGAACAAGGTCACCACGATCGATATACTTTTTAGCTTCAAGTCCCATTGGTGTTTCATTTTTCATTGCTGCACGGAAGATGTCTCCCGTAGAGATATGAGCGATGTGGAAAGTGTCGACAATCTTTTCAGCTTGTGTTCCCTTACCTGCACCAGGTAAACCCATTAACATCAGGTTCATTTTAGTCATGAATATCCTCCTAATATGAGAAATGGTTAGGCATCAGCCTAACCTAATTCTCAGTTTAAAATTTGTTTTTTATCGATTATCTAATGAATCCGACGTACTTACGTTTCATCATCATACCCTCTAATTGACGAATAGTTTCAAGAGCAACCCCAACGACAATCAGCAGACTAGTACCACCCAAACCAACTGATTCATCTAATCCGAACAAACTTGATGCTAATAATGGAATTAAAGCAACAAATCCTAAGAATAATGAACCAACAGTACTTAAACGCATTAATAATTTTGAAACATATTTTTCTGTTGCTTTACCAGGCCAAACACTTGGAATATAACTTCCTTGTTTTTGTAAATTCTCTGAGAGTTTCTCAGGATTTACCTGTACGAAAGCGTAGAAGAATGTGAACAAGACAATCAATACGGTATATAGGATGGCTCCGTATGTTGTTTGCATGTTGAAAACTTGACTTAATACTTTATACCAAGTCGTGTCCCCTTGTGAGCTTTGGAATGCCAAAAGCACAGTTTGGGGTGTTGCAATGAACGAACTCGCAAAAATAACGGGGATAACACCCGCAACGTTTACCTTGAGTGGCAGATATGAACTATCTGTCGCACCAGCAACACGTCTTGTGTATTGAATTGGAATCTTATAGTTAGCTTGTTGAACATATGTTACAAAAGTTACGATTGCAAAAATAATAACGAGCAAGATAACTATGAACAAGATGCCCCCCCAAAGATCACCTTTATCAGCTTGGAAAATTTGTTCGTTAAAGATCTGTTTAATGCCACCCGGAATACGAGAAACGATACCTGCCATGATTAACATGGAAACACCATTCCCAATACCACGTTCAGTAATCATATCACCTAACCAAGTCGTAAACATTGTTCCGGCTGTTAAAATAACGCCCAAAACAACATATGTTTGCGTACTTGGATTGTTAACCAAACCTAGACTACTTAATGAGTCTAACCCTGCGGTAATACCTACAGATTGAACAAATGCTAAAACAATTGTTAGGTAACGTGTAGCTTGATTCAATTTACGACGACCAACTTCACCTTGCTTACTCCATTCTACAAAACGAGGAACAATGTCCATTTGTAGTAATTGAATAACAATTTGAGCTGTAATGTAGGGTGAAACCCCCATTGCGAAAATTGAGTAATTAGTTAACCCACCACCACTAAAAGTGTTAAGAAGACTAACTAAGTTACTACTTGTTGCACTAGCAATTGCAGCATGGTTAATTCCAGGAACTGTTATAAAAGTACCTAAGCGAAAGACAATTAAAACGCATAAAGTGAAAAAAATCTTTTGACGGATTTCTTTCACAGCTAATGCATTTTTCATCACTTTAAGCATTAGATCACCTCTGTTTGACCACCGGCAGCTTCAATAGCTTCTTTAGCAGCAGCTGAGAATTTACCTGCTTTAACAGATAATTTCTTGTTAAGTTCGCCGGAAGCTAAAATTTTAATTCCTGATTTTTCGTTCTTAACAATACCTGATTCAACAAGTAATGCTGGTGTTACTTCAGCACCGTTTTCGAATTTGTTTAAGCTATCTAAATTGACAACTGCATATTCTTTACGGTTGAAGTTGTTAAATCCACGTTTTGGCATACGACGGAATAAAGGCATTTGTCCACCTTCAAAACCTAAACGTACTTTACTACGGGCTTTTTGGCCTTTTTGACCACGTCCAGAAGTTTTACCATTACCAGAAGATGTTCCACGTCCGACACGGTTACGTACTGAGCGAGAACCTTCACTTGGTTTTAATTCATGTAATTTCATAGGGTTGGCACCTCCTTATTTTAAACTGCAAACAAGATGTTGATGTTATTTAACTTCTTCAACGTCCACTAAATGAGAAATCTTGGCGATAACGCCTCGTGTTACTGCGTCATTAGGACGAATAACAGAGCTGCTAATACGGTGTAAACCGAAAGCTTTAACGATTTCGCGTTGATTTTGAGGACGTCCGATGACACTGCGTTTTAATGTAATTTTTAAATCTGTCATGTTTTAGTCCTCCTAGTCAGCTAAGTGTTGAATAGAAACGCCACGTAATGCAGCAACTTCTTCAGCACTCTTCATTTTCTTTAAACCATCCATTGTTGCGCGAACAACGTTGATTGGTGTATTTGAGCCTAATGATTTACTTGTTACATCTGCTACTCCAGCAAGTTCCATAACGGCACGAACTGAACCACCAGCGGCAACTCCAGAACCTTCAACAGCTGGTTTAAGCATAATGCGTCCACCACTGTATTGACCGAGAACTTCGTGAGGAAGTGTCGTACCGACCATAGGTACTTCAATCAAGTTCTTTTTAGCATCTTCAACTGCTTTACGAATTGCTTCAGGAACTTCTTGAGCTTTACCTGTACCGAAGCCTACATGACCATTGTGATCACCGACGATAACTAATGCAGCAAAACGTAGACGACGTCCACCTTTTACAACTTTAGTAACACGGTTAATCGCAACAACACGATCTTCTAAATCTAAATGAGTTGGATCAATGAAAGTCATAAACTATTTCCTCCCTTTCTTAGAATTCTAATCCATTTTCACGAGCTGCTTCAGCTAAAGCAGCAACGCGTCCATGGTATAAGTATCCGCCACGATCAAAAACAACAGCTTTGATACCTTTTTCATTAGCACGTTTAGCAACTAATGCGCCAACAGCAGTAGCTTTTGCTACTTTACTGTCGCCAGTTACTTCACTATCAATTGTTGAGGCACTTGCTAGCGTTACACCCGCTACGTCATCAATTACTTGAGCGTAGATGTGGTTATTTGAACGGAATACGTTTAAGCGTGGGCACTCTGCAGTTCCAGAAATCTTACCACGAACACGTAAATGACGTTTTGAACGTGTTTTATTTCTATCTGGTTTTGTAATCACAATTTTCACCTCTTGATTTTATTCAAAAACAAAGTAAGCAATGCTAAGCAGCATTATTTACCTGTTTTACCTTCTTTGCGACGAACATATTCGCCAACGTAACGAATTCCTTTACCTTTATAAGGTTCTGGAGGACGAACGGCACGAATTTCTGCGGCAAGATCGCCAACTTCTTGTTTACTGATACCTGAAATAATGATACTTGTATTTGCAGGAACTTCAACAGTTAAGTTTTCGCGTTCTTCAAAATCCACTGGATGTGAATAACCAACATTTAATACTAATTTTTTCCCTTGTAATTGTGCACGATAACCAACACCAATCAACTCAAGTTCTTTTTTGAAACCTTCTGTAACACCAAGAACCATGTTGTTTACGTTGGCACGCATTGTACCATGTAAGGCACGAGTGCTTTTATCGTCACTTTCACGAGTAAATTTAACTGAAAGACCTTCAACATGCATTGTAATAGCATTAGAAAACTTACGAGTTAATTCACCTTTGGGGCCTTTTACTGTAACCATTTGACCTTCTTGTGTAACTTCTACACCAGCAGGAAGAACGATTTCTTTATAACCTATACGACTCACGCGAGTGACACCTCCTTACGAATTAATTGATTACCAGATGTATGCTAAGACTTCGCCACCAATTTGTTTGGCGCGTGCATCTTTATCTGTCATCACACCTTCTGATGTTGAGATAACTGCGATTCCTAAACCATTTAATACTTTAGGAACTGCATCAGCTTGAACGTACGTACGTAATCCTGGTTTTGAGATACGTTTGATACCAGAGATTACACGTTCGTTGTCTTTTCCAAATTTTAAAAATACACGGATAATGCCTTGTTTGTCATCATCGATGTATTCGATATCACGTACGAAACCTTCATTTTTAAGGATTTCAGCGATATCACGTTTGATTTTTGAAGCAGGTACTTCTAAAGACTCATGCCGTACCATGTTTGCATTACGGATACGAGTTAAAAAGTCTGCGATCGGATCAGTCATGACCATTGAGTTTACCCTCCTTTAACTTGTCTTTTAGATTTACCAGCTAGCTTTTTTCATACCAGGAATTTGGCCTTTGTGAGCAAGGTCACGAAGACAAATACGGCATAATTTAAATTTACGATAAACAGAATGTGGACGACCACAACGTTCGCAACGTGTATAAGCTTGTGTAGAGAATTTCGCTGGACGTTTGTTCTTTGCAATTAATGATTTTTTAGCCAAAGCTTTGTAACCTCCTTATTATTTAGAAAACGGCATACCTAATTGTGTAAGTAATTCTTTTGATTCCTCATCAGTATTAGCAGTTGTAACAATAACGATATCCATTCCACGAACTTTATCCACATCATCAAAATCGATTTCTGGGAAAATTAATTGTTCGCGAACACCTAAAGTATAGTTACCACGGCCATCAAAAGCTTTTTTGCTAACGCCACGGAAATCACGCACACGAGGTAATGAAACTGAAACTAATTTATCTAAGAAATCGTACATGCGTTCGCCACGTAAAGTAACTTTAGCACCGATTGGCATACCTTCACGTAAACGGAAGCCAGCGATTGATTTTTTAGCTTTTGTAACCAAAGGTTTTTGACCAGCGATTAAAGCTAATTCTTCAACAGCTTTATCTAAATTTTTAGCATTAGTAACAGCATCACCAACACCCATGTTGATAACAATTTTATCAACTTGAGGTGTTTGCATAATTGATGTGTAGTTAAATTTTTCCATCATTGATGGTGTAATTTCATTAGTGAACTTTTCTTTTAAACGGTTAGTCATGAAGAAAGTGTCCTCCTTTCAGTAGGTCTATTTAACAGTTTCACCTGATTTTTTAGAAACTCTAACTTTCTTACCATCTACAACTTTGAAGCCAACACGAGTTGGTTCGTTTGTAGATGGGTCGATAAGCATCACGTTTGAAACGTGAATTGGTGCTTCTATATCCACGATGCCACCTTGTGGATTCGAGTTACTAGGTTTTTGATGTTTTTTTGCAATATTCATGCCTTCAACAATCACACGGTCATCTTTAAGGAAAACTTTAGTAACAGTACCTTGTTTACCTTTATCTTTACCTGCAATTAATTGAACTTTATCACCAGTTTTGACGAACATTTAGCGCACCTCCTTGTTTTCCGATGGATTTCTTATAATACTTCGGGTGCTAAAGAAACAATCTTCATGAAATTGTTATCACGTAATTCACGTGCAACAGGTCCAAAGATACGTGTACCTTTAGGGCTTTTATCATCTTGGATGATAACGGCAGCATTTTCATCAAATTTGATGTATGAACCGTCAGCGCGATGAGCACCTGATTTTGTACGTACGATTACAGCTTTAACAACTTCACCTTTTTTGACAACACCACCTGGTGTTGCATGTTTAACAGTAGCAACAATAACGTCACCGATATTAGCAGTTTTACGCTTTGATCCACCTAAAACTTTAATAGTTAAGATTTCTTTTGCGCCTGAATTGTCGGCAATTTTTAAACGACTTTCTGTTTGTATCACAGTAAGTGTCCTCCTTTCGATAGCAAATTAGAAATACGAATGGCAATTATGCTTAAGCAATAACTGCTTTTTCAACGATATCTAATAAACGGAATCTCTTAGTTGCTGACAACGGACGAGTTTCCATAATTTGAACGATATCGCCGATTTTTGCTTCGTTATTTTCATCATGTGCATAGAATTTTTTAGAATAAGTCACACGTTTACCGTAGGTTTTGTGTGTCTTGTATGTTTCGATAAGAACACTAATCGTTTTATCCATTTTGTCGGATACAACGCGTCCTTGATAGACTTTACGTTGGTTACGAGTTTCACTCATGCGTAAATGGCCTCCCTTTCGTAATCTACTTGTTTAATTCTTGTTGGCGTAATGCCGTTTTAATACGAGCAATTGTTTTACGTACTTCACTTAAGCGAGCGGTATTTTCTAATTGACCGGTAGCTAATTGGAAGCGTAAGTTAAACAATTCATCTTTAAATTCTTGTTCTTTGGTAATCATTTCAGCAGTGGTTAATTCATTAATTTCCTTAGCCTTCATGTGATTCGCCACCTACTTCCTCACGTTTTACAATTTTAGTTCTCACTGGAAGTTTGTTTGATGCTAAGCGTAAAGCTTCGCGAGCAACTTCTTCGGGAACACCGGCAACTTCAAACATGATCTTTCCACGTTTAACTGGAGCTACCCATCCTTCAGGAGCACCTTTACCAGAACCCATTCGAACACCAATTGCTTTTGCAGTATATGATTTATGAGGGAAAATTTTAATCCATACTTTCCCACCACGTTTCATATGACGGTTAATAGCGACACGAGAAGCTTCGATTTGACGGTTAGTGATCCATGATGATTCAAGAGCCTGTAAACCGAATTCTCCAAAAGCGACTTCTTTGCCACCTTTAGCTTCCCCACGCATTTTACCACGGAATTCACGACGGAATTTTGTACGTTTAGGTACTAACATAGGTTATTTCCCTCCTTTCACAGCGTTTTTCTTAGCTGGTAAGATTTCACCACGGTAGATCCAGACTTTAACGCCTAATTTACCGTAAGTAGTCATTGCTTCAACCCAAGCGTAGTCAATATCTGCTCTTAAGGTATGTAATGGAACTGTACCATCTGAGTAGCTTTCAACACGAGACATATCAGCTCCGTTAAGACGACCAGCAACTTGAACTTTGATACCTTTAGCACCAGAGCGCATTGTACGTTGCATAGCTTGTTTAACAGCACGACGGAATGCGACACGGTTTTCTAATTGTTCCGCAACGTTTTCGCCGACTAATTGAGCATCTAAATCAGGACGTTTGATTTCAACAATGTTGATATGCACACGTTTACCTGTTAAATCATTTAATTCTTTACGAAGTTTTTCAACTTCAGCTCCACCTTTACCGATAACCATACCAGGTTTAGCAGTATGGATTGAAACGTTAACACGTTTTGCAGCGCGTTCGATTTCAACGATAGAGACAGAAGCGTCGGTTAATTTTTCTTGAATGTATTTACGGATGTGTAAATCTTCATGAAGGTAGTTTGCAAAATCTTTTTCTGCATACCATTTTGAATCCCAATCACGAATGATACCTACACGTAATCCCGTTGGATTTATTTTTTGACCCACGCGTTATCCCTCCTTATTTTGTAGTTTCAGATACAACTACTGTAATGTGACTCGTACGTTTGTTAATTGGTGAAGCTGATCCTTTAGCACGAGGACGGAAACGTTTTAACGTTGGTCCTTCGTTAGCAAAAATATCAGTAATAACTAAGTTTTCACCATCTAAATCAAAATTATTTTCTGCATTAGCTACAGCAGAAAGTAAAACTTTTTCAATGATTGGGCTTCCGGCTCTGGGAGTAAATCTCAAAATACCGATAGCTTCAGCAACACTTTTACCTCTGATAAGATCGATTACCAAGCGAGCTTTACGCGCTGGAATACGAACAGTTTTGGCGGTTGCTTTTGCTGATGTTACTTGTTCAGCCATGTGTATAACCTCCTTTATTTAACTGTAGTTTTCTTATCGTCAGATCCGTGACCACGGAAAGTACGTGTTGGAACAAATTCACCCAACTTATGACCAACCATATCTTCTTGCATAAAAACTGGAACGTGTTTACGTCCATCATATACAGCGATAGTTAGACCAATGAAGTTAGGAAAGATTGTTGAACGACGTGACCATGTTTTGATAACTGTTTTCTTTTCTTGATCAGTTTGTGCTTCGACCTTTTTCATCAAATGTTCATCGACGAATGGTCCTTTTTTTAGACTACGACTCAATGTGAATCCTCCTTCCGGAATATAGCTTAAGCAACAAGTAAATTATTTCTTGTTGCGTCCACGTACGATAAATTTGTCTGATTGGTTTTTCTTTGAACGTGTTTTGTAACCCATCGTCTTTTGACCCCAAGGAGACATAGGTGATGGACGACCAATTGGAGCTTTACCTTCACCACCACCATGAGGATGATCGTTAGGATTCATAACTGATCCACGAACTGTAGGACGTTTACCAGCCCAACGAGCACGACCAGCTTTACCAATTTTGATTAATTCATGTTGTTCGTTACCAACAGCACCGATAGATGCGCGACATGTTGATAAGATCATGCGAACTTCGCCTGATGTCAAACGAACAAGAACGTATTTACCTTCTTTACCAAGTAATTGTGCAGAAGCACCGGCTGAACGAGCAAGTTGTCCACCCTTACCTGGTTTTAATTCAACATTATGAATAATTGTACCAACTGGGATATCTTGAAGAGCTAATGCGTTACCAACCTTGATATCTGCTTCTTTACCAGATTGAACCATCATGCCAACTTCTAATCCTTTAGGAGCAATGATGTATGATTTGATACCATCAGTATATTGTAATAATGCAATATTAGCTGAACGGTTTGGATCATATTCAATTGCTTTAACAGTTGCTGTTACATTATCTTTAACACGCTTGAAATCGATCAAACGGTATTGACGTTTATGACCACCACCACGGTGACGAACAGTAATGCGACCATAGTTATTACGGCCGGCAGTTCTGCTTTTTGATTCTAGTAATGATTTTTCAGGAGTTGATTTAGTAATTTCTGAGAAATCAGAACCAGTCATATTACGACGACCGTTAGTGGTTGGTTTGAATTTTTTAATTCCCACGTTGTTTTCCTCCTAGTTTACAAAATTTTAGATTATTCTTCGAATAATTGGATTTCTTTTGAGTCGGCAGTTAAAGTAACAATTGCTTTACGGCGTTTTTTAGTATAACCAGCATAGCGACCTTGACGTTTTAACTTACCTTTAACATTCATGATATTTACTTTAACAACTTTAACGCCAAAAATATCTTCAATAGCTTTTTTGACTTCAATTTTAGTTGCACGAGTATCAACGTCGAATGTGTAAACTTTATTAGCCATTCTATCCATTGCTGCTTCGGTGATGACTGGGCGTAAGATAATATCTCTTGATTCCATTATGAAAGAGCCTCCTCTACTTGAGAAAGAGCTGCTTGAGTCATGACTAATTTATCATTGTTGATAACGTCAAGAACGTTAACACCTTTAGCTTCTACTACTGTAACATTTTGTAAGTTACGAGCTGCTAAAGCAACGAAATCATTGCCAGGTTCAAGAACTATTAATACTTTTTTGTTGATATCTAAGTTACTTAAAACTTCTTTGAAAGTTTTTGTCTTTGGTTGTTCGAAGCTAAGTGCATCGACCATAACCACGCTGTTATCCAATACTTTTTGTGAAAGTACTGATTTAAGAGCTAAACGACGAACTTTTTTAGGTAATTTGTAACTGTATGAACGAGGAGTAGGGCCAAATACGACACCACCACCACGCCATTGTGGGCTACGGATAGATCCTTGACGAGCACGACCTGTACCTTTTTGGCGCCATGGTTTTCTACCACCACCTGAAACTGCACTTTTGTTTTTAACTGAATGAGTTCCTTGACGTAATGATGCACGTTGCATGATTACGGCGTCAAAAATGACATTGTCGTTAGGTTCGATTCCAAAAATAGCGTCGTTTAATTCAACTTCACCATTTTTAGTACCATCTTGTTTTAATAATGCGACTGTTGGCATTTTGAAATTCCTCCTTCCTGTTATTTAGCGTCTTTTGTGACGTTTTTAATTGTAACTAATGTTTTGTTTGCGCCTGGTACGTTACCTTTAATCAAGATAACATTACTATCAACGTCAACACGAATAATTTCCAAATTTTGGACAGTTACGCGTTTGCCACCCATGCGACCTGGTAATCTCTTACCTTTGAATACACGGTTAATAACGGCACCCATTGAACCAGGACGACGATGGTAACGAGAACCATGAGTCATAGGACCTCGTGATTGTCCCCAACGTTTGATATTTCCTTGGAAACCATGTCCCTTAGACGTACCCGTAACGTTAACGATATCGCCAGCTGAGAATGTATCAACTTTAATTTCGTCACCTACGTTATATTCTCCAAGCTCAACATCGTTAATTTCACGAACGAAGCGCTTAGGAGTAGTATTTGCTTTTGCTGCATGACCTTTAGCAGGTTTGTTTGTTAATACTTTGCGCATGTCTTGGTAACCTAATTGAATTGCTTCGTAACCATCGTTTTCAATTGTTTTCAATTGTAAAACAACGTTTGGCGTAGATTCAATCACTGTAACTGGTACCAATTCACCATTTTCAGTAAAAACTTGTGTCATACCTACTTTTTTTCCTAAGATTCCTTTTGTAGTCATGAGTACACCTCCAATATGTTTGTATTTTTATTTTTGTAACTCTATTTTATAATTTGATTTCAATATCAACGCCACTAGGTAAGTCAAGTTTCATCAATGAATCAACTGTCTTAGGTGTTGGGTTAACGATATCAATCAAACGTTTATGTGTAAGCATTTCGAATTGTTCACGTGAATCTTTATGCTTATGTGGTGAACGTAAAACTGTGTATAATGTACGTTCTGTTGGCAATGGAATTGGTCCAGAAATTGTTGCCCCTGTTCTTTTTGCAGTTTCAACAATCTTGTCAGCAGATTGGTCTAAAATACGGTGTTCGTAAGCTTTTAAGCGAATACGAATTTTTTGTTTTGCCATTTTGTTCCCTCCTTCGTCTATTTTAAAAATAAGACTAGCTCCGTGTAAGTGACCGACACGCCTTGCGTGGCAAAGCTGCCGGGCGTGTCGCAATCTTTCACATCTTAGCTCATTCTATGAAACCCTATCGCAGGGCGTAATACGCCATCTGTTTTTGGGTACTTATCTATACTACTAGAGATAAAGCCTTATGGCAAGTGCTTTCTTACTTTTTTTCAAAGTTTCTCATTATATAATCATAATTAACATTTTTAAATCTTTTTTTATTTTCCAAATGTTATTTTATCACAAAAAAAAAGCTATCAACAAGTGATAACTTCTTTTATAATTCAGGACAGCTAATTAATCAGTAGCTGTTCCGTTTTTCTTCATAATTTCTTCTTGAATTGATTTTGGTACAGCTTCGTAATGATCAAATGTCATTGTGAATGTACCACGTCCTTGTGTAGAAGAACGTAAAGTAGTTGCGTAACCGAACATGCCTGAAAGAGGAACCATTGCGTTAACAACTTGTGCATTTCCGCGAGCTTCCATACCTTCAACACGTCCACGACGAGCAGTTACATGTCCCATAACATCACCTAAGTAATCTTCAGGAGCGACAACTTCAACTTTCATCATTGGTTCAAGAATAACAGCACCAGCACTCTTAGCAGCTTTTCTCAATGCCATTGAGGCAGCTACCTTAAATGCTGATTCGTTAGAATCGACATCATGATATGATCCATCATATAACTTAGCTTTAACATCAATAAGTGGGTAGCCTGCAAGAACACCATTTTGCATAGCTTCTCTCAAACCTTGTTCAACTGAAGGGATATATTCACGAGGAACAACCCCACCGACGATAGCGTCTTCGAATGCGAAACCGCCACCCTCTTCATTAGGTGAGAATTCAACTGTAACATCACCATATTGACCTTTACCACCAGATTGACGAACAAATTTACCTTGTGCAGAAACAGTTTTTGTAAATGTTTCACGGTAGGCAACTTGTGGTTCACCAACAGTAGCTTCAACGTTAAATTCACGTCTCATACGATCAACGATGATATCCAAATGCAATTCACCCATCCCAGCGATTAAAGTTTCACCAGTTTCAGGGTTAGTTTCAGCCTTGAATGAAGGATCTTCTTCTGCTAGTTTTTGTAAACCGATATCCATCTTATCTTGATCAGCTTTTGTTTTTGGTTCGATAGATACTTGGATAACTGGTTCAGGGAATTCCATTGATTCAAGGATTAATGGATGTTTTTCATCCGTTAATGAATCACCAGTTGTCGTATTTTTCAAACCAATAGCAGCAGCAATATCACCAGAGAATACTTCAGGAATTTCATTACGGTGATTTGAATGCATTTGAAGAATACGACCAACACGTTCACGTGTGTCTTTAGTAGAGTTCAAGACATAAGAACCAGCTTGTAATGTACCTGAGTAAACACGGAAGAATGTTAAACGACCAACGAAGGGATCCGTTGCAATTTTAAATGCTAAAGCAGCGAAATCTTTGTCATCACCGGCTGTGATTTCAACTTCTTCATCTGTTTTAGGATCTACTGCGTTATAAGGTTTAACATCTAAAGGAGATGGTAAGAAATCATTAACAGCATCCAACATCATTTGAACACCCTTGTTTTTAAATGCTGAACCAGCAAGAACTGGGTACATTTCAAGGTTCAATGTTGCTTTACGGATAGCAGCTTTGATTTCATCTTTAGTAATTTCAACACCATCAAGATATTTTTCCATAAGCTTTTCATCAACATCAGCAACGGCTTCAACTAAAGCTTCGCGACGTTTTGTAGCTTCTTCTAAATATTCTTCAGGAACATCAATACTTTCCCATGTAGCACCTAAATCTTCGTTATCATATAAATCGGCTTTCATTTCGATTAAATCAATAACACCTTCAAAATCATCTTCAGCACCAATTGGCATTTGGATAGGGACCGCATTTACTTGAAGACGATCTTTGATTGTGCCTACTGAGTAATCAAAATTAGCCCCCATTTTATCCATCTTATTGATGAAAACGATACGAGGAACTGAATATGTTGTAGCTTGACGCCAAACATTTTCAGTTTGTGGTTCAACACCAGATTGACCATCTAAAACAACAACGGCTCCATCTAAGACACGAAGTGAACGTTCAACTTCAATAGTGAAATCCACATGTCCTGGAGTATCGATGATATTAATACGATGTTCTTTCCATTCAGCAGTTGTTGCAGCTGATGTGATTGTGATACCACGTTCTTGTTCTTGTTCCATCCAATCCATTTGTGAAGCTCCTTCATGAGTTTCACCAATTTTATGAATTTTACCAGTATAGTATAAAATACGTTCAGTAGTTGTTGTCTTACCAGCATCGATATGAGCAACAATTCCGATATTACGCGTTTTTTCTAGTGGGAATTCGCGTTTATTTGCCATTTTGTAGTATCTCCTTTCGATTCTAAAATAGATTCAAAAAAATGACTACTATATCGATTATCAAAATCATATAATAGCCATTCTTTTATAAAATTACCAGCGGTAATGTGCGAATGCTTTATTAGCGTCAGCCATTTTATGTGTATCTTCACGTTTCTTAACTGATGCACCAGTATTGTTTGCTGCATCCATGATTTCTTTAGCTAAACGTTCTGGCATAGTATGTTCCCCACGTAAACGTGCGTAACTTACTAACCAACGTAAACCTAAAGTTGAACGACGATCAGGGCGAACTTCAATTGGTACTTGGTAGTTAGAACCACCGACACGGCGAGCTTTAACTTCAAGTACAGGCATGATGTTTTTCATAGCTTCATCAAAAACTTCATTAGGTTCGTTTCCTGTTTGTTCTTTAATCATTTCGAATGCATCATACAAGATCTTTGATGCAGTACCACGACGACCATCTAACATTAAACGGTTGATTAAACGTGTTACTAATTTAGAATTGTAAATTGGATCAGGCAATACTTCTCGTTTTGGAGCTGGGCCTTTTCTTGGCATCTAAATAACCTCCTTAGATTCTATTTTTATTAGAATAACTTTATTCTTATTTAGGTCTCTTTGCGCCGTATTTTGAACGACTTTGTTTACGATCAGCAACACCGGCTGTATCAAGAGCACCACGGATAACATGGTAACGTACCCCAGGTAAATCTTTTACACGGCCACCACGAATAAGAACAACACTATGTTCTTGCAAGTTATGTCCAATACCAGGAATGTAAGCTGTAACTTCAAGTAAGTTAGATAAACGCACACGCGCATATTTACGTAAAGCAGAGTTAGGCTTTTTAGGTGTCATTGTTCCGACACGAGTAGCAACCCCACGTTTTTGTGGTGCAGGATTATCTGTTTGAACTTTTTTGTAACTGTTATACCCGAAGTTTAATGCGGGTGCACCAGATTTTGAACCTTTAGAATTACGACCTTTACGAACTAATTGATTAATTGTTGGCATCTAAAGTTTCCTCCTTCCTTATTATAGGTTAATTGTTTTTTAAGTCCACACATCCAGGTGGTTCATTTTTTAATAATAAAAAATAACGTCCTAGACGTCTGTCTTATAATGCGCTGCTGTTATACAGAATCTCAACTATGTAGATGAATTAACTGTTCACAAAAAGCACCTTACACAGAATATCACGGTATTTAATATACGTCAATGGTATTTACACTAAAAAGCGTATTTTTTAACAGGAGGATTTAAATTATGTTAATTAGTTATTTGTTTTTACTAGGCGCTTGCCTAGGTTCATTCATCACCTGCATTGCCACGCGCTGTGCATTGAATCAGAATCAATTCAATAAAAGATCAATATGCGACTATTGTGGCACAAAAATACCGTGGTTTGACCTAATTCCTATCTACGCTTATCTTAGATTACACGGACACTGTCGATTCTGCAAGGGGCTATTTCCAGCTTATTCATTTATTTTTGAATGTAGCTTGGCTGCCATGTTACCTTTATCTTTTACTCAACTATCTCTTTTTGAATTTCCATTAATTATAGCGTTCTTATTTTATTTAACTTTTTTATCAGTTATGGACTTCACTAACCGACTGATTTCTAGTCGGTTAACTATCGGTGGCGGAATACTATTCATCTTGTGGCATTATCTGTTGTTTGGGTTCCCCGATTCACTAATAGCAATTATACTATTCAGTCTGTTTCTATTTGTATTATGTTTTCAACAAAAGCTCGGCCTTGGTGATTTCATTTTATTGATTATCGTTCAACTAACATTTGGTGTTCAATTTTGTTTGATCGCAACTCTTTTTGCTTGTATCAGCTCACTTATCTACTTTTTTACTGTAAAACAGAGTCGGTGTCAATTTTTCCCATTTGTCCCACACATAACGTTTGGCGTTTATATTACGATTGCGCTATCTTTCTTCATATAAATAAAAAAGCTAAGCAAATTTGCTTAGCTTTTTACTTTAATCTTCGATTGCGTCATTTAAATGACCATAATTGAATAAAATATTTAAGATAACAGCTGACAGACTACCGACAACAAGTCCATTACCAAAAATAGTCTGGATTGTTAAAGGTAACGCTTGAAGCAATGCTGGTTGTACTGTTACACCAAGTCCTAAACTGACCGAAATACCGATAATTAATAGATTACTATTACTACCTTCAACTTCGCGCAACATTTTAATACCTTGTGCACCAACCATACCGAACATAACTAACATAGCGCCACCTAAAACGGCTGCTGGAATGACAGTTGCTGCTGCACCAATTTTAGGAAGTAATCCTAAAGCAATTAAAAAGAATGCTGAAAAGTAAACAGGTTTCTTCGTTTTAATTCCTGATAGCTGCACAATCCCAACATTTTGTGAAAATGTTGAATATGGGAACGTATTAAAGATACCACCTAAAACAGCTGCGATACCTTCAGCACGGTACCCTTTTTTTAAATCATCTTTTCTGATTGGACGACCAACAATATCTCCTAGCGCAAAAAATACACCAGTTGATTCAATCATAGTTGTCAATGCTGCTAATATCATAGTCACAATTGATGACCATTCAAATTTAGGGGCAGCAAACATAAAAACGTGGGGTAATTGAAACCAATTAGCTTGGCTAACTGGTTCTAACGTTACTTTTCCCATAAATGAAGCAACGACTACACCAACTAAAATACCAATTAAGATACCAACTTGTTGAATGAACCCGCGTCCCCAAATGTTTAAGCCCAAGATAACAGCAATAGTTACACCTGCAACTATTAAGTTAGGGATACTACCAAATGATTTCGCAGTCACATCCCCACCGCCCATGTTGGTAAAAGCAACTGGAATTAATGTTAATCCGATTAATGTAATTAATGATCCTGTCACTACTGGTGGAAATAATTTTCTAATATTTGCAAAGAATCCAGAAATCAGAAATATAAAAATACCAGCAGCAATAATTGATCCATACATTGTTCCTAATCCAAAATGTTTTCCTACTGCAGTCAATGGTGCAACGTATTCAATCGCGCACCCAAGTACTACAGGTAAACCAATGCCAGTAAAACGTGTACGTTTCAATTGTAATAATGTTGCAATCCCACACATGAAAATATCCATCGAAACTAAATAAGTAATTTGTTTTGTGCTAAACCCAAGTGCAGCCCCAACTAATAATGGTACCAAAATGTCGCCTGAATACATGGCTAATAAATGCTGTAACCCTAATATTGCTGCTCTAAAATTTGATAAATTAGATTCATCCAAACTACTATTTTCTAATTCCGTGCTATTCTTCATTTGATCCTCCACATTATCTTTCACACTAATAAGTCGGATTTTCTATGGATTTCATGCCTAATACATGCTTGCTTCAACTCACATATAGTCCGGAATTTACGGCTCCGGGTAGAAACTAGCATCCATATCATGACATTATATAGGTGATCAGTATTTTTTATTGTATGACAATATTAACACAGTCTATTTACCCATACAATGGTTTGCGGACGTTATTTAAATGTAAGCGTTAATTGTTCGCTAATAAAGCATAAAAAAAAGAACAACTCTTAAATTAATAAGAATTGTTCTTTTTTAGCTATGACGTTAATCGTTCACGCTAGCTTCTTCTTCTTTCATTCGTTTCTCAATATCTGAGATTGAATAAACATTAGCTGAAATTGAACCTGTTTCTTTTGGTTTAATTTGACGGTAATCTGGCATACCAGTACCGGCAGGAATAATTTTACCAATAATAACATTTTCTTTCAGACCAATTAATGGATCATTCTTACCGCGAATAGCAGCATCCGTAAGAACACGAGTTGTTTCTTGGAATGATGCAGCTGATAAGAAACTGTTTGTTTCTAGAGATGCTTTAGTGATACCAAGTAAGACAGGACGTGAAGTAGCTGGAATGCCACCTTTAATCAATGTCTTATAGTTATCTTCTTTAAGATCCATGATATCCATTAAAGTACCTGGTAATACATTTGTGTCACCGGGATCCATAACGCGAACCTTACGTAACATTTGACGAGACATAACCTCCACATGCTTATCAGAGATTTCTACCCCTTGCATACGATATACTTTTTGAACTTCACGAAGAATATAATTCTCCGTTGAAAGAACATCACGAACTTGAATTAATTGTTTAGGATCAATTGAACCAACTGTTAGTGCTTCACCACGATGAATTTTATCACCTTCGGCAACTTTAAGAACAGCAGTATAAGGTAAACTATATGTTCGTGTATCAGTTTCACCTTTAACTGTTACTTCTTTAGTACGTTCAGCAGGGTTCTCTTCAATTGCTTCAATCACACCTGTTACTTCTGTAATTTCAGCACGACCTTTAGGATTACGTGCTTCGAAGATTTCTTGAACACGAGGTAACCCTTGTGTAATATCGTCTCCAGCAACCCCACCGGTATGGAAAGTACGCATTGTTAATTGAGTTCCGGGTTCACCGATTGATTGAGCAGCAACAGTACCAACTGCTTCACCAACTTCAACCTGATCACCAGTAGCCATATTACGACCATAACAATGTTCACAAACCCCATGCTTAGTATTACATGTAAATGCTGAGCGGATAGTTACTTGTTCGATTCCAGCGGCGATAATTGCTTGCGCTTTGCCTTCTTCGATCATTTCGTTTGAAGCGACAATAACTTCACCAGTTTCAGGATTTTTAACAGTCTTCATTGCATAACGACCTAAGATACGGTCATACAATGGTTCGATCATTTCATTTCCTTCTTTAATAGCTGATACATCTAAGCCACGATCAGTGAAACAATCTTTCTCACGAATAATAACATCTTGAGCAACATCAACAAGTCGACGAGTCAAGTATCCAGAATCGGCAGTTTTCAAGGCCGTATCAGTCATACCTTTACGAGCCCCATGAGTTGAAATAAACATTTCCAACACTGACAAACCTTCACGGAAGTTAGAAATAATAGGTAATTCCATTGTTTTACCATTAGGAGCTGCCATCAAACCACGCATACCAGCTAATTGAGTAAAGTTAGAAATATTACCACGGGCTCCAGAATCACTCATCATTTGAATAGGATTTTGTGTGCCCAATGCTTCCATTAGTTTTTGTTGAATATCATCTTTTGCTTGTGTCCAGATAGCAATAACGCGTTCATAGCGTTCATCTTCTGTAATCAAACCTCGACGGAATTGTTTTGCAACTAAAGCAACTTGTTTATGAGCTTCTTCAATAATTGCAGGTTTTTCCTTCAAGTCAGTTACATCAGAAATACCAACTGTAATACCAGCATGTGTTGATTGATCGTAACCTAAGTTTTTAAGACGATCTAACATCTTAGACGTTTCAGTTACTTTAAATCGTTTATAAACTTCAGAAATGATATCACTCAAGAATCCTTTTTTGAAAGGTAAAATAATTTCTTGCGCTTTAATAACATCACCAATATTTTGGCCAGGTTCAACAAAATATTTGTCGGCGGTTTTATTAATTAAGTTATCATTCTTAGGTTCATTAATGTAGGCAAATTCTTTAGGTAAAATTTCATTAAAGATTGCTTTACCAACAGTTGTAATCATAATGCGTTCTTTTTGCCAATCTGTAAATGGTTTACCTTCAGCAGCTAATGTTGCTGTTTGTAATCCAATACGAGTGTGCAAATGAACGTAACCATTACGGTAAGCCATTACTGCTTCGTTAGCATCTTTAAAGATCATACCTTCGCCTTCGCGACCAGCTTCTTCCATTGTAAGGTAGTAGTTACCTAAAACCATATCTTGAGAAGGTGTTACAACTGGTTTACCATCTTTAGGTGCCAAGATATGATGAGCAGCTAACATAAGCAAACGAGCTTCTGCTTGTGCTTCATCAGATAAAGGTACATGGATAGCCATTTGATCTCCATCAAAATCAGCATTGTAAGCTTCACAAGCTAAAGGATGAAGACGAATTGCTTTACCATCAACTAAAATTGGTTCGAAAGCTTGAATACCAAGACGATGAAGTGTTGGTGCGCGGTTAAGGAGAACTGGATGTTCAACAATAACTTCTTCTAGAACATCCCAGATATCTTCATCGCGACGATCAAGTTTACGTTTAGCATTTTTAATATTTGATGCCATTTCACGTTTAACAAGTTCTTTCATCATAAATGGTTTGAATAATTCCAAAGCCATTTCACGAGGAATACCACATTGATTCATTTGTAACGTTGGTCCAACAGCAATAACTGAACGGCCTGAATAATCAACACGTTTTCCAAGTAAATTTTGACGGAAACGTCCTTGTTTACCTTTCAACATATGTGAAAGAGATTTCAATGGTCGGTTACCAGGTCCAGTAACTGGACGGCCACGACGACCATTATCAATCAATGCATCAACAGCTTCTTGTAACATACGTTTTTCATTTTGAACAATAATACCAGGAGCGTTCAAATCTAATAAACGTTTTAGTCGGTTATTTCGGTTAATAACCCGTCTGTATAAATCATTCAAATCAGAAGTGGCAAAACGGCCACCTTCTAATTGAACCATCGGACGTAAGTCAGGCGGAATAATAGGAACAGCATCCATAACCATCCATGCAGGTTCATTTTCAGAAAGTAAGAATGCTTCTAAAATGTCCAACCGACGAACAGCACGTGTTCTCTTTTGACCAGTAGCATCTTTCAATTCTTCTTTTAATTCTTCAGATTCACCAGCAAGATTAACATCACGTAATAAATGACGAATAGCGTCAGCACCCATTCCAGCTTCGAATTCAGTCCCGTATTCTTCACGTTTTTCACGATATTCACGTTCTGTTAATAACTGTTTCTTTTCAAGAGGTGTGTTACCAGGTTCAGTAACAACGTAAGAAGCAAAATAGATAACTTCTTCCAAAGCACGAGGACTCATGTCTAAGACAAGACCCATACGACTTGGAATTCCTTTAAAGTACCAGATATGTGTAACTGGTGCAGCTAATTCAATATGACCCATACGTTCGCGACGTACTTTAGAACGTGTAACTTCAACACCACAACGATCACAGACGATACCTTTATAGCGAATACGTTTGTATTTACCACAGGCACATTCCCAATCTTTTGTTGGTCCAAAAATACGTTCATCGAATAGTCCGTCTTTTTCAGGTTTTAATGTACGATAATTGATTGTTTCAGGCTTTTTAACTTCACCATATGACCAGCTTCTAATCTTATCAGAAGATGCTAAGCCAATTTGCATGCTATCAAATTTATTGACATCGATCAAAGGACCGACCTCCCTTTAGTTTTATAGTGTGTTGGATTTCTCAAACTAAGCATTAGCTTCATCCACACAAATTTGAGTTCAGTAACTAAGCCAAAATTATTCTTTGTTCATTTCAGCAGCCATTTTTTCGGCTTCTTCCTTAGCTTTTTTCTCTTTTTGTTCATTAGCTAATTTGCTTAAAGCATCCACATTAACGATATCATCATCGTCATCATCCATGTCACGTAATTCAATTTCAGTCTTTTTAGCATCAAGTACTTTCATATCTAATCCTAATGACTGTAATTCTTTAACAAGAACACGGAATGATTCAGGAACACCTGGTTTAGGAATTGGTTCGCCTTTGACAATTGCTTCGTATGTTTTCACACGACCCACAACATCATCAGATTTATACGTTAAAATTTCTTGTAACGTGTAAGCAGCACCATAAGCTTCAAGTGCCCAAACTTCCATTTCACCAAAACGTTGTCCACCAAATTGTGCTTTACCACCTAATGGTTGTTGCGTTACTAATGAGTATGGTCCTATTGAACGAGCATGAATTTTATCATCAACCATGTGAGCAAGTTTCATATAGTACATAACACCTACAGAAACACGGTTATCAAATGCATCACCTGTACGTCCATCATATAAGATTGTCTTACCATCATCTGAAATTCCAGCTTCTTTAAAGACATTCCAGATATCTGAATCGCGGGCACCATCAAAAACTGGTGTTGCAACATGGATACCTAATTTACGAGCAGCCATACCTAAATGAAGATCTAAAACTTGTCCAATATTCATACGAGAAGGAACACCCATGGGATTCAAAAGAATATCAACTGGTGTACCATCTGGCATGTAAGGCATATCTTCAGAAGGAACAACGATTGAAACAACCCCTTTATTACCATGACGTCCAGCCATCTTATCACCAACACGTAACTTACGTTTTTGTGCAATGTAGATACGAACCATCATATTAACACCAGGACTTAATTCATCCCCTGCTTCACGAGTAAAGATTTTAACATCTTGAACAATACCGCCACCACCATGAGGAACTTTCAATGAAGTATCGCGTACTTCACGAGCCTTTTCTCCAAAGATAGCATGTAATAAACGTTCTTCAGCAGATAATTCAGTAACCCCTTTAGGTGTTACTTTACCAACTAAGATATCACCATCATTAACTTCAGCACCAATACGGACGATACCAAATTCATCAAGATCTTTTAATGAATCTTCACCAACATTAGGAATTTCACGAGTAATTTCTTCAGGTCCTAATTTTGTATCACGCGCTTCTGATTCAAATTCTTCAATATGAATTGATGTGTAGATATCATCACGAACAAGGCGTTCGTTAATGATAACAGCATCTTCAAAGTTATAACCATTCCAAGTCATAAAGGCAACTAATGGGTTTTGGCCTAAAGCTAATTCCCCATTTTCCATTGAAGGACCATCAGCTAAAATTTCATCAGCATCAACATGATCGTTTACACGAACAATTGGACGTTGATTGTAGTTTTTACCACCATTTGAACGATGGAATTTCATTAATTTGTATTTATCTAAAGCGCCATCTTCACGACGAACACGAATTTCACGTGCATCAACGTATTCAACAGTACCTTCGTTTTTGTTAATTAAAGCGACACCAGAATCATGAGCTGCCTTATATTCAATACCTGTACCAACAAGTGGTGAATGAGGATTGATTAAAGGAACAGCTTGACGTTGCATATTAGCACCCATCAAGGCACGGTTAGAATCATCATTTTCCAAGAAAGGAATACATGCTGTAGCAACAGCCACAACTTGTTTAGGTGAAACATCCATATAATCGACTTTATCAATACCGATTTCGATATTTTCTGAACGATTACGAGCCATAACGAGTTCATTTACAAATGAATCATCTTCATTTAATGGTGAGTTAGCTTGTGCAATAACATAGTTATCTTCTTCGTCAGCAGTCAAGTAATCGATTTTATCAGTTACTTGATGTGATTCCCAGCTCACACGACGATAAGGTGTTTCAATAAAACCATATCGGTTAACACGTGCATAACTTGATAAACTATTAATCAAACCAATATTAGGTCCTTCAGGTGTTTCAATCGGACACATACGACCATAATGCGTGTAATGAACATCACGAACTTCATATCCAGCACGATCACGAGTCAAACCACCAGGTCCTAAGGCAGAAAGACGACGTTTATGTGTCAATTCGCCAAGTGGATTAGTTTGATCCATGAATTGTGATAATTGAGATGAACCAAAGAATTCTTTAATAGAAGCCACAACAGGACGAATATTAATCAATTGTTGTGGTGTAACAGTTGTTGTATCTTGAATTGACATACGTTCGCGTACAACACGTTCCATACGTGATAAACCAATTCTAAATTGGTTTTGTAATAATTCACCAACTGAGCGAATACGACGGTTACCTAAATGATCAATATCATCCACAGAACCAATATTTTCTTTTAAATTAAAGAAATAGTTCATTGAAGCAATAATATCAGCAGGTACAATATGTTTGTATTGTAAATCAATGTTACCATTACCAATCATTGGCATCTCACGTTCTGGATCTACTTGAGAGTAAACCTTAACGATTTGAAGTACCATAGGTTCAGTAACTACACCATCTTCTGATGGATGGTATGTGACCGTTTTGAAATCTTGGCGATCAAGATATGGTGCTAAAGTTTCCATAACTTGTTTATCAATTACGGTATCTTTTTGTGCAAGTACTTCACCAGTATCTGGATCAGCCAATGTTTCAGCTAATGTTTGGTTCAATAAACGTGTTTTTAAGCTTAATTTTTTATTGATTTTGTAACGACCAACTGGAGCTAAGTCGTAACGTTTTGGATCGAAGAAACGAGCTGTCAATAAACTACGTGAGCTATCAGCTGTTTTAGGTTCGCCGGGACGTAAACGTTCATAAACATCTTTTAAAGATTCTTCAACACGCGAATCATCTGTATTTTTATGAACATCTTTTTCAAGTGTTAGCATTAAGCTATCATTGTTACCCAACATTTCAATAATTTCATCATCAGAACCAAATCCTAAAGCGCGGACCAATTCAGTTAATGGAATTTTACGTGTACGATCAATACGTACATATGAAATGTTTTTAGCATCTGATTCATATTCTAACCATGCACCACGGTTAGGAATAACAGTTGTCCCATATGTTTCACGGCCATTTTTATCTAATGAACCATTGTAGTAAACCCCTGGTGAACGAACTAATTGAGAAACAATAACTCGTTCAGCACCATTAATGATAAACGTTCCTTGTTCTGTCATTAGTGGGAAATCACCAAAGAAAACATCTTGAGATTTAATTTCGCCAGTTTCATGGTTAGTTAAACGTAATGTAACGTGTAATGGAGCCGAATAGTTCGCATCATGTGCGCGTGCTTCGTCTACAGTGTATTTAGGTTCTAATAATTGGTAATCAACAAATTCTAATGATAAGTTACCAGCAAAATCGTCAATTGGCATGATGTCTTCAAACATTTCACGAAGACCTTCATCCAAGAACCATTGGTAAGAGTCACTTTGAATTTCGATTAAATTAGGTAAATCTAAAACTTCTTTGATACGTGCGTAACTTCTACGTGTACTGTGTTTACCGTAGTTTACTAAATGTCCAGCCAAATTAGTCACCTCTCAAATTTATTCTGTAAACCTGCCAAAGTCCGATGATTTTATATTACAGTTTGATTACAAATTGCATACTAGACGAAAAAATCGGTTTTTTTGGCAAAAGAAAAAACAAAAACAGTTTATTTATTTTTAAATAATCACCATTTTTGTCTCTCTATAAGGCTTCTTACGGACAATAGATCGTAATCAGCTATAAAAATTCACAGTATTATACATTTAATTATCATATACGCTATTGAATCGGATGTCAACAGTTCATGCTCATTAAGTCATCGTCACAAATTCTTCAGCACTTGTTGGATGAATGGCAACTGTATCATCGAAGTCTTTTTTAGTTGCGCCCATTTTAATCGCTACTGCAAATCCTTGCAACATCTCATCCATACCTTCTCCAACGCCATGTAACCCGACAATTCGTTCATCTTCGCCAACCGTAATTAACTTCAGATTTTCCTTCACCTTACTATCACCTAAACTATAGCGCATTGGTGTAAATGTTGATCGATAAATTTTTAGATTCTTTTTTCCATATTCCAATATTGCTTCAGATTCAGTTAAACCAATCGTTCCAGCAACTGGATGTGAAAACACCACCGTGGGTACCAATTTATAATCTAAATGTTCAGTAGGTTTATTATTAAACACACGTTCCATTAGTCTTCGACTAGCCGCAATTGCAACAGGTGTTAAATCAAGTTTACCAATGACATCCCCAGTCGCATAAATACCAGCAACTGATGTATTTTGATACTCATCGACCACAATAGTACCATTATCATTTAATTTAATATTTGTGGCTGAAATATTCATTTTATCAGTGACTGGTCGACGGCCAACAGCCCAAATAACACAATCTACGACCAATGATGATTCATTAGTGATAACTTCATATTTACCATCACTTCTCTGTTTCAACTCTGTCACCTCTGAGTTAAAATTAATATCAATTCCATTTTCTATATACGTTTCTGTCACATTTGTTGAAATTAATTCATCAAAATTAGGTAACAACGTGCCGTATTTTGCATACATGTGAACTTTTGACCCGAGTGCATTCAACGTGCCAGCGAGTTCAGTACCAATATAGCCGTTTCCGATAACCGCAACTTTAGCAGGTAATTCTTTCAAATCATCAAAGAATTGATTAGATTCAATCCCATAAGTTCCGCCAGGGATGTCGGGTATATTGGGTGTTCCACCAGTTGCGATTAGTATGTGCTCTGAGACATATTTTGAGCCATTAACTTCAACTGTTTGATTATCAATAAATTTTGCATAGCCTTTAATGACTTGTACCTGATTTTTATCTAAATTTCTGAAATATGCGCCATGTAATCGTTCAATATACGCAGAACGGTTAGCAACTAATTTTTCAAAATCGAGTTGCGGCTGTTGTTTAGTAAAACCGTAATCAGTAGCTAAATCAAAATCTTGCGCTAATACTGCTGCAGACCACATAATCTTTTTAGGTACACAACCAACATTGACACAAGTTCCACCAATTTCATTTCCTTCTATTAAAAGTACATTTTTTCCAAAAGAGCCAGCTCGATTTGCTGCAGCAATTCCAGCAGATCCTCCACCAATTACAATAAGATCAAATTTTTCCATAGATAACACTCCTTTTCTAGTGATAAAAAAGGTGCAACTACAAGAATAGTTACACCTTTTTAAGTTTATTTCACTGCTACTTTAGTTTTTGATTCTTTAATCGTTACTTTGATAACACCTTTTACAGCACCGATTGTTATATTATCATTGTCTTTTATTTGACCAGAAAGGAGAATGTCACTTAACCGATCCTCAACTTCTGTTTGTAATGCACGACGTATAGGTCTAGCACCATATTCTGGATCAAATCCTGCTTTAGCAATAACATCAATTGCTGCAGGTGATATTTTAACCTTAATATCTTGCTCCTTCAATCTATCAATAACTTCTTTAGTCATCAACTTCACAATTTCATGTAATTCAACTTTTGTTAATGAATGGAATATAATTGATTCATCAATTCGGTTTAAAAATTCTGGGCGGAACGCCTTTTTAAGAGCCGCACGAATTTTTCCAGACATTGCCTTATATTCATCTTTTTCAGATTCCACACCAAACCCAACAAACTTCTCATCACGAACGGCAGTTGCACCTAAGTTAGATGTCATAATGATAATCGTATTTCTAAAATCAATACGACGTCCTTTAGAATCTGTTAAGTATCCATCATCCAACACTTGAAGTAAAATATTAAAAACATCAGGATGCGCTTTTTCAACTTCATCCAAGAGAACAACAGAATATGGTGTCTGACGAACTTTTTCAGTCAATTGTCCACCTTCATCATATCCAACGTAACCTGGTGGTGATCCAATCAAGCGACTTGTACTATATTTTTCCATATATTCCGACATATCCACTCGAATCATTGCTTCTTCAGAGCCAAACATAGCTTCAGCAAGTGCCTTAGCTAATTCCGTTTTACCGACACCTGTTGGTCCAAGGAACATAAATGAACCAATTGGTCTTGCTGGATTTTTCAAACCGCTTCTAGCACGTCGAATAGCCTTTGCAATTGAGCTAACTGCCTCATTTTGACCAATAACACGTTTATGCAAAATGTCTTCAAGATGAATTAAGCGATCACTTTCACTTTTATTCAATTGTTGTACTGGAACACCTGTCCAATCTGAAACAATTCCTGCAATTTCTTCGCTAGTTACCTTTATATCATAATGTTCTGCATTAGACTTAACGGCAGCATTTTTTTCAGCTTCTAAATCTTCAATCTGCTTTTTAACACGCATTTCTTTTGTACGAATACCCGCAGCTGATTCAAAATCTTGCTGACTAACTGCATCATCTTTTTGTTGACGCAATTCATCAAGCTGATCTTGTTTTTTACTTAATTTTGATTTAGTCCTTGGACGCTCAATACGGACCTGGGCAGCAGCTTCATCCATTAAATCAATCGCCTTATCAGGAAGGAATCGATCAGTAATATATCGATTGCCCATCTCTACCGCTGCTTCAATTGCATCATCAGTAATTTGTACATGATGATGTGCCTCATATTTAGGTCGAAGTCCCTTCAAAATATCAACAGTCTGAGCTTCTGTTGGTTCTTTGATTGTGATTGTCGCAAAACGGCGTTCCAAAGCAGCATCAGATTCAATGTATTTTTGGTATTCGTCTAGTGTCGTTGCGCCAATAACTTGAACTTCACCACGAGCCAATGCAGGTTTTAATATATTAGATGCATCTATTGCACCTTCTGCACCCCCCGCACCAATTAACGTGTGTAATTCATCAATAAATAAAATAACATCTTTAGTTGTGTATACTTCTTTCAATATTTTCTTCAAACGGTCTTCAAATTCACCACGGTACTTCGTTCCTGCAACTAACGATCCCATATCAAGCATCATTAATCGTTTTCCAATCATGTCTTCAGGAACGTTACCGTCAACTAATCGTTGAGCAAACCCTTCAGCGATTGCAGTCTTACCAACACCAGGTTCACCAATTAATACTGGATTGTTCTTAGTTCGACGACTTAATACTTGTGTTAATCTTTTTACTTCAGAATCTCGGCCAATTACAGGATCAATTTGCTTATCATGAGCCATTTTAGTCAAATCGCGTGCTAGTTCATCCAGAGTAGGTGTTCCCTCTTCGGAAGCCTGTTTGCCACGGTTCTTTTGTCTCATCTGAACTTCACTAACACCAAGTTGACGAAAAATCATTTTGCGTACTTGCTTAACATCAGCACTTAATCCGCCCATAATTCTTGATGATAAAATTTCATTATTGCTTGTTAGTGCTAGTAAAAGATGTTCTGTACCCACCTTACTTGCATTTAAATTTTTAGCTTCATCATTAGCAATTGATAAAATCATTTTTGCTTTGGGTGAGTAAGGTAAATAAGTATCATTTTTATTTAATCTCAATGATCCATAACCAGTGAATCTTTCGATTTCTTCCATTATGTCTTCTGGATCAACATTAAATTGTTTCAATACTTTATCTGCAATACCATTTTGTACTTCAGACAATGCCAAAAGTAAATGTTCAGTCCCAACGGCTTGTTGACGATAGTGTTTAGCAGCTTCCTGTGCTCGAATAAGAACTTCTTTTGCACTCGGCGTAAATAAATTATCCATATTATTACCTCTTTCTACTCTTCATATCGTAAGCGATTAATTAAATTAATCAACATTTTAGCACGTAACATATTTTCTGATTCAGTATCCATGCCAAGAAAAACATCTTTCTTTATTATAGCTAAAATCAAATTTGATTCTTTTTTTGTCAATGTCTTCTCATCATATAAACTCTGAATAATATCATAACCTTCTTGTTGAGATACATTTGTACCAATTAAATTTTCTGTTGTTTGAATAAATTCTTGATCTACAAAAAGATTTACCTTTTCTATCCTAATGTATCCACCACCACCGCGTTTACTCTCTACTACATATCCATTTTGAATAGTAAATCGCGTGTTAATAACATAATTTATTTGCGATGGTACACAATTAAATAATTCAGCAACTTCAGAACGTTTAATGATTATTTCCTTTTCATCCAAAAGAATTTTTTTAAAATACTTCTCAATCACATCAGAAATATTCTGACCCTGCATATCCATCACCTCAAATAGTTTGACTAATGTTGACTTACATTATACGAAATATAAATTAAAATTGAAAGTTATTTGACCTAAACAAAAAAAGGAATTTAAACATAAAGTTTAAATTCCTTTTTCAATTAATCGGGAAAACAGGATTCGAACCTGCGACCCCCTGGTCCCAAACCAGGTGCTCTACCAAGCTGAGCTATTTCCCGAACACAAAAAAATGCACCCAGTAGGAGTCGAACCTACAACCTTCTGATTCGTAGTCAGACACTCTATCCAGTTGCGCTATGGGTGCATTAAAAATATAAAATTAAAACAATAAATGGTGCCGAGGACCGGAATCGAACCGGTACGGTGATCACTCACCGCAGGATTTTAAGTCCTGTGCGTCTGCCAGTTCCGCCACCCCGGCATTTATTGAAAAGCGGAAGACGGGATTCGAACCCGCGACCCCCACCTTGGCAAGGTGATGCTCTACCACTGAGCTACTTCCGCAAAAAAATTAAAAAATGGTGCCGACTAGACGATTCGAACGCCCGACCCCCTGATTACAAATCAGGTGCTCTACCAACTGAGCTAAGTCGGCATAACTGAAAATGATGCGGGTGAAGGGACTTGAACCCCCACGTCTTACGACGCTAGATCCTAAATCTAGTGCGTCTGCCAATTCCGCCACACCCGCAGAATGTGGAATTGAAAATGAGCCGTGACAGGCTCGAACTGTCGACCCTCTGATTAAAAGTCAGATGCTCTACCAACTGAGCTAACGGCTCAAATGGAGGTTACAGGGCTTGAACCTGTGACCCTCTGCTTGTAAGGCAGACGCTCTCCCAACTGAGCTAAACCTCCAAATAATAAAAAAAGCATGGCAACGTCCTACCCTCGCAGGGGGCGACCCCCAACTACTCTTGGCGCTAAGAAGCTTAACTTCTGTGTTCGACATGGGAACAGGTGTATCCTTCTTGCTATCGCCACCACACTCTTTTTTTGAGAAAACTTATTCTCTCAAAACTAGCTAATATTTATCATTGATTTTTAAGCCGTACACCGTTTCACACCACTTTGTGGTTAAGTCCTCGACCGATTAGTATTGGTCCGCTCCATACATCACTGTACTTCCACTTCCAACCTATCTACCTGATAATCTTTCAGGGGTCTTACTTCCATAAAGGAATGGGAAATCTAATCTCGAGGTGAGCTTCACACTTAGATGCTTTCAGCGTTTATCTCATCCATACATAGCTACCCAGCGATGCCCTTGGCAGAACAACTGGTACACCAGAGGTATGTCCATCCCGGTCCTCTCGTACTAAGGACAGCTCCTCTCAAATTTCCTACGCCCGCGACGGATAGGGACCGAACTGTCTCACGACGTTCTGAACCCAGCTCGCGTACCGCTTTAATGGGCGAACAGCCCAACCCTTGGGACCGACTACAGCCCCAGGATGCGATGAGCCGACATCGAGGTGCCAAACCTCCCCGTCGATGTGGACTCTTGGGGGAGATAAGCCTGTTATCCCCAGGGTAGCTTTTATCCGTTGAGCGATGGCCCTTCCATACGGAACCACCGGATCACTAAGCCCGACTTTCGTCCCTGCTCGACCTGTAAGTCTCGCAGTCAAGCTCCCTTGTGCCTTTACACTCTGCGAATGATTTCCAACCATTCTGAGGGAACCTTTGGGCGCCTCCGTTACCTTTTAGGAGGCGACCGCCCCAGTCAAACTGCCCACCTGACACTGTCTCCCACCACGATTAGTGGCGAGGGTTAGAGTGTTCATACAACGAGGGTAGTATCCCACCAATGCCTCCTCCGAAACTAGCGTTCCGGTCTCTACGGCTCCTACCTATCCTGTACAAGTTATACAAACACTCAATATCAAGCTACAGTAAAGCTCCATGGGGTCTTTCCGTCCTGTCGCGGGTAACCCGCATCTTCACGGGTATTATAATTTCACCGAGTCTCTCGTTGAGACAGTGCCCAAATCGTTACGCCTTTCGTGCGGGTCGGAACTTACCCGACAAGGAATTTCGCTACCTTAGGACCGTTATAGTTACGGCCGCCGTTTACTGGGGCTTCAATTCTGGGCTTCGCCGAAGCTAACTCATCCTCTTAACCTTCCAGCACCGGGCAGGCGTCAGCCCCTATACGTCATCTTACGATTTTGCAGAAACCTGTGTTTTTGATAAACAGTCGTTTGGGCCTATTCACTGCGGCTGACCTTTCGGTCAGCACCCCTTCTCCCGAAGTTACGGGGTCATTTTGCCGAGTTCCTTAACGAGAGTTCTCTCGCACACCTTAGGATACTCTCCTCGACTACCTGTGTCGGTTTGCGGTACGGGTAGTTATACTCTAACTAGAAGCTTTTCTTGGCAGTGTGACATCAGTTACTTCGCTACTTAATTTCGCTCCCCATCACAACTTGTCCTTAAAGTTAAGCATTTAACTCAACTTCAGACTTATTGCTTGGACGCACATATCCATCAGTGCGCTTCCTTAGCCTGCTGCGTCCCTCCATCGTTCAAACAAATATAACTAGTACAGGAATCTCAACCTGTTATCCATCGTCTACGCCTCTCGGCCTCGACTTAGGTCCCGACTAACCCTGGGAGGACGAGCCTTCCCCAGGAAACCTTAGTCATTCGGTGGACAGGATTCTCACCTGTCTTTCGCTACTCATACCGGCATTCTCACTTCTAAGCGCTCCACCAGTCCTTACGGTCTAGCTTCGTTGCCCTTAGAACGCTCTCCTACCACGGAACCCTAATGGGTTCCATCCACAATTTCGGTAACATGTTTAGCCCCGGTACATTTTCGGCGCAGAATCACTCGACTAGTGAGCTATTACGCACTCTTTAAATGGTGGCTGCTTCTGAGCCAACATCCTAGTTGTCTGTGCAATTCCACATCCTTTTCCACTTAACATGTATTTTGGGACCTTAATTGGTGGTCTGGGCTGTTTCCCTTTCGACTACGGATCTTATCACTCGCAGTCTGACTCCCGGATATAAATCAATGGCATTCGGAGTTTATCTGAATTCAGTAACCCTAGATGGGCCCCTAGTCCAAACAGTGGCTCTACCTCCATGATTCTTAATTCCGAGGCTAGCCCTAAAGCTATTTCGGAGAGAACCAGCTATCTCCAAGTTCGTTTGGAATTTCTCCGCTACCCACACCTCATCTCAGCATTTTTCAACATACATGAGTTCGGTCCTCCAGTGCGTTTTACCGCACCTTCAACCTGGACATGGGTAGGTCACTTGGTTTCGGGTCTACGTCTACTTACTATGGCGCCCTATTCAGACTCGCTTTCGCTACGGCTCCGTCTTATCAACTTAACCTCGCAAGCAAACGTAACTCGCCGGTTCATTCTACAAAAGGCACGCTATCACCCATTAACGGGCTCTAACTATTTGTAGGCACATGGTTTCAGGAACTATTTCACTCCCCTTCCGGGGTGCTTTTCACCTTTCCCTCACGGTACTGGTTCACTATCGGTCACTAGGGAGTATTTAGCCTTGGGAGATGGTCCTCCCGGATTCCGACGGAATTTCTCGTGTTCCGCCGTACTCAGGATACTGCTCTGAGAGATTTTCATTTAGTATACGGGGCTATCACCCTCTACGGCGAGTCTTCCCAGACTCTTCTACTATAAAAATCTTTGGTAACTCAAATGAGCAGTCCTACAACCCCAAGAAGCAAGCTTCTTGGTTTGGGCTCTTCCCTGTTCGCTCGCCGCTACTTAGGGAATCGATTTTTCTTTCTATTCCTGCAGGTAATTAGATGTTTCAGTTCCCTGCGTTTACCTCTATATAACCTATGTATTCAGTTAATAGTAACAGTCGATTAAAACTGCTGGGTTCCCCCATTCGGAAATCTCCGGATCAAAGCTTACTTACAGCTCCCCGAAGCATATCGGTGTTAGTCCCGTCCTTCATCGGCTCCTAGTGCCAAGGCATTCACCATGCGCCCTTGATAACTTAACCTAACTTTACTTAAAGCAAAGTGGTTTTGTTAAGAACTACGTTCTTAACTAATAAAACGCGGTGTTTCTCGGCTTATTGCTTAAAAATTTAATAAATATTATCTAGTTTTCAAAGAACAAATTCGACAATTAACATTGTCAATGGAGCCTAACGGGATCGAACCGATGACCTCCTGCGTGCAAGGCAGGCGCTCTCCCAGCTGAGCTAAGGCCCCATAATGGGTATTTTATTAATTGGTAAATGGGCCTAAATGGACTCGAACCATCGACCTCACGCTTATCAGGCGTGCGCTCTAAACCAGCTGAGCTATAGGCCCGTAAACGCTTTTGAGAGTAGATCTCTCAAAACTAAACAAATTTTCGACAAGTGTGTAGGTTTCCGTAATATTCCTTAGAAAGGAGGTGATCCAGCCGCAGGTTCTCCTACGGCTACCTTGTTACGACTTCACCCTAATCATCTGTCCCACCTTAGACGGCTGGCTCCTAAAAGGTTACCTCACCGGCTTTGGGTGTTACAAACTCTCATGGTGTGACGGGCGGTGTGTACAAGGCCCGGGAACGTATTCACCGCGGCATTCTGATCCGCGATTACTAGCGATTCCAACTTCATGTAGGCGAGTTGCAGCCTACAATCCGAACTGAGAACGGCTTTAAGAGATTAGCTTAACCTCGCGGTCTCGCAACTCGTTGTACCGTCCATTGTAGCACGTGTGTAGCCCAGGTCATAAGGGGCATGATGATTTGACGTCATCCCCACCTTCCTCCGGTTTGTCACCGGCAGTCTCATTAGAGTGCCCAACTAAATGCTGGCAACTAATAATAAGGGTTGCGCTCGTTGCGGGACTTAACCCAACATCTCACGACACGAGCTGACGACAACCATGCACCACCTGTCATTCTGTCCCCGAAGGGAACGGCCTATCTCTAGGCTTGTCAGAAGATGTCAAGACCTGGTAAGGTTCTTCGCGTTGCTTCGAATTAAACCACATGCTCCACCGCTTGTGCGGGCCCCCGTCAATTCCTTTGAGTTTCAACCTTGCGGTCGTACTCCCCAGGCGGAGTGCTTAATGCGTTAGCTGCAGCACTGAAGGGCGGAAACCCTCCAACACTTAGCACTCATCGTTTACGGCATGGACTACCAGGGTATCTAATCCTGTTTGCTACCCATGCTTTCGAACCTCAGCGTCAGTTACAGACCAGAGAGCCGCTTTCGCCACTGGTGTTCTACCATATATCTACGCATTTCACCGCTACACATGGTGTTCCACTCTCCTCTTCTGCACTCAAGTTATCCAGTTTCCAATGCATTTCTTCGGTTGAGCCGAAGGCTTTCACATCAGACTTAAAAAACCGCCTGCGTTCGCTTTACGCCCAATAAATCCGGATAACGCTTGCCACCTACGTATTACCGCGGCTGCTGGCACGTAGTTAGCCGTGGCTTTCTGGTTAGATACCGTCACTAGGTAAACAGTTACTCTTACCTACATTCTTCTCTAACAACAGAGCTTTACGATCCGAAAACCTTCTTCACTCACGCGGCGTTGCTCCATCAGACTTTCGTCCATTGTGGAAGATTCCCTACTGCTGCCTCCCGTAGGAGTTTGGGCCGTGTCTCAGTCCCAATGTGGCCGATCACCCTCTCAGGTCGGCTACGTATCATTGCCTTGGTGGGCCTTTACCTCACCAACTAGCTAATACGCCGCGGGTCCATCCAAAAGTGACAGCTTACGCCGTCTTTCATTATCAAACCATGCGGTTTAACAAATTATGCGGTATTAGCACCTGTTTCCAAGTGTTATCCCCCTCTTTTGGGCAGGTTACCCACGTGTTACTCACCCGTTCGCCACTCATTATCTTCGGTGAGTGCAAGCACTCGGTGAAGATAATGCGTTCGACTTGCATGTATTAGGCACGCCGCCAGCGTTCATCCTGAGCCAGGATCAAACTCTCATATAAAAAGTTGATTGCTCTTATTGTTTTGTTACTTTTTGAAACTAGCGAATTGACTTCGCAAATGTTTGCTCTTAACTCTTAGTTAAGAGACCCTACACATTTGATTTGTCGAAAATTTGTTCAGTTTTCAAAGATCTACTTGGTTGCTTTTGACAACTTTTATATCATATCAACCACGTCATGATTTGTCAAGAATTATTTTGAATAAATATTCATTTCTTCTTGCCGTATCAATCAGCTTTATTAATATACCATCCGGTATACATCGTGTCAATACTTCATTACAGATAAATTTAATTTTATTAATTATTACTTTAACAAAAAGCGACTTAACCTCATCGAATTGATAAGTTTAAGTCGCTTTTTTTGATAAAAACTATTTAATAATGTCTAATCCACCCATGTATGGTCGAAGAACTTCCGGAACAGTCACCGATCCATCTTCATTTTGATAATTTTCAAGAACAGCTGCTAGCGTACGACCAACTGCCAATCCCGAACCATTTAATGTGTGTACAAACTGTAATTTTCCATCATCATCTCTATATTGGATATGAGCCCTACGAGCTTGAAATGCCTCGGTATTAGAACAACTTGAAATTTCGCGATACATATTTTGTGCAGGTAACCAAACCTCTAAATCATGGGTCATTGCTGCAGAGAATCCCATATCTCCCGTTGACAATGTTATCACGTGATATGGTAACCCAAGTTTCTCCATAATTCTGCCTGCATCACTTGTCATTTTTTCTAGTTCTGCATATGAATCTTCTGGTTTAGTATATTTCACCATTTCAACTTTATTAAATTGATGTAATCTAATCAATCCACGCGTATCCCTTCCAGCACTTCCTGCTTCAGATCTGAATGAGGGTGAGAGAGCTGTGAAATATACTGGTAATTTTTCTTCTGGAATAACTTCATCCCTATAGTAATTAGTTAATGGGACTTCTGCTGTTGGAATTAACGTTAAATTTTCATTTGCGATTTGAAAAACGTCTTCCTTAAACTTCGGAAATTGGCCAGTTCCGTACATTGACTCATCATTAACAATATATGGAGGAATAATCTCTGTATAACCATCAATTGCATGTTGATCGAGCATAAAATTGTATAAAGCACGTTCTAGACGAGCTCCCCATCCTTTATAGTATAGGAATCGACTACCCGACACTTTAGCGCCACGTTCAAAATCTAAAATATCTAAATTTTCACCAATTTCCCAATGTGCTTTCGGCTCAAAATCAAAAGTTCTTGGTGTCCCTACTTTTCTTAATTCAACGTTTGAATCTTCATTAGGACCTACTGGAATCGTTTTATTTGGCATATTGGGTAATCGCGATGCCATATCTGTTACATCTGCATCCAAAACCTTTAGTTCTTCATCAAATGCTTTAATTGCATCTCCGACTTTTTTCATTTCTTCGATTTGAGCATCTGCATTTTCTTTATTTCGTTTTAATTGTGCAATAGCTTGCGATACATCGTTTCTTTTCTTTTTTAAAGTTTCAGTTTGGACAATAATATCCCTACGTTTACGATCTTTTTCAACCATTTCATCAATAATCTCTGGTTTTACCCCACGATTACCCAATTGTTCCTTAACTTCATCGACATTTTGACGGATCATTTTAATATCTAACATATCTCTGTTCCTCCTTTTTTTGTATAAAAAAAGCCCACTCATCCACTAATTGGGACGAAAGGCTTATTTTCGCGGTACCACCCAAGTTCAACAAATAATCATTTGTCACACTCAAATAGATAACGGTCTCCCGTGTGGCATTACCCACCCACTTATTCACGCCGGATTTTCAGCTTCGTAATTCCCACCACCATTACGTCTCTTAAATGCCTACTTATAACGTTTTCCGTGTTTATTTATTACTCTAATAATAAGCGTTGTTTTATTAAATTGCAAGTTTAATTCTTACCCGCTTTATTAAGTAAATCGATATACTCTTCTAATGAAAGATGATGCTTAACTATATATTTCGCATTACTTTTACCAACATAGCGGAAATGCCATGTTTCATAATCAATTTTAGTCGATTTTTCTTTATCTTTCGGGAATCTCAATATAAATCCATAATTTACCGCATGGTTGATTAACCATTTTTGGCCCTTATCTGTTTCACTACTATTGTCTAAATCATTATGTTTGGCATACCAATTTGATGACATCATATCGACTGCTAGTCCAGTGTGATGTTCGCTTGATCCTGGTTCTGCTACATATTCTTTTGTTAATTGTTTGGCCTCAGCAACCGACTTTCCCGAATTTTCATAGCTTTTAATTGAATCTGCATAGACCTCTTTTTGGTAGCTAATTGATCGATACCCAGATACCAACGACGCCTTATACCCGGCCTTATTTGCTGCTGATACAAAATCATTTAAAGCACTCTCAATTTTTGAATTTACAATAACGTTTCCATCTATTTTCTGTTTAAAATCCAATTCTTGCTTGAGTTTATGCTCTGAATTAACTAATATTAAATTCCAATCATTTGCCTTTACACCTTTTGGTAACTCACTTTTTTGTGTGACTTTTACAGTTTTATGGCTAGGGGTCGTATCCGTTTTCTTACCGCATGCACCTATTAATAGTGCACACATCATTACTGCCATCATCATCCATTTTTTTCTAGTCAAAATGTGCCTCATTTCTTTGATAAATCTACATCTTTCAATGGAATTAATTTTGTTTTATAGCGTATTTTATAATATGTGTACAAGACAACAAATAACGGAATACTCATATAACTAACCGATATTGCTTCCCAATCAAAGTTTTTAAATGATTGAATGTCTTGTCCAAGAATAACTAAAATACAAAGAACAAGTGCTAAAATGGGACCCACTGGGAACCATTTTGCAGAATACTTTAATTCTGACACTTCATGTCCTTGCGCTTTGAACGCTTTTCTAAATCTGTAGTGTGAGATTGCAATTCCTAGCCAGGCAATAAATCCAGTTAACCCACTAGCACTAAGTAGAAACACATAAACTTTTGCTCCAAAAACACTTGCTAAAAATGTGAGTAATCCGATAAATGTCGTTCCTACTAGTGCTGCCATTGGAATACCACGACTATTCGTTTGTTTAAACTTTTTAGGAGCGTAACCTTGCTCTGCAAGTGAATGAAGCATCCGAGTTGATGCGTACATCCCCGAGTTTGCAGCTGAAAGTACTGACGTTAAGATAACTGCATTCATAACACTTGCTGCAGAAGCTAAACCAGCTCTTTGAAAGACCAATGTAAATGGACTAATTGAAATATCTGATGCGCTTGATCCGAGTAAATCTGGACTTGTATACGGAATAATTGCTGCAATGATAAAAATAGCAAAAATATAGAATAATAAAATCCGCCAAAATACTTGTTTAATTGCTTTCGGAATACTCTTTTCAGGTGTTTCAGATTCTCCTGCCGTAATACCGATTAATTCAGTCCCTTGGAAAGAGAAACCAGCAACGACGAATACACTTAGAATCATTGGAACACCACCAACAAATGGCGCTTTCTTCATTGTAAAGTTTTCAAGCCCGGTTGCATGCCCGCCTAGAATACCAAATATAGTCAATACACCAACGATTAAGAAGACAATGACAGTCACCACTTTAATAATTGATAACCAATATTCTGTTTCACCAAATGATTTAACTGACAACGCATTAATTGCAAAAATAATAACTAACGAGATTGTACTAAAAATCCATCCTGGTACATCTGGCAACCAAAATTGCATAACCAATGCAGCTGTACTAATATCAACAGCTAATGTAATTGCCCAGTTAAACCAGTAATTCCAGCCCATTGCAAAACCCATTGCAGGATCAACAAATCGTGTTGAATAAACTGCAAACGACCCTGAAACTGGTAAATAAGTTGCCATTTCACCTAAACTAGTCATTAAAAAGTAAACCATAATTCCAATTCCAATGTATGCCAGTAACGCACCACCTGGCCCTGCCTTCGAAATTGCTGACCCACTCGCAACGAATAATCCTGTTCCAATACTTCCACCCAAGGCAATCATTGATAAGTGTCTTGTTTTTAACTCTCGGTGCATACCTTCTTGTTCTGCCATATGAAATCCCCCCTATATATAGAGGAGCACTCGTGATTTTTAAAATTGAGAAAAGAAAAGAGCCCTTTTGTACAACACTATTACGCGTTATACAAAAAGACTCAGATTAATAGACTCAGTCAAATCGTTATAAGCGCCCCGTGATTACTATATAATCACGACAGTTTCTGACTTATTAAATCAGACCCCAGCAGTCACTAAATCTAAGTTAGCATCCACTTCGGCAGTTCACCCTTTCAGTTTAACTTCTTCAGCACTTAATTGCTTCATTAAACATACTTATGAAAACTGCATCCTCTTCTTTCGATAATTCTTACTATAATCAATTCACTGATATTTTGCAAGTTGTATCTTAATTTTCAGCTATATTAATTTCATCATGTAACTTTTCAATATCCATTTCATCTTTTAAAAAAGCTTCATTTTCGATTGGAAAGTGTTGTTCAATCGAACTAAATGGTTGTAAACTCACAACCCCGTTTTTTAAATGATAATCTAAAATATGTCCACCCATTTTATGTTCATCAGATAAAAAATGAATATGAAATCCTGCTGCGCCAATCCCTTGAAATAACTCAGGCGTGAAGTACCCGATAGCTGTTCCATCAATATTTTCTTCTTCAAATTCTGATTGTTTGGCAGTTACCGCAGTTAATTCTGGATACGGTTTACTCTGCTTAGCAACAGATCGTGTACTCATTTTACTAAATGTTCCTTTGATAAGGACACTAAAAAATAAATTTTGATAAGGATATAATTCAAGCAATTGCTCTTCCAAAACATTTCCTGCCACATTTTCAAATTGAATAGATGCATCTGGTTGATTAAAATGGACTGTCGCAAATGGAACAAGAACATCATCACTAATTTGATTAACTTGACCTTCTGCTGTGATTTGAAAAGCTTTTCCGTCAATCACAATCATTTCACCATCTAAATCACCGACGGTTCCAATCCCATAATCTCCATGTTTCAATAATTCTCCAATACTCAATGTACCTTCGTACAAACCTTCAATTAATGTTGCTAGTGTTCCGTGTTGATAAACCTTTTTTTCATCTTGCATGGTATCGTCCTCTCTTCACAATTATTTTAGTATAATTGATCCATTAAAATTGATTGTCCTAATTCTTGATTATCTTTATAATCAACCGGTATATCAACAATAACAGGACCATTAGTTGAAAATGCTTCATCTAATATTCCAGCTAGATCTTGTGCTTTTTCAACGCGTAAGCCTTTTGCACCAAAACTTTCCGCATATTTCACAAAATCAACTGCACCAAAATTCACACCGGCAGATTGACCATATTTCATTTCTTCTTGGAATTTAACCATGTCATAGTGCCCATCATTCCAAATAATATGAACAATATTTAAATTTAAACGAACTGCTGTTTCCAAATCTTGGGCTGAAAATAAGAACCCACCATCTCCAGAAATTGAGACAATTTGTGTATTAGGTCGAACTAAGGCCGCTGAAATTGCCCAAGGCAAAGCAACTCCCAACGTTTGCATCCCGTTACTAAACAATAGATGACGAGGTTCATAACTTCTAAAATGTCGTGCAATCCAAATGTAGAAACTACCCACATCAACCGTCACAGTCATTTCATCTGAAACACGTTTTTGTAATTCTTGAATAATGCTTAATGGATGACTCGTCAATGTATCACTCGTCACAACAGGTGCTTCATCCCTTGCTTGTAATTTTTCTTGTAATCCATCTAAATATTCACGAGATTCAAAGACCATTTGATAACCTTTCATGTATGGTAATAAAAATTCAAGCGTTTGCGCGATGTCGCCCACTAACTCTTTTTTTGGTTGGAAATTATGATCAATCTCTGAACGCATATCGTCGACAACAACAATATTAGCTGTTCCTTCTGCATTCCAGTTACGTGGTTCATATTCAATAGGATCATAGCCAATTGTAATAACTAAATCGCTCTTTTTAAGTAATTGATCCCCTGGTTGATTTCTGAATAAGCCGACACGACCAAAGAAATCACCAACTAATTCACGCGATATCACACCGGCAGCTTGGAATGTTTCCACAACAGGCAAATTAGTTGCTTCAACTAAATTACGAATAGCTTTTGTTACTTCTGGTGAAGATGCCCGCATTCCTACCAGTAAAACAGGCAACTTTGCCGCTTTAATTTCTTGTGCTAAAAGTGTACTCTCTACTGGGCTAGCGGGACCTAATTTAGGCGCCATTAAAGGTTGGATAACTTTTGTTTTTACTTCTGAGTCTGTTACATCTTGGGGAATACTGACGAAACTTGCCCCCTGCTTTGCAGCTTCAGCTTCTTGATAAGCATTAGCAATCACTTCCGAAATATTCTCAGGTTCTTGGACCTCTGCGCTATATTTAGTGATTGGTTCAAATAATGCCGTATTATTCATACTTTGATGCGTTAGTCTCGTTAAATCTGAACGCTTCACTTGACCAGAAATGGCAAGAACAGGATCACCTTCTGCCGTAGCCGTCACAACACCCGTTGCCAAATTACTTGCACCAGGTCCGGAAGTTGTTAAAACAACCCCTGGTTTACCTGTAATACGACCAATCCCAGCAGCCATAAATGCTGCATTTTGTTCATGTCGTGTAATGATTAATTCTGGTGACTTAGAATTCGTCGGATGTTCCAATTTTTCAAAAACACGATCAATTTTTGCACCAGGAATACCAAATACATATTTCACATCATGATTTATTAAACTATCAACAATGGCATCTGCGCCATAATATTTATTATCTGTCATTAGATTTCCTCCGAATTTGTTTTAGTAGTATCCATGATAGCATTTTCACAAATAAATGACTATGGTTTAAACTTACCAAATGTAAGCCTAAATAAAAAACCATTATTAACCCAGTTATGGTTAATAATGGTTTCGTTATTTATGGTTTCCTGTTACATTTTCGACAATTTTTTGAATGATTAATTTACGTTGACCACTGATATCTTCTTCATTCCAATTAATTAAAGGAATTTCAGTTTCGTCAAACGTTGCAGCAATTAGTTGATAAACTGTTTGTGACTCTAAATAATTAGCCCAACGTTTATCTGCTTCAGCAAAAACACTATTTATGACGACGGTTGCTTTTTCTGTATCTTGTTTAAATTCACGAAACACACGATCAAAGAAACCGAAGTTTGGATAGGTTTCAATCTTACCTTCCGTAGCCTCCACAATTTCTAACAAATTGATATCCTTAGCATCCCTTGCTAACGTAAAACCACCATTATTACCTGAAACAGATTTCACAAGCCCTGCAACGACTAACTTACGCATAATTTTACGAAGATAAGTTTGTGAACCACCAAGACGAGCGTTGATTACTTGCGATGAAATTGGCACACCTTTATCTTGCGTTGCCAATAAAGAAATAATACACGCTGCTTGTTCAAATCCTTTTGTTAATTGCATATTCAGCTACCCCCGGTTGATTAATTTTCAAATAGTTCTATATATACGAATCAAGGATACCATATGTCGTTGACAATTGGTATTTATTATTTAAAATCAACCGCATAAACGATTTCATTAATTAAGTCAGCAGGCTGAAAAAGTAATGGAACCGCTCTTTTTTCAATAAATTTAAAATTTGATTTTTTTAATACTTTGATAGATGCTTTATTTTCAATAGTTGTCACACCGATTATGCGTTCTAAACCTGACGCCTGAGCCATCGTTAAAAGCCCTTGAACTACTTCAGTCATTATCCCTTGATTCTTAAAACTAGGATTTAACGCATAGCCAACCTCTTTAACTACCAAACTAGGTTCTTGCCCCTCATCAACTACTTCATATAAACCGATATTACCGACCACTTTTTGATTTTCTTTACACTCAATCGCAAATATACTTTGTTTTTGTAGCGTCGCAACAAACAAACTAGCTTCTGCCAAAGAATGAACGGGTAAAAACCCAGCCATCTGACCGACCTGTGCATCACAAGCATATTCATATATGTCATTTGTGTCTGATGAGCGTAACGGACGTACCACTAACCGTTTCGTTTCATATTGATTCATTTTTTAGCCCTCAATTTTAATTTATTCGAAATTTTTAGATATACGACACGTGCAATAGCTATCCAAATTACTGCTAATAAAACAGCACCTATCGTATCCGTCGGAAAATGAGCTTGTAAGTATACTCTTGAAATCATAATCATTATTATCCATATCACTAATAAGCAATTAATCAAAAATTGTTTACTATACTTAAATTCTACTAGCATAATACTCGTTATTGTTAGACAAAATAATGTCACTCCGAATGTATGTCCACTGGGAAAACTGAATCCACTAATTGATCCATGCCCCATTGGTCGAGGTCTTTGGACGCTACTTTTAATGAGCTTAATTAACAGTGCTCCAGTCATTATGGTCATCCCCGTCCAAATAGCGAGTACACTGCTTCGTAATTTATATAAAATAATCATTAAAATGACTGAATACAACCCTATCATCATCGGACTACTTAGCCAACTGATTACCTGCATCACTTGATCTAGTTGTGACGTCGGATGAAACCTAACAATTGCAGCGATATCATTATCTATACCATAGATAAAATTATTTTTGGTTACTATTAATAGTGTCAATATCGCGAATAGTCCACTGCCCATAATGGCTACTCCAAAAAGTTTGTTCTTATTATTCATCACTCTAACCTCTTAATTACAGTCTATTTTATCCACATAATTTATCATATTTTTTAATTTGTTTAAAGTTAGTTACCAAAATCTTTAAGAATTCATACAGAAATCAAGCAAATGCTCAATTTTATGTCAGTTTATGGTAAAATAGGCTATCTTTATAAATTTAGAAAAGAGTTGGAAATAAATAATGAATACGCTACTGCTTATGCTTGCCGCTGGTCTTGTGGCAGGTGCTCTAGGATCTATCTTAGGATTAGGTGGCGGCATCATTGTCACCCCAGTCTTAACTTTAATGATGGGATTAGATATTAAATACGCTATTGGTGCTAGTATCATTGCCGTTATCGCAACGAGTTCTGGTGCTACAATTGCGTTTCTAAAAGATGACGTTTTAAATTTAAGGGTCGCCATGTTTTTAGAAATCGCAACGACCATTGGTGCGATTTGTGGGGCACTCTTAACAGGAGTCTTTAATACATCCTTTCTCTTCATTTTATTCGGTGCTTTTTTGCTACTTTCTGTTTACAACATGCTTAAAAAAATTTTTGTGGGTGAAGAAGTTTTAAAGTCAGCTGAACCTGATTATTTATCTACCAAATTTAAACTGAACAGTTCGTACTATGATAAACAACTTAAAAAACAAGTTGATTATCAAGTCGAAAATGTCCCAGGTGGGATGGCGATTATGCTTGGCGCTGGAGTTGCCAGTGGATTGTTAGGAATCGGATCTGGTATTTTCAAAGTTATGGCGATGGATACTGCAATGAAAATGCCATTGAAACCATCAAGTTCAACAAGTAACTTAATGATGGGTGTCACCGCTGCTGCAAGTGCGACCGTCTACTTTTTCAATGGTTCAATTAGACCTGATATTGCGGTTCCGTTAGCGCTAGGAATTTTAGTTGGCTCATCAATTGGCTCACGTACAATGCAATACCTACCCGCAAAAATAATTCGTCTCATTTTTGTACCTGTACTATTGTATGTCAGCATTCAGATGATTCTAAAAGGATTCGGGGTATCTATCTAATGATGAATGAAAAAAATAACACATCAGCCGAAATGGCAAAAATTGAATTAATGATTGGTCAAATATTAAGAATTGGCGTTTTCATTTCTGCGATAATTATGATTATTGGTCTTATCCTATCCTTAGTTACAGGTTCAACAGGCTATCCAGGTAATACATTTCCAACTTCATTTTCTGCTATCATTTCTGGAATTGTCGCACTTAAACCTTACGCAATTATGATGCTTGGACTATTTTGCTTAATACTAACACCAATTCTTCGTGTCGTTATTTCAATTTATGCTTTCTACAAAGAAAAAGATTATCTATACGTTAAAATTACCGTCATCGTTTTAGTCATTTTAATTGCTGGCTTTTTTATTGGCGAACATTAATTATTAATAAAGGGGAACATTTCAATGTCAAGTCGTCGAGAAGACTATCATAAAGAACAACAACTGCATCAGGAAGCAACTAATCATCTGCCTTTACCAAAGCGCGAAAGAAAGAATAAAAAGCAAAACAAGAAACGTCGTCGTTTAATTTGGTTACTCATTATAATCATCGCTGCTATCTGCGGTGGCGTTTATGCGTACCATAAATACTCAAATGCTAAAAATGCAGCTGACAAAATCTATACTTCTACTAAAATTGCTAAAACTAGAAACGTTGCAGCGGTTTTGGAAAAGGAACATCCTATTTCAATTTTACTTTTAGGTTCTGATGATGGTGCCTTGGGTCGTGCTAAAACTGGTGGTCGAACAGATACGTTAATTGTTGCCACACTTAACCCTAAAACAGAATCAATGACCTTAATTAGTTTACCGCGTGATACCGAAGTTGCCGTTTCAGACCATGAATCGGATTTCCCAAGTAAAATAAATGCTGCCTATGCTTATGGTGGTGCCGCAACTGCAGTTAAAACTGTTGAAAAATATTTTAATGTACCCATCGATTTCTACGCAACAATCAACATGGGCGGTTTAGAATCACTAGTTGACGCTGTTGACGGTGTTGACGTGAATCCACCACTATCTTTTTCTTATAATGGTGCCAGCTTCAAAAAAGGCGTTAAAACTCACGTTAACGGTAAACAAGCCCTTTCGTATGCTCGAATGAGATATGATGATCCTCTTGGTGATTACGGTCGTCAAAAACGCCAACGTCAAATTATTATGGCAGTGGCTCTAAAAAGTACACAGCTTCAAAATTTATTAGATGATAAATTTTTAAATACAATGTCATCTCAAATGAAAACTGATTTAACATTCAATGATCTTACCGTCTTAGGTACTAATTATCGTAAGGCAACGCATCATTCGCATTCAGATTATCTACAAGGTACAGGAACAATGGTCAATGGCGAAGCATTTGAAATTGCCAGTGAAACTGAAAAACAACGTATCACTGATAAGTTACGTTCCACACTTGGCTTGGTTCCAGCTAAAACTGGAAATACTTTAACAGCCGATACAAAAATCAATACAACACGCGAATAATGAAAAGCAGGCCGTCAATCGGGGATTGACGGCCTGCTTTTTTGCATAAAAAAACAACTCACCTAAATGGTAAGTTGTTTAGATTTTAAATTAGTCTTTGTTTACGTTTACTGCTTGTGGTCCACGGTCACTATCTTCAACGTCAAAAGTTACTTTTTGACCTTCGTCTAATGTTTTAAAACCGTCACCTTGGATAGCTGAGAAATGTACGAATACATCACTACCATCTTCGCGAGTAATGAAACCAAAACCTTTATCTGCGTTAAACCATTTTACTGTACCTTGTTCCATGAATAAAATCCTCCTTGTGTCTGTTGACACGTTCTATTTATGACCCTCAAATCGTCCCAGTTGATATCGTTTCCGAAAACACTCATCAACTTCATTTGATTTGAAGAGCCACCTAAATTATATCACGTCTAATTGTAAAAATAAATTCTAAAATAGCGCTTTTATTTAGTTATTTTCATCTTCAAGTGGTAACGCTAAATCATCATTTTCTTCCAGATTATATGGCTGGTATTTACCCATTAAATATCCTTGAATCATTTGAATAACTTCATAACGATCACTACCTGATAAAATTTTATCGCGATATGAAAGTGTTGCCGTCCGTGCGAATAAATCTTCAAGATCAATCAATTCATCATTAGTTTGACCAACTAAAAAATCAATTGAAACGTGAAAGAATTCGGCCAATTTTCTGACTTCAAGATAAGAAGGCGTATTAATACCACGCTCCCAACTACCAATCTGTGGACCAGAATTCAAGTTATGATTCGATTTTTGAGATTGATTTAATCCAACAGCTAATTGGGTTAGCGTTAAGCCACTACCTCTGCGCAATGCTTTTAATCTTTCCGGAAACATCAACAACACCTCTTTTAGATAAGCATACCTCTTTTTTTTAAAAAGGGTAGGTTTTTAACCAAATAAACCGCCAATATAATAAGTTACAGCCATTGTCACTAATCCAACAAAAACATTTCTTACCATGGCGTGCCTAATATTATTACGCCCTAATATCCCGCTTACTGCCCCTGTTAAAAGTAAAGCCAAAGCAACGCCAATAACCGTCAGCGGAATCATAAACTCAGCTGGGAGTATCGCTATTAACAATAATGGAACTAGCGAGCCAACTACAAAAGACGTCATTGATGACATTGCTGCATGCCACGGATTCAAGTACTCACCAACATCAATATTATTAACTTCTTTACAGTAATTTTCTAGTTCATTTTGAGACATTAGCTCATTAACTACATCCGTTGCGACCATCCGCGAGAATCCCTTTGCTTGATAAATATTAATTAATCGTTCAATTTCAAATTCACGATTATCTTTTAACTTTTTTTCAGCTGAATGGATAATCGATTTTTGTGTATCTCTTTGTGCAGAAACTGAGACATATTCACCACCAGCCATTGAAAACGCTCCTGCAAACATACCAGCGAGTCCAGCTAAGACAAGATAGTACTTGCCTTGACTAGCACCGGCCATCCCCAGAATAACGCCTGCAACTGAGATAATGCCATCATTAGCACCTAACACCCCTGCTCTTAAAATATTTAATTTCGTTGATAAGGCCATCCCTACTTTTAATGCACGACTATTCATCAAATGATTCACTCCATTTCCAATCATTTAAGTATAAGCTAATTGGGAACGATTATCAGTTAGGTTTATTAATTTCATTAAGGAACATGATTGCCTTATCTTAAATGGGACACAATCTGACAATAGATAAAGACTAACTACCAGAAATCGAAAGGAACTGCATTTTAACCTATTATAGGATATACTTAAAGCAATTGTTCGAAAGAGGTGAATCAAATGTCTGACTCAAAAAAATACCCAATTAGTCCCTATTTTGAAATTAAAAATAATCATCCTTGGTACCTTGATGCTGAAATTGATGACTTATCACTTTATAATCAAAACTTTAAGGTCGTCTTACAAACAATAACTAAAAATGAAAATATTAATAAAGGGTGGCGAGATGAGGATTTAGAATCTAATATTCAGTTACTCCTTCTTATTGATTACGAAGAACTTGAAGTTTGGAAATATCCCGTCGATTTGTCATTTGATAAATTATCTTTAAAGGAAGATGTTGTATCATTCAATGAAAATAGTCGTATTGCACTTTATTTTGAAGATGATCAAGCTGTCATGCGAAAACTTGGTTACCTGCCAAAAGAAGATACATTACAAGTTCATAATATTATGGCAGAACTACCTAATTATAAAATTGCCACCTATTTAACTGGTGGACCCTATAAGAAATTAACATTCGAAGACGACGAACTTCAAATTGATAATGGTTTTGAAGAATTCCGTTTAAATATTTTAATCTACTAAAAAAACATTCTCAATGAGAATGTTTTTTTGATTACTTATTTTTACTTTTTTTATTAAAAATTGATTTAACTGATCGTTTTAAAACATCGCCCATTCCAAGTGATTGAACCATATGAGCTGGATCAACATAGTTACGCATTGCACGTAATACCATTTTTGGTTTTTTAGACGCAAAAGTAAATGTTCCATTTTTCTTCGTTTTAATTGCATATCTCGGAATCCATCGTCCTTTAAACATCACAGACGCGATAACTTGATCAACTTCATCCCATGGAATTTGGATAAACTTACGCGCATCACGGTCATTATAAAATTCAAACCCTTTATCACCAATCATGATTTTACCATAATCAGTTAAACCTGTGAAAGCAGTTGCATCGATTGTTAAGTCTACCTTTGTATTAATTGACTGGACCATAGTATTTCGACTCCAATGTTTTTTGACGTTATCTTATTATACCTTAATTAACTGCATTGAACCATATAAAAAAACCCAGGAAAATTCCTGAGTTTTTTTGAAATTTTATAAAATTCCAAGTACGTGTCCACCGATACCAACTATGAATAAACCTAGAATAATAACAATTGGTGAAACTTTTTTCTTAAGTAACCACATACATAAGAATGTTAATAATAATGCTGCTAAACCTGGAATTAATTGATCCAAGTTATTTTGTAATGTTGTTACTTTATTTGGTGAAAGAGCTAAACCATCGCTAGCTTGTTGCATAGCTGTTTGCATGCCTTTTCCACCATGGAGGTTATCAAAATCAATATAAGCACCTTTATCCAACTTAACTGTTGAAATAACTGGCGTAAATTTAATTGAAACCCAACGTTCTACTAATGCGGCTAAAACGAACATTCCCAGTACCGAAGCACCTTTAGTAACATCTTGTAATAAGCCACCTGACATATCTTCAGAAATCTTAGAACCAGCTCTGTAACCGAATTCTTGTGTATACCACATGAATCCCATACGGATGATATTCCAAGCTACGAAGAAAATGATTGGTCCCATAATGTTACCACCTATAGCCAATGAAGCACCTAAAGCACCTAACATTGGACGAACAGTAAACCAGAATACGGGATCGCCGACACCAGCCAAAGGACCCATCATACCAACTTTAACACCTTGAATTGCAACATCATCAATAGGAGCACCATTAGCACGTTCTTCTTCAAGTGCTAATGTAACACCAAGGATTGGTGAAGCAAGATAAGGATGAGTGTTAAAGAATTCCATGTGTCGTTTCATTGCTGACGTACGTTCTTCTTTAGTTTTGTATAATTTTTTAATTGCTGGAATCATTGAGAATGTCCAACCACCATTTTGCATACGTTCGTAGTTCCATGAACCTTGAATAAACGTTGAACGCCATGCTACAGCCAATCGATCTTTTTTAGTTAATTCAATTTTATCTGCCATAATATATTCCTCCTTCTTCCAGTTTAATAATCGTTTAGAATTTCGCCAAGTGGATCACCGGTATTATTGCCACCGCCGCCATTTGATGAACCACCCATTTTTGAAAGGTTCAAGTAAATAAGAGCAAGAGCAACACCGATAGCACCAATAGCGATCAATGTTAATTGAGTAATAGCTGCGACTACGAAACCAAGAATAAAGAATGGCCATACTTCTTTTGTAGCCATCATGTTAATAACAAGTGCATAACCAACGGCAACAACCATACCACCACCAATAGCCATACCATCTGTTAACCATGCAGGCATTGATTCAAGGAAACCTTTAACTGTTTCAGCTGGAATAAAGAGTAATGCTCCGGCTGGGATAGCAATACGGATACCTTGCATACAAATAGCAAGAACATGCCATACTTCTAACTTACGGATATTACCTTGTTCTGCTGCTGCATCCATTGCATGAACAATAGGAACAGCAAGTGTACGAACAACCATTGTTAAGAATAATCCGGCAACGGCAAGGGGAACAGCAATAGCGATAGCTGATCCAACACCTTTAGTCCCTTGTCCACCTAATACTAAAATAATTGCTGATGCAACTGAAGCAAGTGCAGCATCGGGTGCAATAGCTGCCCCAACATTAGCCCAACCAAGTGCGATCATTTGAAGTGTACCACCTAAAACAATTCCGGCGGTTAAATTACCGGTTACTAACCCGATTAATGTACATGCCACTAGTGGTTGATGGAATTGGAATTCATCTAAAATTCCACCCATACCAGCTAGAAAGGCAATAATTACTACTAAAATCATTGATATAGCTGACATAATAAGCCTCCTAAATTAATTTTCTTTTATTGTGTTATTTAAGCTTTTGCTAATTCACTCTTAGCTTTTTTAAGAATGTTAGCCATACTATCTTTTGAATCGTTAGGTACTTTACGGACATCAAATTTAACACCCTTATCTTCTAATTTTTCAAAAGTATCAACATCGTCTTGTCCCATTGATAATACGTTGTTAACAACTACTTTTCCAACTGAATGAGCCATTGAACCAAGGTTAACTTCGTCAAATTTCATTCCGCCTTCAATTGCTGTTAGCACATCTTGTGGACTTTCAAAAAGAAGCAATGCTCTCATCCCACCAAAACGAGGGTCTTTTGAAACTTCAATCATCTTAGCAATTGGCACAACATGTGCAATAATACCAGGTGGTGAAGCTTGTTCAATTAAGTTTTTACGAAGTGTATCCTTAGCAACATTATCAGAAACAACGATAATACGATCAGGCTTAACTGATTTAGACCATGATGTCGCAACTTGTCCATGCAATAAACGTGAATCAATACGTGTTAAGACGTATTTAATTTTTCCATCACCGATTACAGTTCCTTCAGGAATTGAACCAGTAGGTTTGTTTGTTGCAACAACAGCTGCTTCTTTTGGTGCTAAATCTTCTGGCTTAATCTTAACGCCACCCTTTGCTTCACTTAGAATACTTGCAGCAATTTCTTGTGCAGAATCCATTGACAAGCGTGCTGCATAGGCTTCAATTAACATTGGTAAGTTTAAACCTGTAACAATTGCCCATTTATCTTTATGAGCGTCAAGCAAACCGTTTGCTTGATTAAATGGTGATCCACCCCATAAATCAACTAAGAATAAGACTTCTTCAGGATCATCAAAAGTAGCAATTGCTGCTTCAAGATGAGCTTTTAAATCGTCTGGTCCTTCGTTTGGCATGAAAGTTACAGCTTGAACATTTTCTTGTTCACCAAAAATCATTGAACCGGATTGCATGATGCCTTCGGAAAATTTACCGTGACTTGCAATTACAATTCCAACCATTTTAAAACCTCCTAAATTTTTATCAGATTACTGTAAGAACTCTGGAAAAACGCTTACATTTATAATATAAAAACGCGCAAAAATTATTTCAAAAACAACTTAAGCATTTTGCTTTTGTTCCTAGGCAATCCAATTTAATTTTAAAATGTTACGAAATACTCAAAAATAATATCGTTTCCATAACGTCTATGTTGTTAAGTATAGCACAACGATTACGAATTACTATTAAAAAAATCAATTTGTATTCGCTTACAATCATACCATTTAATCGTATGGATATTAGTTATCCACCTACATGATGGGTTTTTTAACGTTTCCATTGCTTGTTTCATTTAACGGAATTCTATCTATACCAATTTATAAAAAAAGTTTTGTTATATACAATACTATTATATTTTTTAACATAAAGTGGTATCAGAATTGCTTAAAATATCTTCCTTTTATTTTTACTGATTAAAAAAAGACCTCATTAAAATGAGATCTTCAAATTCTTAAACTTCAACAACTTGATTAATAGACAGTAGGTATAAGTATTTATGCGCAACTTTCAATCCAGTCATATTCCCTAATGCTTCACCATATAAGTTCAATTGGCCACGATAACGTGCTGTCAATTTTTCGATTTCTTCTATTGTATTGTCTTTAGAAACTTTTTCAGTTTTATAATCAAATACCACCAACATATTATCTTTTACAAAATAACCATCGATAATCCCATGAATCAAAACTTTTTCCTTATTTGACTCAACATTTTGAAATAGCTCATTGGCTGGTAGTAACATTGAAAATGGGGATTCACGTTGTACCCCGTTACCTACAGTTAAAATTTCTTTACCTAAATCGGTTTGAAAGAAATTGGCAATGTGTTGTCCATTAATTAATGCAGCAACCTCTTTAGTGACTACTTTTGCCTTCACTAATTGCTCAATCTTAGCTTGGATTACCGCTAAAGTAATCTCACTAGTTAAATCTAATTCTTGTAAAATGAGATGCGTTGCACTCCCAATATCACTTCCCGTTGGTGTTGCAACCCCCTGCATAAATTTCGGTACAGCAAGTTCGCTTGTAACGTATCGATTCCCTTGCCCTTCAATACTCAACTGATTCATTTCGCGATTAGCTGGATCATCGAATAGACGTTTTACTTCCGATACAGCTTGGTACGCAGTTGTTTTAGTTAAATTATCAAATGGATACTGAAAATTTAAGACTTGATCAATTTGATTAACATCAATATCATCAAACGTTTCAGGCATCTCACCTGTGGTTGTTTCTAACCAATCCGTCTCAGAGACTTCTTCGCTCGTTTTACTCATCTGGTTAAGATCTGTTCTTTGATAAAATTTAACACTAAATTGCGTTTCATCGTCACTTAATAGTAATGATGATGTTGCTGGATCCAACAATAGCGACTTATCAAAAGCAGGATGACGAACTAGTGCCATACCAATCCAATCCATGAAATTTTTAATGCCACTTCGAGCTGTTGCATTTAAAACTAGTTGTTGGCTTTGAAATGCCTTTTGCCAATGATTAATTGCCGTTTTTTTATTTGTGTAAGCACCCACAATAAATAATCGTTGTTCCGCACGCGTTAAGGCTACGTACAATAATCGCATCTCTTCAGCTTCTGATTTTGCAATGGCAGCTGATTTCACAATTGTTTTTTGTAACGTATCTTCCATCGTCCGATTTTCAGGATTTAAATAGGTTATTCCTAATCCAGCCTGATCATCAATTAAATAAGGTTTTCGCATTGCCATTTGATTAAACTGGTGTGTCGCATCAACCAGGAAGACCATTGGGAATTCAAGTCCCTTACTACCATGAATTGTCATGACTGACACTGCATTTGCAACGTTTTGTACAGGTGCTTCAGCTAAATCCTTATCGCGTTCCTGCATTTTTTCAATGAAGCGTACAAACTGGAATAAACCTTTAAAACTACTATTTTCGTAAGCGTGAGCTCGGTTATACAACGCATGTAAATTGGCTTGACGCTGACTTCCAGCTGGCATCCCTCCGACATAATCAAGAAATCCAGTATCCTGATAAATCTGCCAAATTAAAGTCGCTATCTGGTTCTCATGTGCGATTTCACGGAAGCCTGAAAGTTGTGTTAAGAAACGTTCAATTTTATTATAAAGCGTTTTGGCGAAACTACTTGCTTTAAACGTATCAAAATTTTGATAAAAAGTTAAAACCGCTTGATAGTAATCATCTGTTCGGTTACCAATCCGTAAATAGGCTAGCTGATTTTCATCTAATCCAACAATTGGCGATCGTAGGACACTTACTAATGGAATATCTTGATAGGGATTATCAATAATTCGTAATAATGACATCATAATTCTGATTTCAGTTGTTTGGAAATAGCTCTCCGCATCATTTACAACAACTGGGATACCCATTTTTTTAAATTGATCAATAATTACCAAATTATTTTTACGCGTTGGGACTAGTAATGCAATATCTCGGTATTCAACAGGTCGTTTTTCTGATTTGTCACGGTCAAAAATTTCTGTTTCATCTGCGATTAACGCTTGAATTTGTTGACCAATTAAAGCAATCTGGCCTTCAGATTTACCATCAATTTCAAACTGATCATTCGTTGCCTCACTATCATCATCCGGTCTATCTGCAGACTCAGGTTCATCAGATTCGTAAATCAATACTTCTGCTTTTTGCTCAATATCTGGGTAGTAACTTGCCCCAAAAACCAATTTAGCATCATTATCATAGGCCATTTGTCCAACGTTTTCATCCATGATCTGGGTAAAAATTAGGTTAGTCACATCCGTTACATTCTTTACAGAACGGAAATTCTCAGCTAAGATAATTCGATTTCCATTACTATCAGTTTCTTTATATGCTTGATATTTACTTAAAAACAAACTAGGATCGGCCAGTCTAAAACCATATATTGACTGTTTTACATCCCCCACCATAAACATATTACCGGGATTAGTCGTTGTTACCCTTGTCAAAATAGCTTCTTGTAATTGATTAGTATCCTGATACTCATCTACCAGAACTTCTTCATATTTTGCTTGTAGGGCAACTTGTGTTTGCTCAGAAGATTCAGAATCACTCGCTAAAATGTCCAGTGCTAAATGCTCCAAATCATTAAAATCAAGTATATGTCTCTGACGTTTTTCTTTGGTGAAGGCCTCACTAAATAAGCCAATTACACTGACTAATTTTTCAATTAATTTCTTTGATTCTATCATGATATGCAGTGTTTCTGTTTCATTTAAAACAAAAAATTGTTCTGATAAGTTAGCTAAACGTTTTTTTATTCCAGCTTTTAATTCTTTAATTTGATCCTTAGCAACAGCTTGGTCATCCTCTAAATTTTTAGCTGGCACACTAGGCGCACGTTTCAATTCGTACCCACGAATATTATCGCGAATTTGATTCCAAGAACCATCATTTTCAACAGATTGGATAACAGCTAACAACATCTGACTTTCTTCTTCAGTCACTGCTTGATGTTTCTCTAACCCAAATTGAATTGATAGCTCTAGAGCCGTTTTTAAATCGGCCTGGATTTGCGTTAAATTGGCTTGAACTAATGGCTTAATGCTCTTTTGGTAGAACGAACTACTGATTAAATTATCGCCAACATCATAAGTTGCCGCTAAACTAGCCAACCAACCGGTAGGATCTGGTTTTGAACTCGCAAATGTAAATAGACTAAAAACTAACTCAGATAAACCATCATCATTTCGATCATTTGAAAAATTTTGCGTTAATCTCTCAAAATCGATATCGTCTTTGGCATATAACATTTCTCGTACGTCTTCCCAGACACTTTCTCTTAATAAAGCCGCCTCGGTCACATCTGTTAACATTCTAAAAACGGGGTCTAAATCAATCACGTAATAGTAGCGTTTAATTAATTGAAGACAAAATGCATCAAATGTACTAATATTTGCGACTGGCAAGCGCATTAATTGATCCATTAAATGTTGTTTTTGCTCATGATTATCTGCTTCATTGATTGCCTTTTGAAGTGCCACCTGAATCCGTTGACGCATTTCTTTAGCTGCAGCATCTGTAAACGTAACAACTAATAAGTCATCAATAGCCGTTCCCGTTAATATTTTTTGAATGACACGTTCAACTAAAACTCGTGTTTTACCTGAACCGGCAGAAGCTGACACAAGAATATTGGTCCCACTTTCATCGATAGCACGTTGTTGATTTGGTGTAAACGTAAACTTACTCATTACTGTCTGCCTCCCCGTCTATAATCCATTTTTCAATTTCTTCCCAGCTTAATTTACTAATTTCATGGTAATTATTTTCGGGTAACATCGCATCAAATTGGAATATTGATTTATATGGTGAGTATTGTAGGGCTGTTTTTTTAGCATTCCATCTAGCCGGACTTAAATCGATTATCCCTGCGAAAATATCTGTTGCCGCATCAATAATTAATTGTTTATTGTGTACCAACAAGAAATCTAAATCTGATTGTGAAATTAATTTTTTTGAACGAGCTGATGGTGATGTGAACCCTTTTTTCGTTTTTCTAAAGGGATAAATTAATGAAAATCCTGTTGATTCATCTTCAAAATCGGTATCTAAATGACTCAGTAACTGCTCATCTTCCAATAATAGCCCATCCATTTGGTTTGCTTTTAACAACGTATTATCCAATCCTTTTTTCTGTACATCTTCAATTTTTAGCTTAGGATTTTGTAAGTGCATGTAAACCGCACCAGCTGCCGAAGTTTTCAGGCCAGTATTTGGTGCAATTGCCTCTGCATTCTCAATTAATGCTTGCAAGTAAGTTAACATTTGCATTGATAATCCATAGAAAGCATCACTAAAATCAAACTTTCGAATCCCTGATTTGTAATCAACGATTCCAAGATATTGTTTTGAATCAACCTTCATATAATCAATTCGATCAATTTTACCACGCACTTTAACTGAACGGCCGCCTGGTAACTTATACGCTAAGGCTTTCAATCCTGACTCAGCACCAACATGACCAAATAAGACTTCTGTTTTTAGTGGCTTCATCTTTGTTTGTTGCCCCTGTTGCCACATAGCATGTGTCACTTGTTTTAATAGAAGACTTAATTGTTTAGCAATATAGCCCATTCGGCTTGAACTACCTAGGATTTGGAACTGAGGTAACTCGCGCATATCTTTTAAAATTACATTCAGATACTCATCTAGTTGTGCTTTAGGTACATTGGCATAGACTTGATTTGATTCAGTCACAACTTTCATCAACTCATCCAACCCCATATGGAAAAATTCACCCGTACTTGCAGGGGATAACTCGAAAATGTCTCGTTCTTTCAATTTCAACCCATATTGTAAAAAATATTCAAATGGATTGCGATAGAAAGTTTCTAATTTTGAAATCGAAGTATTCATTTGTGTTCCATATAAATCAGTTATAATTTCCGGTGTTAACTTAACAGGTATATTTTTATACGCTAAACTTCCTAATAATTGTTTCGTTAACGGTCCCATTTCTGGGTCAGCCGACAATTGACGTAACACATACAACCAAGGACTAGGCATGGGGACTGAAGTTGTTTTGGCAAGTCGACTAGCAACCACCAATGATGATAATGTACTACGTTTTGTTCCGATAAAATCTAGGACTGATTGTTCTGTTAATTCAGGATTAGCAGCTAAGTGTTGAACGGATAAATTGAAGTGTTCTTTAATCATCATTAAATAAGGCGATGGATTTAAATTTTTTTCACCATCGTTGCCACTTGGATATGAAAAAATCAATTGTTCGCGTGGCCCTAAAAAACCGAGATAATTCAAAAAGGGTTCAGCTGCCATTTGACTAATAGCCGAATCGGCTAAATATTGATCTTCAGTTAATTGGTTAGCCATTTGTGCTCGATCATCATCTGTTAATAATTGTGTCTGACTAACTTGTTCTGGCATCACCATATCAGTTGATCCAATCATAAAGGTAATCTTTCGGTTGTTCATTTGAACCATCCCTGATTCAGAAATAACGACCTGATCTAATGTTGATGGCACTTGTGAGTAACTTGCACCTTCAAACCCCGCTTGAATCAAAGCCATGAAGTCAGCGGCATTGAACGTTTTAGTTCCCAACGTTTCAACATATTCATCTAACATGCCAACAAACGTTTGCCAAGTTTGTTCTGGTTCTTCTGATTGTGATATATTTCCAGCAGCTAAATAACGATCTCGCCAACTTAACAAACGTTGTGTCACACCCTGTTCAACAAGGAACTGATAAATTAGCTTTGCCCCTTCTTCACCGGTTGTCGCCTGATCTAATTGATTGAAAAATACCGGTAAAATATCTTTAACAAAATGTCTTATTTGATTAATTTGTGCTGTGATATTTTGGTCCTTATCCGTCTGTTGCTCATCTGCATCCGTAAAATCGAACCGGTAGAACGTCCAATCATCTTCACGTAGCCACTGAGAACCAGAAAAACCGTATTTTAAAACCATATTTTCCGTTAAATCGACAGCACTACGGTACTGTTCAATTGGCATAGTATGATTTTCTATTTGTGGTATTAATAATTCAGTTTTTAATAAGCGCATCATTGCGCCATATTGATAATGCTTTTCTTTCACCTCAAATAACGCTGCCAGTAACTCGACTAAAGGATGATCTGCCATTGCGTGTTGTAAATCGTTAAAATAGGGTATTTGAAATTCTTTAAAAACTGGCGGAATAACCGTTTCGTAGCTATCTAAGTGTCGCGTTAAAATCATAAAATCTCGATAACGATACCCCTTAGTTGCAACTAACTGGCGGATTTTTGTTGCCACTTGTCGAATTTCAATATATCGACTATCGGCTTCAAAAAGTTGAATAGAATCTGAATTTTTTAGTACTTCTGATTTTGTTTTAACTAACCGTCTAGAATCAATCCAAAAATCTTCCAAACGAGATAAGTCGGGATTCTGATTAACTTTAGTTTCAGCATAACTATCCGTTAACACTGGAATCTGAGCTTGATGTGCTTTTTCAATCAAATTAACATACATACGACTTGATTTATAAAATAAGTCAGATTTTTCAGCAACTTCATGTGCATTGCCTTTATCTAAGACTAAGCCAATTGTGATTTGTTTGGCACCTTTAATCAGTGCATTCACAAGTTCCTGCTCTTGTGCTGTAAATTGAGAAAAATGGTCAATATAAAAATAACTCGTCTTCAAAACGTCATCTGTTAAATAACGACTTAGTTCTGCTAATAAATCATTATTTTCAATATATCGGTCTGCCATCGCTGCATCAAACGCACGATAGATAATTTGTAAATCATGTAATTTAGCACCTAAATCCCCAGTTGTTGGGAAAGATTCTGCAATCTGAGTTAAATCATCAACTGTCACACAACCAACTTTTAGTTCTTTAAGCTGGCTGACTAGTTGTGAGATAAAACCAGTTTGGGTTCTTTCACCACGAAATATTGTTAATTCATCTTCATGTTCTGAAATTAATTGATAAACTAACATATTTAATCCAGATTGGGATAAACGAGGAATCTGATAATAGGGCGTATTCTTCAAAAAGAACCAAGCTAATCGAGTAAACGAAAAGACTTGAACGTTCGATTGTGCAAAAATATTTTGTTCGACAAGTTTGTCTTTACCTAATGCTTCAAGGATACTAACTTCTGCTTCGAACTTAATATGATTGGGAACAAGATAAAAAAAAGATGCCGTTGAATCCGTTATTTGCGCTGCTTTCAATTGTGCAACAAGGCTTGCTTGATGGTCTTTACTAGCTTTTCCTAAGACAAATTTTAAACTCATTTTAACTCCCCTTTTCATACCGCTAACTCGTTATCATTACCTAATAATATACCATATTTAGCTGTTATATTTTTTCAGAACACATAAAAACCGCTGGCCAAATCACAAAGGTGATTTAACCAGCGGTTTATTTTAATTTAATCTTTTTCTGTAAATAATTTATCAACTGAGCGGTTCTTATGAATTAAATCAATTGCTTGTCCAAATAGATCTGCAACTGATAAGCGCACAAGTTTATCAAGCTTGTTAGCTTCTGGAACAACGATACTATCTGTTACAATCACTTGTTTAATGTTGTCATCAGATAAAGCTTCAATCGCACCTTTTGACATCACAGCATGTGTTGCACAAGCATAGATATCTGTTGCACCAGCAGCTTTAAGTGCACGTGCTGCATCAGTCATCATTGTTCCGGTATCAATCATATCATCAATAATGATACAACGACGTCCTTTTACATCACCAATAATTGATGTTGCCGCAATATTATCAGCAAAATCAGATCCACGTTTATCAACAATAGCGATTTGTGCTTTAAGCTTTTCAGCCATATTACGAGCACCTTTAACACTATTATGATCAGGTGAAATCACAACAACATCATCTGTAATCCCATTTTCAATGAAGTATTTAGCTTGAATTTCTAATGAAACTAAATGATCAACTGGAATATTAAAGAACCCTTGTAATTGAGCAGCATGTAAATCAAGTGTAATTACACGAGAAACACCGGCTAATTGAATAAAGTTTGCAACTAACTTAGCTGTAATAGGCTCGCGTGAACGTGCCTTACGATCTGAACGTGCATAACCATAATAAGGCATTACAACGTTAATTGTACCAGCACTTGCACGACGTAACGCATCAACCATAATCAAAAGTTCCATTAAATTTTCATTTACTGGATTTGAGATTGATTGGATAACATAAACATCTGCGCCACGAATACTTTCATCAATGTTGATTTGAATTTCGCCATCACTGAAATGTTTCACGGATGCTGTAGAAAGACTAGTATTTAAAACCTTAGCCACCTTCTCCGCTAATTCAACGTTAGAATTAAGTGCAAATAATTTTAATTGACCTTTTGCGAATTGACCCGACATGATAGCCTCCGTTATTAATCTGTATTTTTTCTTTATAGTTCTATTATAATGAATTTACACTTAAATTACTATCCTATAAGTAAAAAGTTTAAGATTATCTGAATTGTTCCTTCAGACTAAACGACAATCCTTATGTTTAATGGTAAAATAGAAAGATACGAACTTAAAAATATAACTTAATTATGGGGGACACAAAAATTGTCTAGCGGTACAGTTATCATCAATTTGATTGTTATCTTTGTGACATTATTTGCAGCAGCATTCTTCGTTGCCGCAGAATTTGCACTTGTCCAAGCACGTCCAAGTGCCATCGAAGCTGATATCGAAGCAGGTATTGGGAATCGAAAAAAACAAGAAAGAGCATTAAAAATGCTTAACCATTTGAATGAGTACCTTTCAACAACACAGGTTGGTGTCAGTGTTGCTGGTATTATTCTGGGTTGGGTTGGTGAAAAAACCATTGAATTTTTACTTGTAGATGTGCTTAAACTATTCCATTTTGCTTCTGAATCAGGATTAAACATTATTGGCGCAATTATTGGGGTTTTAATCCTTACTTACGTTGAAGTGGTTTACACAGAAATTGTGCCTAAAAACTTAAGTATCGATATGCCCGTTCAAGTTTTAATGGTTGTTATAACACCATTACGCTACTTTCATCTTGCCTTTTACCCATTAGTTTGGTTATTAAACAACTCAGCAACACGTGTTGCTAAAATGATTGGTATCACGCCAACTGATGAAAATAGTGAGGTCTTTACTCAAAAAGAAATTTTATCTTTATCTCAAAATGCCGTTTCAGGTGGTGAATTAGATAGAGATGATTATGTCTATATGCAACGTGCCTTTGATTTAAATGACAAAATTGCTAAAGATATTATGGTCGATCGAACAAGTCTTTACGTAGTAGATATTACAGATACTGTGCACGACGTCGTTAAAGATTATTTACATCAGGGTTATAGCCGTTTTCCAGTAGTTGCTAACAATGATAAAGATAAAATTCTTGGTTACGTCTATATCTACGATTTAGTTAGACAAGCTGAGATTGATGATACTGTCTTAATTAGTAAACTACTTAGAACAATTATTACAGTACCAGAAACAACACCTATTAGAACATTATTAAGCCAAATGATTAGTAAACAAACACCTATCGTTGTTGTACTTGATGAATACGGCGGAACCAGTGGTATTGTAACGGATAAAGACATTTACGAAGAATTATTTGGAACGGTTAAAGATGAAATTGATGACGTTTCAAGTGAATACATTATCAAAAATGATGATGGCTCATATAATATTAGTGGTAAAACAACTTTATATGATTTCGAACGCTTCTTTAAATTTAAAAATAAAGCGATGAAAGCATCTGAAAGTGTTACGTTAGCAGGCTTCATTCTCGAAAATCATAAAGTTAAATTAAACGATGTCATCAAATTTGATGCTTTCGAATTTAAGATTATTGAGTTTAAACGTAACTATATTGATTGGTTTAATGTTAAACATACGCCTACTCAGGTAGAAGCAATTGAAGAAAAATCAACTGATAAGAAATAATTCAGTCATTACTAATTGGAGGGAATTTTATATTTATGCCTACTCGTAGAGAACTATATCAGCAGGAATCAATGACAGATTCCACTTCTAATCCAAGTAAAAATAGTCACTCATCATTGCCCAAAAATGGTAAGAAAAGACCAAATAAAAAACGACGTCGTTTAATTCTTCTTTTATTACTCTTACTTTTGGTTGGTGGCGGTATTTATGCATACAGAGCTTACGCAAATGCTAAAAAAACAGCTGACTCAATTTATACGCCGACAAAGGTTGCCAAAGCTAGAAACGTTTCTTCAGTCTTAAAATCAGGCTATCCAATCTCAATTCTCCTTTTAGGAACCGATGATGGTGCATTAGGTCGTGCAAAAGTTGGCGGTCGAACAGATACCTTAATTGTCGCAACTTTAAATCCTAAAACGGAATCAATGACGTTAGTCAGTTTACCTCGAGATGCAGAAGTTGCGGTTTCTGGTTATGAATCAGAATTCCCAAGTAAATTAAATTCTGCCTATGCTTATGGTGGTCCTGCTTCTGCTGTTAAAACAGTCGAGAAGTATTTGAACGTCCCTATTGATTTCTATGCAACCATTAATATGGGTGGCCTCGAAACATTAGTTAATGCGGTTGGTGGCGTTGATGTCACCCCACCACTATCGTTCACCTATCAAGGTGCACACTTTAAAAAAGGCGTTAAAACTCATATTAATGGCGCAGATGCATTATCTTATGCTCGAATGCGTCATGAGGATCCACTGGGCGATTATGGCCGTCAAAAACGTCAACGTCAGATTATCATGTCCGTGGCCTTACAAAGTACAAATTTACAAAACTTATTAAGTCAAAAATTCTTAGACACGATGTCTTCTCAATTGAAAACAGATTTATCATTTGATGATTTAGTGACTCTAGGAACTAGTTATCGTGTTGCCACGCATCATTCAAAATCTGACCATTTACAAGGAACTGGAACCATGATTAACGGTGAAGCTTTTGAAGTTGCTGATACACCTGAGAAACAACGTATTACCGATAAACTTAGATCTGCCTTAGATTTAGTTAAAGCAGAAACGGGCAATACTTTGTTACCAAATTCAACAATTAATACAACTCGAAAATAATGACTCTATACACTAATCGCATCATCAAGAAGACAACTTCTGATGATGCTTTTTTAGTTATATTGATTAAATTTCATATAGTAAATAGATGTCTTAAAAAAATTTATTTTATTCATACATTTCATTTGTAAACGGTACCATAAAGTGTAATAATAGATGGTACAAGATACTTTGTTATTTAAATGAAAGTGGGGATTTATATTATGTCAGAAAAAATTAAAGCATCAATTGCAATGTTAAAGGTATTACAGGATTGGAAAGTTGAAAATGTCTATGGGTTACCCGGTGGATCATTCAATACAACAATGCGTGCTCTTGAATCAGAAAAAGAAAACATTAATTATGTTCAAGTACGTCATGAAGAAGTTGGGGCACTTGCTGCTGCCGCTGAAGCAAAACTAACTGGTAAAGTTGGGGTTGTCTTTGGTTCAGCAGGTCCTGGGGCAACACATTTATTCAATGGTTTATATGACGCACAACAAGATCACGTTCCTGTTCTTGCTTTAATCGGTCAGGTTGCTTCAACAGCAATGAACATGGATTCATTCCAAGAAATGAATGAAAATCCAATGTTTGCTGACGTTTCTGTCTATAATAGAACAGTTATGACTCCAGAAAGCTTACCTCGTGTAATTGATCAAGCTATCAGAACAGCTTACCAATACAAAGGTGTAGCTGTTGTTACAATTCCAAATGACTTTGGTTGGATGGATATCGATGCTGACAGTTATTACGCTTCAGGTCACAATTACACAACACCTATTTTACCTGAACCAAATGATTCAAAAATTAAAGAGGCTTTAGCACTTATTAAAGAAGCTAAACAACCTGTTTTATTCGCTGGTATTGGTACAAAAGGTGCTACTGATGAAGTAATTGCTTTCTCTGAACATTTTAAAATGCCTGTAATTATTACAGCTATCAATAAAGGAACAGTTCCTGATAGTTACCGTGCTAACTTAGGCTCAACTTACCGAGTTGCAACAAAACCTGCTGATGAAGCAATTGCTGCCGCTGACTTAGTTGTCTTTGTAGGAGCTGATTTACCTTTCTCACAAACTAAAAAAGTCTTAAAACCAGATATGAAATTTATCCAAATCGATATTGATGCATCAAAAATTGGTAAACGTCACGCAGTTGATGTCGCTTTACTCAGTGATGCTAAGAAAACATTAGCTCGTTTTGTTGAATTAGCTGGTGATCCTGTTGAAAGTCGTCCATTCTTCGATGCAACTATTGAAGATATGGCTAACTGGCGTACTTACCTCAAGAAATTTGAGGACAAGACAACAACACCACTTCAACCTGCTTCTGTCTTTAAAGAAATCAACAAACATGCCACAGGCGATGACATTTTCGCAGTTGATGTTGGTAATGTTACAATGAACAGCTTACGTTACTTAGATATGAATCCTAAACAAAAATTCACAACATCTGCTTTATTTGCAACAATGGGTTATGGTATGGGTGCAGCAATTGCTGCTAAATCAGCCTTCCCTGACCGTCAAGTCTTTAACCTTGTTGGTGATGGCGCATTTGCTATGATTGTTCAAGATTTATTAACACAAGTAAAATACAAACAACATGTCATTAATATTGTCTTCTCTAACCAACATTTTGGTTTCATTCAAGATGAACAAGAAGATGAAGGTCAACCATTCTATGGTATTGATTTCAATGACGCAGATTGGGCACAAGTCGGAAGCGCTATGGGTACCCTTGGTATCTCAGTTTCTACACATGACGAATTAGTTGCCGCATTTGAAACAGCTATAAAAGCAGAAGGTCCTGTTGTTATTGATGTTAAAATCACTGACGACCGTGCCATTCCTGTTGAAGATTTAGCTGTTGATCCAAAATATTTCTCAGCTGAAGAAATCGCTGCTTACCGTAAACGTTACGAAGCAGAAGACTTACTTGTCTTAGATGATTTAATTGAGAAATACTCAAAATAATGCCCTCACGAATAAAATAACTATTCCTAAGAGATAGTTATTATTATATTAAAAAAGCCTGTAATGAAGATGAACATCCTCTTCATTACAGGCTTTTTTGTGTTCTATTTTAATTTTACAGGTAGATCTTTTTTAGAAACTTCTTCCCATGAAATAACACCCTTTTTTTCATTATAGGCTAATTTTAAATACGCACCTTGACGTAACGGTCTTTCTTTATTTCCAGTAAACGTTAATTTCTTAGCTTCATTTTTAGTATTATAAGCCATTTGATTATATCTATAATCGGTATACGTTTTTCCATTTTGATCCTTATTAACCACTTCTTTACCTGTTTCTGTTATTTGTGTGTAGTAATCCTGAGTTGCGTAATTAGTCCTATAGTATAAGTATCCACCACCAACTAATATAACGGCAATAATTAATATAATTATTTTTTTCATTCATTTCTACCTCCCTTTACTTAATTCATAATCTCAAATAACCATGAATTAAACCACTAATTAGACTTGTACTAATCAAAGATTATATTATAAACTTTTTTTGCTCATTTAATTCTATATAATGGTACAATACTAACCATACAAACCTTAGGAGGTTACGATTATGACAAAAACTCACCAACTAGTTAATAGAAATGACGTGCCCGAAGAATTAACATGGGATTTAACAGCCATTTATCCAAATGATCTTGCATTTCAAACGGATATCGATTTGGTTCGTGACCTCGTTCAAACCTTTGTTTCGACTTACCATAGCCATTTAGGAGAACTAGCTCCAATTAATACTGCCTTCAATGACTTGGAAGATATTTACACTCGCTTATCACATATTGAACATTATGCATTTTTACAACAAGCAGTTGATATTACTGATTCAACAGCCAATCAGTTAATGCGTGATTTTGAAGCACTCTCTGCTGAAATTACGACAAAATTGGTTTTCTTTGATATTGAATTACTAGAAAATCCAGTTAAATTATTGGATGACGTCGTTGCAACAAATCCAAAATTAAAAGCTTACATTCGTCAATTAAAGAAACAAAAAGCCTTCCAATTAAGTCCTGAGGTTGAACAAGTCCTTGCGACCTTCCAGCCTAACTTTTCTGCACCAGAATCAGTTTACGGTCAGACTCGAGCAGCTGACATGGATTTTTCTGATTTTGAAGTAAATGGTGTGACGTATCCAATGTCATTTGTTTTATATGAAAATACGTACCAATATAATCCAGATGCCGCTATTCGTCATGCAGCCTTTAAAAGCTTCTCAACAACATTAAATCATTATAAGCATACAATTGCGGCTAACTATTATAATCAAGTATCTATGGAAAAAAAAATCGCTACTTTACGTGGTTATCATTCAGTTTTTGATTACTTATTAGCGGAACAAGAAGTTGACCGTTCATTATTCAATCGTCAAATTGATACTATCATGACTAAATTGGCGCCCGTTATGCAAAAATATGCTGCACATATCAAAGAAGTTCGTGGTTTAGATAAAATGACATTTGCCGACTTACAAATCGATTTAGATCCTGATTTCGCACCTAAAGTTTCGATTGAAGAAGCTAAAAAATATGTCAACGATGCAGTTGCGCCACTTGGAGCTGATTATCAAGCAATGGTTGCTCGTTCGTTCCCAGAACGTTGGGTCGATTTTCCACAAAATATTGGTAAAGAAACGGGTGGATTTGAAACAACTCCTTATGGCAAACATCCTTATATTTTAATGTCATGGACGAACGAATTAGCTGATGTCTATACTTTAATTCATGAGCTCGGTCATGCAGGACAAGCCATTTTAACACAGGACAACCAATCAATTCTTGGTAGTGAACCTTCTACTTATTTGGTTGAAGCCCCTTCTACATTTAACGAACTATTATTAACAAGTTCAATTGAAAATCAATCAAGTGAACCTCGTTTAAAACGTTTTGCTTATTCAAAAATGTTAACGAATACTTATTTCCATAACTTTGTGACCCATTTACTTGAGGCAGCTTACCAACGTGAAGTTTATCAACTCGTTGATGCTGGACAAGGGTTTGATGGTGATCAATTAAGTGAAATTAAACGTCATGTCCTGGAAGCATTCTGGGGACCAGATGTTGAAATAAATGATGGAGCCGAATTAACTTGGATGCGCCAATCGCACTATTACATGGGCCTCTATTCATACACATATTCAGCAGGTCTTGCCATTTCAACACAAGCTCACTTGAATTTATTGAAGGATCCAGAAAATACGACAGAAGCTTGGCTTGCCTTCTTAAAATTAGGTGGCGAATTAGCCCCAATTGAAGCAGCTAAAGTTGCGGGCGTTGATATTACTACAGATGAGCCCCTCAATCAAACAATTCAATTTTTAGATGACACCGTGAATAAAATCATTGCTTTAACGAAAGAAATTTAAAAATAAAGGAGAGACACTAAAAAGTTTAGTGTCTCTCCTTTATTTTTATGAAGTTGGTGTGTTACTTAATACCCATTTTACCTGTGCTGTATAAGCATCACTATGGATTTCACTTGGATCAGCTTTGATTAAAACGCCCGCATCTTTGGCCCATGGTACAGTTGTCGTTTTTGTTGTTGATGTTCCTGACAAAATTTCAAGACTTGCCGAACCTAAAACTTGAGCATTGTCTCCAGCTGTTGCTCGATACACAATCGCATCTTTAATTGTATTACTCTTTGAAATAAGATCACTTGCTGAAACTGTTAACTTCCAAGTCCCAGGTAGTGATGTTTCTAGTGCCACCGAAAAATCAGTTTGGCGAGGTACTATTGTCGTTTTTCCTGGGATTTTAGTTGTCCCAAAATTTAAACTACCATTAGTTGTCAGACCCATTGCACCTGAAACAACAACAGTGATAGTTCTCATATCTGATTTATTACCGTCTGTATCAACAGCATAAACAGTTAAAACATGATTACCAACTGTTAAGTTATCTGGTAATTTGTAAGTTCCAGAATGATCCTGACCTACTTTTAAATTATCATATGTTTCCATTAAAACAGGCGCGTTTGACCCTTCTTGATAGTACGTTTTAATGGTTGCACTATCATCAGACTCATGGTAACTCAAAGAATAAGGAGCATTAACTGTTTTACCACTATCATCTAAAGTAAATGTTGGTTTATTAGAGTTCACAATAATATTAGCTGTATATGATGTTGTTTGATTACCATATTGATCAGTCGCAATCACAGTGTATGGATTTTTACCAACCTTTAATTGATTACTTGGAACACTAACGCTAAATTTCCCGTCTGTTCCGACGTTAGCTGATACTGAGTAACTACCATTGACTTTAATTGCTGCAGTTGTCGTTCCTGCTGGGAAAGTTCCCCCAAGACTTGAAACTACTGTTCCGGCAATAGTTGCTGCTTCATTTTGATTGACCTTGATGTCATTAATTCCTGATATCGTTAGTGTTCGTGTGCCTCCAATTGTGAATTTTGCTGCATTTGATTGGATAACAGCATTAGATCCAGAAAATTCACTTACTGGACTATTAACAACTGTATCCGCTGCAACTTTGTCAGCAGTTCCTGTAAGCGTTACTTTTGCACTTGAATATTTAGCTGTTGATAAATCATTCTTAAGGACCTTAACAATTTCACCATTTGACATCTTTGTTAAATCAATGGTTTCTGAGTCCGTTGCTGCTCCTGAATAAGCAATTGTTCCTGTTTTTAACGTCACATTATTTGGAACTTTTAAACCTGCACTGATTGCTTTCCAGTCTTGTTTACCACCCAAATATTTTAAATTTGTTACAAAATCTAATGAGTCTCCAGCTTGTACTAGACCATCATTAGTAACATCTTTATTTTTTTGAGTTGTATCTGTTACTGTTTGAGTTGCAGTTGCATCAACTAAACCTGGAACTTTTTCAAACATTACCAAGTTAGTTTCATAACTACCACCCGTTGATCCAGTGAATCCCCAACGAACTGCGCCATTCGAATTGAATTTAGCCTTATCAATTGACACGGTTGCGCTCTTACCTGCTGTCATGACATTTGTTTTTGGATTTTTATCATCAATTATATAAGTCATAGAGCCTGTTGCACTCGTTCCAGCAGAATATTTCAACGTCAAATGATGCCACAATCCATTAGATAAATTGGCTCCATAATCAATTAACCCAAGATGATTTTGATAGTAAAAATAGGCGGTATGTGTTGGCAAAAAACCCGTTTCTTTTTTCTGCTGTGTATAACTATTAGTATCTCCAGGATAACCACTAGCTATGTGATTACCTGTGACAGCAGTATTATCAAAGCTATTCCCGGAAGTTTGACCACCATTATTAAAGGTATCGAACTCTAGCGCCCAACTGTTTTGTATCCCTGTTTTAGCTAGTGTCGAAACATTACTATAGCCTGATGTTGTTCCAAAAATACCCTCAGCCAATATATCATTAGCCCAAACACCTAATGTTTCACCACTACCAGTTGAAATCGCCGCATTTCCTTTAGCATCATTTTGTAATACTAATGCCATACCATCTCCGGCAGCAGCGCCTCCATTACCAAGATATACCCACATTGACGCTGTTGAATCTTTATTTAAATCGAATGTATTACCATCAGTTGACCAAACAGCTGCCTTTTGATTTTTATTATCAGTAATTGTTACAACTGATTTTGCAGCAGCATTTGCATCCGTTGTTATGACATTCCCAGACGTTAAATTAACTGTTTTACTAACGGAAGATACCCCAGCCCCAGTTCCGGGTTGAAATATACCATTCAAAGTGATCCCACTTGGTGCGGTCTGTATTGCATAATTGTAATCCGTTTCTGCCGCTGACACACTTGAAAAACCAGCTAAGAAAGTCGCCGCTAAAACAAACACCAATAAATTTAATTTTTTATGCTTAATCCCCATCATAACCCGCACCCCATTCTCTATCTTTATTACTTATAGTATACGCTTAAATAGAATTAATATTATCCATAAATTTCTTATAAACGCTCATTATTTGATGGTTTTAGGGTCCTTTTCAGGTAATAGTTATTTAATCCTGTATGCCAATTGGTATACCAGTATTTGTCAGCTATAACGTATCATTAAATAAAAAAGTAAGCTTACAATATTGTAAGCTTACTTCAATTTGATACCTAATAAAGCAACTAAAATGGTTGCCTGATAAGCATTAATCGTTAATCCACGGACCAACTTAGGATCTAGTATAACTGTTTCAAATTCACTCTCAGAGAAATCCACAGACTTCATGTTGGTCTCAATAAAATCGCATCCTTCAATATTGCTTTCAGGGAATGTCAGTTTTTTCTTGATTTCAACCGCTTGAAAACTGGTTTCTTTTAAATCACAACGTCTAAATTCAACTTCTTGGAAATTGGCGACACTAAAATTCGAATAGCTCAACTGACAATCTCTAAATGTCGTTTCTTTAAAAACGGTACGATTAGAAAAGTCACACCCCATCATCCGACAGCTTTTAATTTCAGTTCTAAAAAAATAACTTTCATTAAATTCTGCGTTCAAAAACTCACAATGATCAATTATAGTATCTAACCATTCGCTACGTACAAAGTCGGTTTGTTCAAAGGTACAGTGATCAAAAGTTACTGAATCAACTCGTACTGTCTCAAAAGAAGCCTCAATCGTACAATTATGGTAAGTTAAGCCATATCTAATATCAGCAAATGAAATGGTTTGTCCTTCTATAACTTGATTATCCAAAATGATTCACTCCTAAATGTTTACTTAAAACGATATTTATAAATTCTAACATATTTATTCGCAAATACTTAAGCCCTTTTTAGCCAAAAGATAATAAAAAAGATAAATCAGAATACTCTGATTTATCTTTTCTTTAACCTTTATTTTCTTTTTTATCTTTTTTAATAAAGAATAATAGTAGTGCACCTAATAGTAGAATGAATCCTACTAAGACAACCATCACAGATTTTTCTTCATTTGTTTGTGGTAAAATACCACCTACAGAAGATACTGAGCCTTTTATGTCTTTTTCAGGATTAACAGTCGTTTTTCTTTCAGGGACACTAGTTGGTTGTGTCACTTTAGTATTCTCTTTAAAACCGATAGTCACATTCGTAGACCCGGCTTCAGTTGTCGCCGCACTAACCAATTGATTAGTATTCAGCATGACAACTCCCAAAAGTAACATCGCTATAATCATAATCTTTTTCTTCATGAGACTAACCTCCCCCAAGGATACTTTAAAGATTCTTGTTAAAAAGCATTATATAGTGATCGCCACCATATAATGCTTTTTAAACAACTTATTTAAGCAGGTACGTCAGAAAGTGTCCAGTTCATTTTTGTTGAGTAAGCTTCTGCTTTAGCAACACCAGCAGGTACAGTTAATGAAATATCTCCAGCTGCAAGTGTATCAACAGTAACACCACTACCAGTATTTTTAACGGCATTTAAAGCAACACCAGCTGTTGTCAAATCTGTAACAGCATTTGAAACAGCTGTAGTTGTTCCAGCTGTTGCTTCAGCAACAACTACTTTACCTTTGCCTGTCGAAAGAACAGCACCGGTTAATTCATCACTACCACTCTTAAATTGGTCAGCTTGAACAGAAAGTGCCCAACCAGCGTTTGTTCCACGAACATCACCGACTTCAATAGCAAGATCTTTTGCTGATTTAACAGTTAATGCTTTTGTAGGAATTTCAATATCTGAACCAAAGTCTACTGTTTTTGTAGCATAGACAATAGCAAGGTTACCACTATTACCAGTATTACCACCATCACCAGGGTCTGTTGGGTCTGTTGGATCTGTTGGGTTAACTGGAGGAATAACTTGTCCTTCATCGCCAGCTTTAAATGAAACGCTAGCATCAGTTGATGCACCTTCAGCAAGTGTTGCTGCATTTACATGACTTGAAACTGCTAAACCTGCACCTAAAATTGTTGTTGCTAATAATGCACTTGTTAAACCTTTTTTCATAATTGATTCCCCCAAAAATTTATCTTTTTTATTTTAAATAATTAAACTGCTGGTGTATCTGATAAAGTCCATGTTAACGTTGAAGCATATGCGATATCTGCTTTAGCAACGCCAGCTGGAATTGTTAATTTAACATCTGTATTTTTGATGTTATCAACGTTAATTCCTGCACCAGCGCCTGCTGTAGCACCAAGTACAACCCCAGAAGTTGTTGTGTCACCGATTGCTGATGATACTGCGTGCTTAGCTGTAGAACCATTACCAACTGAAACAGCACCTGCACCTAAACTAATTGCAGCGCCGTCAAGTTTTTCTGATTCATCAGCGTTAGCTAATTGTTTAGAACTTACTGCTAAAGTCCAACCAGCATTTGTTCCACGAACATCACCAACTTCAACCGCAACATCTTTATCAGATGTTAAGTTGACCGTATTTGCCGTAATTTCATTTTCAGTACCAAAGCTAATTGCTTTAGTAGCATAGATGATAGCAAGATTACCACTGTTACCAGTATTACCGTTATCCCCAGGATCTGTTGGGTTTGTTGGATCTGTTGGGTCAACTGGAGGGATAACTTGTCCTTCGTCCCCAGCTTTAAATTGAACACCAGTTGCTGTTGATGCTGGTGTCATATCAGCAGCATTAACGCTACCTGATACTGCTAAGCCTGCACCTAAGATTGTTGCTGATAATAATGCACTTGTTAATACGTTTTTCATAATTTATTTCCCCCGAATTTATTATTTAATTTAAACTGCTGGTACGTCTGAAAGACTCCAGTTTAACGTTGTTGCGTAAGTATCTGCTTTAGCTGAACCTGCAGGAATTGTTAAAGTCATGTTGTCTGCACGAATCTTATCTGCATTTAAACCAGCACCTTCGCCTGTTTTAGCTGATAAGACAGTTCCACCATCAGTAACCGATGCAACTGCAGCAGCTGATGCAGGTGTTGGTGTAGCACCGGTACCAATTAAGGTATTATCACCTTTACCTAAAGCTAAGACAGCTCCAGCTAATTCGCCAGACTTTGTACTTTTGAATTGATCTGCTTTAACTGATAAGGTCCAACCAGCGTCTGTTCCACGAGTATCGGCAACTTGAAGAGAAATAAAGTTACTACCTTTAAGGTCTTGTTTACTTGCTGAAACAGGTACAGTAGTGCTAACAGAACCAGTTCCGTCATCTTTAGGAATACCAAATGATACTGCCTTTGTTGCATATACAATCGCTAAAGGACCAGCATGCCCTGTTTCACCGCCACCACCATCACCAGGATCTGTTGGATCAACTGGATCTGTTGGATCAACTGGATCTGTTGGATCTGTACCTGGTGTAAATGTAACTGATCCGTCAGTTGTTGCACTGTCCGGTAAGACAGTATCTGCAGCATTTACGTTACTTGACACAGCTAAACCTGCACCTAAGATGGTTGTTGCTAATAATGCACTTGTTAAAACTTTTTTCATAATTTATTTCCCCCAAATTTCCTAATGTTTTACCCGACTCTAACCTAATTAAGCAGGAGCGTCAGTCAATGTCCAAGTTAATGTTGTTGAGTATTTAGCAACACGTGCTGTACCACCAATAACATGCAATGCAATATCAGTCTGTTTATAATTTGTTGTAATTGCTCCCGTACCGTTATCAACAGGTGCATTAATTTGTGCACTACCGCCACCTAAAACATTTGCTGATGCAGCTGCTGTCATCTTAGTTGCATCAGTACCTGTTGCTGCCGCTGTTATAGTACCATCAGGGAGCGCTAACGTAGCACCCTTCAATTCTGTAGGAGTTGCTCCATCACTCATTAACGGTGTACCACTAACGCTAACATTCCAACCAGCAAATGTTCCACGAAGGTCACTAACACTTACGTTAATGTCACTACTTGATTGTAATGTCGAATCTGTTGCTGAAACTGCACTTGAACCAAAATCAACTCCACTTGTAACGTTTGTAATGGCCAATGGACCAGAACCAGGAAGTGATGGATCTTCACCAGCTACGAAAGTAGCGCTAGCTGTTGTATCAGCTGTAGTTGCATCTGCAGCAGATACCTTATTCATTGTTCCGAGACCTAATACCACACCACTAATCATCATTGTTGTTATTAAAGTTTTTTTCATCATTGTTTCCCCCATTTTTTTGTATACATTCACTATAGTCGATATTTGACCTAAAAACGGTCAATATTTTACGGTTAAGTGTTTACTTTTGACAGTTATAATTACTTAATTCTTAATTAGTTATTCTTTTCTATAAAAATATAATACCAAAATTATTTCATTTAAAACGACCAACATTTACGTGTTAGGTGTCATTTTTTGACGTTATTTTACTGGGACACTTGATAATGTCCAATTCAGGTCTGCTTTATAGGCAGTTGCTCTAAGCTTTGATGGGTCTGCCTTTAACAAAATACCGGTTCCATCATCGTTAAACTCCTTTCCTGTATCATTTACACCATTACCTGATAAAACGGTTATACCAGTATCATTAATGATTTGTTCTGTAGCATTGGCATCGCTTTTAAAGACAAAAGCATCTGGATCATCAGTTAATCCTGTTGATTTTACAGTCAACTCCCAGTTGCCGGCATCCACAGCTGAAAGATCCACATTAAGACCAGTTAATGGCGTTAAATTGGTTTTTTCATTTGGTATTTTAATTTTATCTCCATAATTTAAATTATTAATGCCATTAATTTTTAACGTTTTAGTTGGTTTTTTAACATTAAGGATGAATTTTTTAATAGTCGCATTACCTTGATCATCCGTTGTTGTGACTGTTATTGTATGTTGTTTAACCGTCAAGTCGGTCATCTTAATCGTATTAGTGTGATCTTTACCTAGCGTTTTACTATTATCGTACTCCTCCTTATATTGACTGGTGTGTGCTGCATCGCCATAAGAATCTGTAATTTGAGTTGTTAAGGTCTTTGCATGGTCACTATTCACTGTATAGCTAACTGGATACTCAGTGCTTGTGACATCAACTACTGGGATATCCGTATTAGGCGTACTGTCTAATTTATCACCTGCAATTGCATCTACTTTAATCTTAGGATTTGGTATAGTTACAATGATAGTTCCCTTAGTTGGATCACTGGTTTTCCCACCTATTACTCTTGTAACTGTAAACTCAACTTTATTTTCCCCAATTGCTAAATCAGAATTTTTAACTATAATTGGTGCTTGCATGAGTGTTTCTATTGGATCATATGTCGCTGGATGAAAAGGTGCATAAACCGTAACCGTACCATCTGGTTTGGTTACTTTAACATTGAATACGTAGTTATCTAAAGATACAGCAGGATAGTAATCAGGTGATCCTTCTGGTGTTCCTGAGCCATCAACACTATTTCCATTACCCTCATCATCCTGCCCATAAAATGGGTCCCCTATCGCTGCATCTGAAGACATTGTGGTCGATTCTTTACTAAGTACATCGTCAATGCTAATCGTTTTTTTACTTCCACCCATAAATAACCCTACAATATCTGAATCTTTATAATCATCAAATACCGTACGTGTTGTCATACTTTGTTTTTTAGCCTGTTCCACTTGTTTCTTGTTGTCCTTTTGACTATCTGTTTTCTCACTGGATAGTATAGTAGACGATGATTCAGAACTTGTTGCCTTTGTCGTATCAACTTCTGAATCCATTTTTTCATCAGCTACACTACTACTTGAACTACTAGAATCTGTCTTATTTGATTCTGTTGATTCACTTAGTACATTTTCTAAAGTTTGCTCTTTTATAGTTGCAATACTTGAACTAATTGTTTCTTCTTGTGTACTTGCTGAAACTTTTCCGCTTAACGTTGCTCCCCCGAACAACATTAAGGCACATAAGCTGCCTATCACAATTCTATTTTTTGATTTCATTATAATCCCCCAGGATTCTCTTTTAGTTCATGTCGTTAACTAATTACCGTTATAATATCATTTACATTTGTTAGAGAACAGTCAACATTTGCGACTTAAATGTGTTTTTTTGACATTTTAACCATAAGTATATTTACTTCTTATAGTATGTATCACAAAATTTGATTGTACTTTATTTCTTTTTTCTTTATACTTAACCATAGCTATCACTGTACCTGTATCATAAAATATTTTATCCATATGGAGGCTATTATTTTGTTAGAATCAGAAAAAACATTACGTTGGTATAACGTTGCTTTAATTGCATTCGTTTCCGTTTGGGGACTTGCAAATGTCTTTAACAACTTTGCTAACCAAGGACTCACTGTTATTACATCTTGGATTTTAATCATGATTTTTTACTTTGTTCCTTATACTTTAATTGTTGGTCAATTAGGCTCAACATTTAAAGATGCCAGCGGTGGTGTATCTTCATGGGTGAAAGAAACTTCAACCAAAAGACTTGCCTACTATGCAGCTTGGACTTATTGGGTCGTACATATTCCTTACCTAGCACAAAAACCACAAGGTATCCTAATTGCCTTTAGTTGGTTATTCAAAGGTAACGGAAATTTCGTCAATGAAACGTCAGCTATGACCGTTTCACTTATGGGACTAGTCATTTTCATTTTCTTCTTATGGATTGCTTCAAAAGGACTTGCTACTTTGAGTCGAATTGGTAGTGTTGCCGGAACAGCAATGTTCGTTATGTCATTGTTATTCATCTTGTTAGCAGTTTCAGCGCCATTCATGACGCATGCTAAAATTCAAACACCTGATATGGGTGCCATTAAATCATATCTACCTAACTTTAACTTCGCCTACTTCACAACGATTTCAATGTTAGTTTTCGCTGTTGGTGGTGCTGAAAAGATTTCTCCCTATGTTAATAAAACAAAAAACTCAGCTAAAGAATTTCCAAAAGGAATGTTAGCTTTGGCTGCAATGGTTGCCATCTGTGCTATTTTGGGTTCATTCGCTATGGGATTCTTATTTAACGGAACTAACATCCCTGATGATTTAATTACAAATGGTCCTTACGAAGGTTTCTTACGTCTTGGTAGTTTCTACCACGTAGGTAATTTATTCATGATTCTTTACGCCATTGCCAATGCAATGGCTCAAATTTCAGCCCTTGCTTTCTCAATTGATGCACCATTAAAAATTCTTTTAGGTGATGCAGATCCAAACTTCATTCCTAAAAGTTTGTCAAAACTCAATAAAAAAGGCACTCCCGTTAATGGTTATGCCATGACTGGTATTTTAGTTAGTATTTTAATTATCATTCCTGCAATTGGGATTGGTAACATGAACGCATTATACAAATGGTTATTAAACTTAAATGCGGTTGTTATGCCTATGCGTTATCTCTGGGTATTCTTCGCTTACATGCTTTTAAACAAACAATTGAAGAATTTCAAAGCTGGTTACAAGTTTGTTAAGAATCCTGTCGTTGGTTACATTGTTGGTGCTTGGTGTTTCTTATTCACTGCATTCGCTTGTATCCTAGGAGTTGTTCCTAAATTAAACTACTCAGATAGCCCTTCTAACTACTTGTTCCAATTAACACTTAATATTGTCACACCACTTGTCTTAGTTGCATTAGGTTTAATCCTCCCTGCAATTGCACGTCGTGGTAACAAAAAAGCCCTATAAAATTAATCTTAACTAAAATCTTATGTTCACAAATAAACCTTATGCCTAAATGCATAAGGTTTATTTAATTTTATGGTTTTTGATTTTCATATTAGGTATACTAGAGCAGTTAAATAAAACTTGGAAGGAATCTTGTTTGTATGAATATTATTGAGATGTTAAAGGTTATTGTTTTAGGGGTCGTTGAGGGGGTCACAGAATGGCTTCCCATTAGTTCAACAGGGCATATGATTTTAGTTGATGAATTTTTACAGCTAAAAGAAAGTGCTGCTTTTATGGAAATGTTCTTCGTTGTTATTCAACTTGGTGCCATTTTAGCAGTTTGTGTTTTATATTTCCACAAATTGAATCCATTTTCGCCAAAGAAATCTCAATTAGAAAAGAGAGACACTTGGTCACTATGGAGTAAGGTCATTGTTGCTGTATTACCGGCTGCTGTTATCGGATTAGTCGCCGACGACTGGTTAAACGCTAAACTTTATAATTTCCCAGTTGTTGCTTTAATGTTAATTATCTACGGTATTTTATTTATTGTTATTGAAAATAAAAAGGCTAATACAACGCCTTCTATTACGTCATTTAGTCAAGTTACATATAAAACAGCTATTTTAATTGGTGTTTTCCAAGTTCTTGCTTTAATTCCCGGAACATCACGTTCTGGTGCAACTATTTTAGGTGGAATTCTATTAGGTACTTCACGCTTCATCGCTGCTGAATTTTCATTCTTCTTATCAATTCCAGTAATGTTCGGTGCAAGTTTACTTAAGTTAGTTAAATACTTCCATAACGGCAATACCTTCACGGGAGATCAAACAGCCGTTTTAATTCTTGGTTGTGTGGTCGCTTTCCTAGTTTCAATCGTAGCCATTAAATTCTTAATGGGTTACATCAAATCAAAAGATTTCAAACCATTTGGTTGGTACCGGATTATTTTAGGTGCTTTATTGCTCGTTTACTACTTCTTCATAAAATAAAATTAAAAAAGCGCAATTTTGATAGATTATCAAAATTGCGCTTTTTATTTTTATCGCTCATATAATCTCATTTCTGAAACACCAAATATCAACGTTCCAGAAATCTTTCTGTAAAAACTACCAAGATAATAACGATTAACATCAATTGTAGGTGTATAGATGGGAACTCTTTTAATTTGATTGCGAGGTGGGGTGAAATCGACTGCTTGATTTAATAAGATATTAGATTCGTGTACCGACTTTTCTTTTTTATAGAAACCAACCTGCACACTACCTTCATCAGGTTCGTTCGCTTCCGTTTGTTCAACCATCATGCCATAACGACTCTCGAAAGGATCAGCCTTACTTTTTTGGTCAGTTTGCTGAACCAGCGTTGTCGATAAAAACATGGGCGTCAGCCATAAAAGCGAACTTAGTCTCATATTTTTTCTCCCTTGACCCGCGCAACTAGATTCCCAAATACTTCCCAGTCGGCTGGCGTTGGGGGACTATTCCAGATAATATATTTCGAGTTTATCTCACGACTCAAAACATCTGATAAATAAATATCCGTTCTCTCAGAATAATTTTCCGTTATTTCCATATTAGCCAAAGGTAAACTTCTCAGCGTTGTTTTGATAAACTCATTATAATGTTCACCAATTGAAAAATTAACAGTGACAACGATTCCCGGTATGAAGTCATCCAAATTAAAGTGCTTCAAAACAAGCATAAGTATTTCCATAAAAAACGTTTTATGACCAACAATATTATTCACTATTTTTCTTTTTTGAAGTTGTGCTATAAATCCATTTGTCCCCAAATATAATTCATAATAACTTTCTTTGAATGCTTTTAAACTCGTATAAAAAAAGCCATCAATCAATAAATTCCCAAATGAATGATATCTATAGATAATCTGAATCAATTCTGCTTCCAATGTTTGACTTAAAAAATCAGTTTTTTGATTCTGGGTTTGGTAACTTTCTTTAAAAATAACTAATATTTCAGCCGTCAATTGTAAGGGTAATTTGGATACTTCACGTGAGCCTTTAAGCCAATTTTGCGCCACTAAGAATCGATACAAATACTTTTTCTCAGCCATTCTGAGTTTTTCATTCTTTAGATAACGGAAAATATCAATTTCCTGGAACTGGCTCAATGCTTGGCTATCACTTATTATTCCATCGTACCCACTATATCCCTTACTTGACCGTTCAATTGAAATAATTAAATAATACTTCAAGAAAACTTGATTCCAATGATTCTCAAATTGACAGTATTGACTCAACTTTAATTGTTCCATAATACCTTCAGCAATCACAATATCATTTTCTACAAATGGTAACTCATAATCTTTAAAAATATAATAATAAAGCTGTGCTAAAACTAAGCGAATTTTAAATTCTTCATCACGTGTCTTGGGAAATAAATGTTCAATCTGATAGTTTTTCAAAAAAATAGCGAGTTCATTTTTAACCTTGTAGCCTTTTGTTAAACTAATAAAAATATCTTCAGAAAATTTTTCGATACTACTATCCGGATTCTTCAATAAATAATGGAGTAAATTAAATTTTAATGACCGTCGTCCATACATCCAGATCAAGCGATTGATTGAGTCTAACCCACTTTTTTTGTAGACGTATGTCCCATTAGATTTTTCAATATAAAAGTAGGCGTCCATTTCAAGTTGTTCAAAATCGCGAATTAAACCATTCATCATGCTCGTTGCCTTAAAATAGGTCAATTCAAATTCATCCTGTATCTCTTGAACAGAAACAGACTGGGTGGCCGAAGACTCAATGTATGCAAATAAATTTAACTTTTGATAATCGCTTAATTCTAAAATGTCTTTCATGGACTTATTTCTCCCTACTTCCTTATGCTATCGAATTACTCGCGTGCCTTTTCTAATTCTGCCTTCAATACTTTTATTTTACGCTGTTTTCTGACATATATGATACTAAATAATAAAATTAATAGCGCTATTCCAATGCAGGCAAATAAAATATACAACCAAGTATTTTCTTCTTTGACTAAGGCTGTCTTATTAAGCTGATTAGCTTCATCATTGGTAATTGTGAAGTCTCTCGTAAAGTGCCACTTTTGGCCTTTCGATTGAACCTCTACATTTGCCGTATAGTCTCCAGCCTTAAACTTCACTTCACCAATTCGAACGGGTAAATTAAACACTGAATTAGGGACAATTTGATACTTTTCGCCACTTTGCTTATATAAGACCTGGTCTGATCCTTTTTTGCTGACTTTAACATTGGTCTTAACTTGGCTAAGATAAGCCGCTGTCTCGTTTTGAATGGGCATTGTAATTGCATTACGCCCATTTAATTGATCTGCTTTAACTTTACCTAACGTAACTTTATTTTTATCTAAGTCTTTTTTACCATGAAGCACAAGCGAGATTGTATAAGAAAATTGATTTGCGATAGACATCCCTTTACTTTTATCGCTAGCATCAGCCTTCTTTAAGAACGTCATTCCCCCTGCTAAGACACCATCAAAAGCTTTATCAGGCATTTTTACAGTGTAGATCACTTTCTTGCTTTCGCCGACTCCTAAATCAATTTTAGCTGTTTTAGTGGTAACGTATTTTTCAATATTATAAGGTAAATCAATACTTTTATTATCTACCTGGTTATAGACACCCAAACCACTCGTACTCGTTGTCCCCTTACCAATGGCAGTGTTCACAACAATTGGTTTATCTGATGTATTTTTAACTTTAATTGCTAGTTCTGTTGTTTCTCCAGGATTCAATTTTAAATCATAATAAGTCACCTTATTATTGACTTGGCTGTCTGACTGGGCAGGATAGACTTCAAAACCCATCCCTGTCCCCGCGGCAAATGCTTGATCGTGCATTTGAAAAGCACCTAAAAAAATTCCGAAAACAACTAAAATAGCACACATTATTTTTTTCATTTAACAATTCCACCTTTATACAACAATAAATAGACGGGTCTAAGACCCCTCTATTTATTTGAATGATTTATTTTTATTTTACTAAATTAAGCAACAACGTCAGCTAAATCCCATGTTAATGTTGTCTTGTAGTTATCTGAAACTTTGACAGTAGCACCTGGTACTGCTAATGTTGAGCCAGCAATTGTAGCTTGTGTTTTACCGTTACCATTACCATCTTTAGCACCGACAACGTTGACTGGTGCTGCAGGTTTTTTGTCAGCTCCGGGAACTAAGACAGATGATGCTGTCACATCTACTGCGCCAGAAGTTGAAGCAGTTGTATCTTTTGCTGCGTTCAATGTTAATGCAGCATTTGTTAATTCTTTGGCATCCTTAACACTTTTGAATTGTGCGTCTTGGGCAACTGTTAAGTTCCAAGTAGATGTTGTTGTACCTGTTAAATCGTTCACGTTGATATGTGCTGCTGCATACGTATTGTTAAGTGTCACATCTTTATCAGTAATTTCATTTAAACCAAAGTTTAAATCTGCTGCTGTTGCGTTAGCATTGGGGTTACTTGGATCTGGGTTACTTGGATCTGGATCAACCGTAACTGTACCTGGTTTAAAAGTAACATCCCCATTTGTTGTCGTTGCAGCACTAACTGCTGATGTTGTTGCGCCTAAAATACTACCTACTAATGCCATTCCTAATACTAATTTTTTCATAATCTTTTTCCCCTTTTATCCATTTTTTTTATAACTATTGTGCCTAAAATCAGTAGACCACCTGAAACAATTAACCACGTTTCAGTGCTCTCACCTGTTTGAGGCAATTCTTGGTTGCCTTTACTACCTTCAGAAGACGTATTCTTCCTTGATTCTGATGTGCCTTGCCTATCGATTAGATGAGTTTTCGTCTGACTTTCATCTTTTCTTTTATTAGGATAACTCCCATAAAACCCCACGCTGGCATTGCTTTGAGCATCTCCAGATACCTTAGCAGGAACCGATATTAATAAACTTATCGTTAATAAACTACACATCAGATATGCAAATTTTTTCATCAGTTCCCCCCTAATTGCCCATATCGGCATCTGTTAATGTCCATTCAACTTTTGCACTGTATGCTTCACTTAGTGTAGGACCAGGTAAAACATCTAATACAAAACCATCACCTCCTAAACTGGTCCAGTCTTTAGATACCGTGATTGGATCATGATTAATCGTTTTTTGCGATTTAATCACAGTCCCACCAGTTGCATTGATATCAGTTGTATGACCATCTACGTCACGGTAAGCTAAGGTTGACTTTAACTTCTTTTTAGAGGTTTGACTCACAAAATCAGCACTCATTCTGGCACTTAATTGCCAAGTTGAGCCCACCTTACGGTTATCCTGGACAACCAGATCATTCGAAAGTGTTTCTAGCTGATACTTTTCTTCACCTAACGAAATCAAATGGCTACCAAAACTCATCGTACGTGGTGTCGACATTAATGACAGTGCACCCGCATAATGATAGACAACTTCAATTGTTTGATTACCCACATAAGTTCCTGTTGCATTTGCGGGCGTTGACGTTGGCGCATATCCTGGAATCGTTTTAGCTGTCGTGGTGTAAGTCTTACCTTGATCATCACTCATCGTGTCTTCAGCGGCAATCGGCTGGTCATCTTGATCTAAATACTTGACGACAACCGTTCCCTTTTGAATCTTGGCCCATGAATAACTACCTGCCATCGTACTACCATCGTATTTGCTCATTAAATCTGCTGCCAAATAGGTCTCTGAGGTTCCATCACGTTGCCATTTACCGGTATAAACGCCGGTTTGTGTTGGATTATCAAGGCCAACAATTTCGCCCGTTGCAGCTTCAGTCAACAATGTTTGAGGTCCCAGCTTTAAATGTTCTAAAGTTGCCCCGCTACTTGTATTTGTATGCAGCATATTAGTAAGACCATACGTCGTACTATTACCCGTTTTTTGTGTTTTAATCTTCCCCATATTAAAACTTGAAATATCTAATGAGGTTAGATTACTCATACCCGTAAACATCTTTTCCATATAAAGGACATTATCCGTTTTAAAATGTGAGGTATCTAATTGTGAGACAGATGTGCCTTCAAAAAAGCTCTGCATATTTTGTGCTGCAGACGTATCCCATTGAGAGACATCTAACGTATCTGCTTGACTCTGCTGAAACATTAAACCAAAGTCAGTCACTTTTCCCGTCAACCAATTAGAAACATTTATTTCTTTCAACTTGGGAGAGGAGCCAAATGTTGCATGCATATTGGTTACGTTTTGTGTATTCCATTTAGAAACATCCACTTTATTTAGGTTAGCTGCCGATTGGAAAGTTCCGTTTAAACTGGTTACATTGGAGACATCCCAATTGGAGACATCGACTGTCGCCAGCTTAATCCCAAAGAAAGTAGACGCTAATGTTCTTACATTCCCCGTTTCCCACTTAGAGACATCTATTGGCGTCGTGGATTGATAACTCAAAAAAGTTCCGGCTAATGAAGTCACTTTTGCGACATTCCACTTAGAAACATCTAAGTTAGGGATTGTTGCAGATTCAAACACGAACGACATATCTAACACATTTGAAACATCCCAACTTGAGACATCTAAAACCGGTACTTTTACGTAACCAAACATATCGCTCATATTAGTTACATGCGACATATTCCATTTAGCAACATCTAAACTAGTGACAACACTACTGCGGAACATCCCACTTGTTCGTAGCATGCTCGCAAAATCCCATTGACTAATATCGCCAACAGCTTTCAAAACAGTCGTGTATCCAAACATTAAGTTTGTATTTGTCACTTTTGACATATTCCATTTACTTAAATCCAAGCTCGTTACTTTACTCCGATAAAACATACTATCCATCGAGGTTACAGCTTGCGTATTCCATGATGCAAGATCTAAGGTTTTTACCTTCGTTCCTGAGAACATTTCAGTCATATCTTTAACCTGACTTGTATCCCACTGACTAACATCTAATTGAGCTAAGTGCGACGTATACGCAGAAAAATAATCCGTACCAAAGGTTTGCTTCATAGATGTAACTTGACTTGTATTCCAATTACTAACATTTAAGTCAGTTAATGCACCCATATTATAGAAAGTTCCTTCTAAATTGGTCACTTTTGAAACGTCCCATTTACTTAAATCTAAAGTTTTGATTGCTGCAGCGCCGTTAAAAACATTCCCCAATGTCGACACTTGTCTTGTATCCCAATTGGATACATCTAGTCCTACCAATGAACTACACTTTTCAAATAAACTATTCATTGATAATACCTTTGATGTCTTCCAGTTAGAGACATCTATTGATGTTAATTTAGCATCCCTAAGAAACAACCCAGACATAACTGTCACATTTGAAACATCTAATAAGTTTGCATTATCAATACGTTGCACATTAGTAAATAGACTAAATAGATTAGCAATACTTCCTGAGACCTTAACTGCACCATCAAAAATAATCGAGGTTACTTTGGCCTTATCAGTCGGCGTCCAGATAACAATTGCCCCACCATTGGTTGGACTATTCCCCAAATCACCTGCACCAATGTGTAGCTCCCCGCTATCATTGATAAACCAATCGGAAGTCCCAATCGTTCCACTAAGACCATTTGTCGCCTTGGTAGAAAGTTTGTTTGTTTTTAAAACAGCTTTTTTTGATTGATGACTTATTTTTTGTTCTGCTGGACTTGTTTTTTCTGGGCTATCATTTGCAGCTATTGCGGACTCATTTAATGTTTTTATTTCCGTGACATCATTTTTGTTTTCAAAAATGGCCTGTTTATCTTTTTCTAAAGTCAGACTTTCTTGATTTGGATCAACTTTATCGGTTTTATTTAAAGCGAAAGCAGTTGATGAAAACAATGTTGGAATTAACAGACCCACGACTAATATTTTGACATACCTTTTCAACATCATAACCCCCTTAAATGTTATTTACTTTGCCTGCTATCCATCAACTCCCCCAAGTTGGTCTTGCTGATATCGGCTATATCGACTGTTATTTATATTGTTATTATATCAGTTCAGATTGTTTTGTATTATTTGTTTTTTAATTATATTTTTAATTTATTAAAAAAAACCGGTATTAACGACTTTATCTGTCGTTAATACCGGTTTTTGACTCATTTTTTATTTTTTTACAGCTGGTTTTTTCTTAGCAGGGGCCTTTTTAGTCGTTTTAGCGACCACTTTTTTCTTAGGTGCTGCCTTTTTTGTCGTCGTTGCTTTTTTAACTGCCTTTTTCTTCTTGGCGACAGCCTTCTTCTTAACAGAGGGTTTCTTTTTCTTTTCAACGACAACGGGTTCTTTTTCTTCAATAACAGGTGGATTTTCAAGGAAAGCTATCTTTTCAGCAATCATAGTTGTGCTTGTCATATTATGATCACTAGGATTTTCTAAATAATTAGTCACAGATGTAATTTCATCGATTCTTAATTTAGATGCATTCAGAATTGGCGACTCAACAATCAGATAGACATTAACTTCTGCTTCATCTGTTACTTCATTAAAAAAGCTAGGTAACTTTTTATAATATTTGTATGGTAAATTAAGGATATTTGCTTCAAGTGTAAAAATTGCGGTACCTTCAGGATATTCAATCATCAATTGAACTTCTACAAGCTTGCCATCCCGTACATTATTTTCTAAATCAGAATAACATTTAGCGAATAATTCTGGTACACCAATTGCTTGGACATCTTCTGGTGTGGCAGTATAAAAAATCTTTGTGTACGCTTCTAACTCAATAGCGGACATGAATTGTTCAACGGTCATTTTCATTAGTTATCTATCCTCCGTATTCTCTCTACATAGTCCATAATATCCTAGATAGCAATAATTGCAAAACATAAATAAAAAAAGGATAACTTTAATTATCCTTTTTCACTAATGTCAATTATTTAGTTGGTACGTTACTCAAATTCCATTGAGCCGAAGCACTATACTCTTCACTTCTAACCTCGCTAGGTTTAACGCGTAATAGAATTCCTGTATCTTTTACCCACGTTTTAGTTATCGTGTTAGAAGATGAGTTTCCACCTACGATATCTATCGCATGGTCTTTTAAAGGTATTCCCGCATCTGTCGCTTTTTCTTTATAAATTAATGCATCTTTCAGTACAGTGCCATCAGTTCCAACAACATCAGTCCCAGTCAATGTTAAGTTCCACGTACCTGGTACCGATGCAACTACCTGCACACTCAATTCTTCTAGAGGGCTATAGGTTGTTTCTTCGTTGGGTATTGGGATATCACTTTGTCCAAAATTTAATGCACCCGTTGCCGATACTATTTTTAAAACACCTGGATCATTAACAGTAATAATTTCTTGACCTGTTACTGAATTACCATATTGATCATCAACACTTACCGTATAGGTATTTTTTCCAATATTTAGTTTGTCTGCAGGTAGTACTTCAGTATAGTCAATATTACCCAATTTATTGAATAGCATTGATTTATCACTGAGGGCTTCACCATTCAGTTTCGTTGTTATCGTAACGTTATCATTTTCCATTAGTGTATCTGTTTTTACGTTACTTGTAACTTTAATCGACTGACCACTATCAATCGTTTTATCAAGCAATCCTGTAAGTGTCATCTTTTGCTTTAATGCCTTAATGGTAAACGAGGCTATCTGAGACCTTACTATTGTATTTTGACCATTAAAAGTACCAATTGGACTTGTCACTTTAGTATCTGTAGCAACAATTTTAGCTGTCCCATTCATACTGATTGTTGCTGTATCGTTACTTTTTGATAAATTTTTATTTAGACTTGATGTAATGACACCATCTTTTGTAGTTGTATCAAACGTTTGGGTTGTTCCATCTGCGTACTTAATGATACCTTCTTTGTCTAACGTCACAGCATTAGGTGTTTTTAACGATGCAACAATTTTTTTCCAATCTTCTTTCCCATCATTGTATTTCAAAGTTGTTTGGAGGTTAAGTTTGTCCCCACTATTAGCACTTCCCGATGCGGTAATGTCCTTATTGTTCTGGGTAGTATCTGTCACTTTTTGCGTCGCCGTAACAGAAACTAAATCAGATATTTCTTCAAACATCACTAAATTTGTTTCCCAGTTAGCACCTGTTGCGCCCGTAAATCCCCAAGTCACTTGGCCATCTGTGCTCGCAAATTTACTTTTATCAATTGGAACTGTCTTTGCAAGACCACCACCTAATACGTCGCCCGTACCGGGGACTTTATCTCCAATAGTATAGGTCATTGAGCCAGCTGTCGTAGACGTTGACTTATAATCAATCGTCACATGCCACCATCTTCCATTAGATAAGTTAACGGCAATAAGTCCATCATGAGCTAATTTATTATACTTACTTAAAAAACCATTTTGTTCATAAGTAGCCCTTTGATTAGGATAATTACTTGCCAGATGATTGTCTTGAATAGTGTTTAAATTATCAAATCCGTTACCCTTGCTTGCCTCACTATTTTTATGTGTATCAAATTCTAACGCCCATGAATTTTTAATAGCTGTCCCGGCAACGGTAGATTCTGATCCACCTTTATCAACACCCCAAACACCTAATGATTCGCCTCCACCAGAAATAGCACTGAGGCCACGGCTATCATTTTGTAAAACAAAAGCCATCCCATCACCAGAATTAGCACCCTGATTACCGAAATACATCCACATTGACATTTTATTATTTTTATTAAGATTAAATTTATTGTTTGCTGTAGACCAGGCAGATCCCACTTGGTTAGTTGCATCCGTAATTTTTATAATTGATTTATCTGCGTTGTCTGCTGTTTCAGAAACAACATTTCCACTAGCATCGAATGTTACAATTTTTGCATTATTTTGTGTTCCTGTCATTCCAGGTGTCATAAGTCCATTTGATACTAATGCGTCTGGTGCCGATGCCACTGCGTTAGAATAATCATCAGCATTAACACCTGTGGAGCTAAGCACTAATGTCATTAATACACCTGTAAAAAGTACAGCTTTCATCCGTAATATTGTCATAATCCTATCTCCCCCCGGACATTTGAATTTAACCGACAATTAAGTTTATTATTAATTATTTGGTACATTCGTTAGTGTCCAATCTAATTCAGAACTATAGGTTTCAGCTACTTTAATTTCACTTGGTTCAACATCCAATACAATTCCAGAATCCGCTGACCAACTTTTTTCAACCGTAGTTGCTTGACCTACTCCTGTAGCCACTATTGTACCATATGTTGGAGAAAGCGGTAACGTGTTTTCTTGATTTGAATTACGAAACCCAATAGTTGAATGTTTTAAAGTACTTTTATCACTTGTTGCAGTTAGTGGTCCTGCAGTCACAGACAATGTCCAGTTTTTAGCCGCTGACGTTTCTAACTTAAGCATATAGCTTGAATCACGGTTTAAAATACTTCTTTTCGCTGGTATTTTATTATTAAAATTAATTGAATCATCTGATGAAATACTCAACAATCCTACGACAACAGAGATTGTTTGGTTATTAGAAATGTTTCCTTCAGAATCAACCGAATAAATAGTTAACTCGTGCGTTCCAATGGCAAACTTAGTTGTATCTAGTGCTACACTATGATCTTGTGTTGAACCTGGTTTAGTATTTGTATATTTTTCTAATTCAACAGGTGTTCCAGTACTTCCTTCTTTATAGTACGTTGTTAACGCTGCACTATTATCAGCCACTTGGAAAATCAATGTATATGGCGCTACAACTGTTCCTTTATTATCATTTAAAGTTAAAACGGGTTTAATATTAATTTTTTGTGTATATTTTTGCGTCGTATTACCATCTGGATCTGTTACTTGAACGTTATAAGTATATTCACCAGTGGTTAGTTTGTCCTTTGGAATCGTTACGTTAAATGTACCATCCGTTGCGACATCACCCTTAATAGGTGTTGTATCCTCATTAAGTGTCACACTGGCCGTTGTTCCTTTAGCAAAAGTTCCACCTAAACTAGATTTTACCGTTCCACTAATCGTTGCATCTGTTCCATAATTAATATCGATATCTTTAAGGCCATCAATCGTTAAAGCTGTTTTTGGTGATGCTTTAATCGTATAGCTAACAGGATTAGAATCAATCATTGCATTACTTCCGATAAATTGACCTGCTGAAACAGTCACTGGTGTATCCACTTCAACTGGCATTACTTCACCGATAAATGAAACTTCCACACTTTCTCCAGGTGTAGATAAATCAGGTATTGGCGTCCCACTGGCTAAAGTAGAAGGGTCGTCCCCAACGGCCGAATCAGGAAATTTTCCCGTGCCTATAATGTCGGGCATTTCATAATCCGTCCATTTTATATTATGAGTTGGGTATTTAAAATGGCCGACTATGTCTGTCCATGTTTGTTTTCCACTATTATAAGTTGCTTTAGTAGTAAATTTTACTTTATCTCCAGCTTTTACTTCTCCATTAGCTGAGACATCCTTGTTGTTTTGTGTAATATCCGTCATAGTTTGTACCGCAGTCGCATTAACAAGACCTGGTACAGTTTCAAACATAACTAAGTTATTTTCAAAAGAATCGCCCGTTGACCCTGTAAAACCCCAGCGGATTTTACCCGTTGTAGAATTAAATTTCGATTTATCAATTGGAACACTTGCCGTCTGCCCTGTCTGACTCGTATCTTCAGTAGGATCCAAATTATCAGTTCCTGAAATTGGTTTTTTATCATCAATCGTATATGTCATTGACCCAGCACTCGCACTCACTGATTTATAATCAATTGTTACATGATGCCATGCCCGATTTGATAAGTACCCATTATAATTAATAAGGCCTAAATGATTTAGTTTAACTGAAGAAGAGATTGTATGATTATCCGTATATGTTGCCTCAACAGCTGGGTAACCACTAGCAATGTGGTTAGCTGTTAAACTAGGATCAACATCAAATCCGTTTCCTGAACTATTACCATTATTCAAATGAGTATCAAATTCTAACGCCCAACTATTTTGAATAGCACCTCTAGTGGTATAATTAGGGGATCCCGTACCCACTGAATCATCTCCCCAAACGCCTAACGTTTCACCTGCTTTAGTTGCAATAGCGGCATTTCCTTTTGCATCATTTTGAAAAACAAGTGCCATCCCATCCCCAGCAGTATTCGTTTTACTACCAAAATAAATCCACATAGAAGCTTTACTACTTGTGTTAATATCAAATGAATTTTCATCTGTTGACCAAATTGCTGCTTTTTGCTTCTTATCATCCGTAATTTTAACCATCGTTTTAGTGGCCTTATTAGTCGAATTAGGATCTTTATTGGTATCCGTCAATCCGACCATACCACTAGTTGATGTCACACCAGCACCAGTACCCGTCTGAAATAAATTTGTCATTAAAATTGCTCGAGGTGCTGATAATTTTGCAGAATCATAATCCGCATCTGCCTTGATACTTGTTACATTAACTAAAAAGAATAACCCAAAAGTTAGTAATGTTAATTTATTATTAATTTTCATGTTGGCCCCCACCTATTTTCCCAAAAGTTCATCTATAATAACTAATATGATAGCATGATACAGACAAAAAATAACATCAAAAATAGAGGGTACCCCCACACTTTTTGATGTTATTTAAAAAATAAATGATTTTATTATTAATCTAAATTATCATTCATAAACGTAACGACTTTTTTAGTATATAATTCTGGATCCTTACTAAATGCTTTTGCGTGGCCTGCGCCTTTCACAATCCATAGTTCTTTCTTACCTGCTGAGGCTTTGTAGTTGTCATAAACCATTGCGCTAGGAACGAAATCATCCTTATCGCCATGAATGAATAATGTTGGTAATTTATTTTTCTTTAATTGTTTAACAGAGTCAGCTTCTGCAAAAGAGTAGCCCGCACGTAACTGAGTTACCCAACTAGAAGTTGTTATTAATGGTTCTTTTGGTAAATTAAATTGGAGTTTCAATTGGTAAGCTAACAAATCTTCAACATTTGTATAACCACAATCTTCAACAATTGCCTTAACTTGAGTTGGTAATTTTTCACCACTCATCATCATGACAGTAGCACCACCCATGCTAATTCCAAACAAGCCAATCTTTTGATCTGTTCCCTTTTCGGCAATTAATTTTTTCGTCCATTTAATGTAATCTAAACGATCTTTCCATCCAAAACCAATATAATCGCCCTGACTTTTACCTTGACCTCGATCATCTGGTGCTAAAACGTTGTAGCCATTATCATGAAATAATTTTATGTACGAAGCCATACTCTCTTTATTTTCCATGTAACCATGTGCCACAACAACTGTTTTTAAAGATTTAGTTGCCGCTGGTACATAGTCAGCAACTAATTTTAAATTTTCACCTGCTGATGTTTCTGTCCAGTTTTCTTTTTTAGTACTGGCCAACCACTTTTTTGCTTCAATTGTTCTCTTTGGTGTTCCTTTTGATGATCCCGTTAATGTTTTTTCTGTATTTTGAATAGCATAGTGATAGAGATAGAAACTACCCCCTGCAATTGCAACCGCTAATAACACCAAAATACTGACAATCCAAATTATAATTTTCTTTTTCATTCAAAGAAACTCCTTTATCGTTTATGCCATTAACGTATTATAGCATTGTTTATTTTATAATTCACGTTTTAATTTAAAAAAATAACCACATTAGTCGGATAAACTAATGTGGTTACTAAATAAATAACGGTTTATTTAATTTCTTTAACTTCTTTTAATACGTTTTGCATTACTTTTGCTTTTGTTTGTGCTTTAAAAATTGTTGTTGCTTGTTCTGCAATCTTAGCTTGATCAGCTTTTGAAATCGATGCGTCTTTCATCATAGCATTTTTGATTGCTGTTTTAACAAAAGTAGCGCCATCAGCAGCAAGTTTAGCTTTTCCTGCCTTTGTATTCATTTTAGCTGCTTCTGCTTTAGCAATTTTAGGCATTGCCTTAGCTTGCTTAACCGTTAATGTCGTCCAACTCTTTTTAACATAGAATGTATGCGTACGTTTTACTAAAGTTTTATCGTTATTAGCGATACCAAACATGAATCGATACCCGTTACCTTTATAAGTCCAACGGGTTTCTTTAGTAACTAATTTGTTACTCTTAGCATTTTCAACAATCTTGCTAGTTGTATCGTCTGTCTTAGTTGCCTTTGTTTTCTTTTGTGAAGCCGTATTTTTATAAATAACGACTTTTTCAGACCCATCTGTACCGATAGGTTGATATAGTAACATGTCCATCTCTTTAGAACTAGAAGCTAATTGTTCTGTCTTAGTTGTCGTTACTTTTTCCATTCCATAATGTGCACTGTAGTTAGCAACAATTAAGCCACCTGTAAGAATAATACAAAGCGCAAAGATGCCACCTAAAGTGTAGCTCAGTACATTATTACGGATGAGGTTCCACGTAAGGAAGAATAAAATAATTGAAAGAATTAATAATAAAATAATCATTATTTATTACCTCCATTTTTTAAAACTTGTTGTTTTGATTTTAAGAAGAATGAAAATCCGAGCCCAACCACACAGAAACCTACTGCGATGATAAAGGCAGCATGATAACCACTTAATGTCGCATCAATTGCTTTTGTTTTGTAATCTAATGGTGCCGATTTAAGCATTGACTTAGCTGGTAATGCAGCTGTTGTCACATTTGTTAGAACGGAAATCATAACCGCTGTTACGATTGAACTTGCGATTTGACGAGCTGTATTATTAACAGCCGTTCCATGACCCATCAAGTTAGCTGGTAATGCGTTCATCCCTGATGTGGTTGTTGGCATCATAACCATTGAAATCCCAAACATACGGACCGCATACATAACTGTGATGTATAAGGTTGGCGTATCTTTTGTTAAGAAAATGAATGGAATTGTCCCAAGTGTTAATAAGAACATACCACCAGTTGCCAATTTCTTAGCACCATAAATATCGAATAATCGTCCCGTTAACGGACTCATAATCCCCATCATTAAAGCACCAGCCAATAAGGTTAATCCTGATTCAAATGCGCTATCTCCACGTACAATTTGGAGATACATTGGTAGAATCATTTCAACACCGATCATTGCCATGTTAACAATTGAACTTAAAACGGCCGCAATTGTGTATTCTTGGGAAGCAAAAACACGCAATTCCAAGAAAGGATTTTCCATTGTTAATTGACGCCATATGAATAAACCAATAAAAATAACACCCACAACAAGGAAACTAAGTACTGAGGTACTTCCCCAGCCATTATCTCCAACTGTTGAGAATCCATAAAGTAAGCCACCAAATCCAATTGTTGATAAAATCAATGATAAGACATCAATTTTAGATTTGTGTGTTTTGATGACCGGTTTCATAAACCAGAAAGAAGCCACAAAAACAATTCCTACTAATGGAATAATCATACCAAAAAGATCACGCCATGAAGCATTATCAATAACCCAACCTGAAAGTGTAGGTCCAATTGCAGGAGCTAGTCCGATAACTAAACCGGCAAGTCCCATTGAAGCACCACGTTTTTCTGGTGGGAAAATTGAAAGCATAATCGTTTGTAATAAAGGCATTGTTACCCCAACGCCGACTGCTTGAACTAAACGAGCTGTTAACAATACCCCAAAATTAGGTGCGATAAATGCTAAAACTGTCCCTAATTCAAAGATACCAATAGCACCTATGTATAACCATTTGGTATTCACACGACTACTTAACCATGCACTAACTGGAATTAAAATCCCGTTGACTAACATAAATCCTGTTGTTAACCATTGAACAGTTGACGTTGTTACATCAAATTCGTTCATTAATGTTGGAAATGCAGTTGCTAAAATTGTCTGATTCAAAACCGTACAAAATGTCCCCACTAATAAAATTGCAATTAGCATGGGGCGATTATATGGTTTACCCTTTGCATCTAATCCATCCATACTTAAAACCTTCTTTTTCTTTAATTTATCTTCGAAGACTAATATAAGACTATCTTGCTTCAATGTCAAGTAAGTTGACAAACGTTTTAATATATATATAATCAGTATAGTAAACATCACAATGAGATTGTTAGATAAATTTTTACTCAGGAGGTATATTCGTTTGGCAGATATGGACGATATTGCAAATATTAAAGATTATGCAAAAAGAATGGCCGTTATTATGCAAAATGATACATTTTCAATTGGAATCGGTGAGATTGCTGAAACAACTGGGCTCACTCAGAGCCAAATTCGTTATTGGGAACAAAAAGGTTTTATTGATTCTATTAATACTAATAAAAATCAGAATAGAAAATATTCTTACCATACCTTATCAATTATTCGATTAATTAAGTCTTACTTAGACTCTGGATTTACACTTAAAGCAGCTGCCGCTAAAGCAAATGCTCATAAAGAAATGGGTAAAATGGTTCGTCAGGTATTTACGGATCGTTTCATTGGCGTGGAAGAAATCAATGGGTTACCTTGTATTAATCTCGGTTTCTTTGATAAAGAAGAAACTCAAACGTTATATATTGTTATTCATGACGACTCAACTGAAATAAAAGTTGTTCCGGTAAAATAAAAGGAGCTTTCAATACTTGTTTTGTAGACAAGTATTGAAAGCTCCTTTTATTTTACTCATATCTATTTTAGGCGCATAATTCCCCATGCAATCATGCCAATGAGTGCAAAAATAATCCAGTAATAGCGAGCTAGGAATTCCCACCCATTATTAATCGGTTTATATTGCCACTCACGCCATCTATGATTTTCGTGCCAATCTTTATCTGATTCATCTTCTTCTATAAATCGTTTAATTCTAGTTTTAAACTCTGATGTTTTTTCACTAGCCTCGTCACCAAAAAGTAATATTTCTACAGGGACGTCTAATATTTTGGCTACCGCTTCAATTTTTCCTAAATCAGGTTCAGCTTCTCCTGTTTCCCATTTTGATACAGCTTGTCTTGATATAAATAATTGATTCGCCAATTCTTCTTGTGACAGTTTTTTCTCTTTACGTAATTTAACGAGTTGTTCCGCAAATATAATTTTCATCCCTATAACCTTCTTTCCTCTATTTAACATCTCAAATATTAGCATATAGCAAGGGGTGCAACAAGCAACCGCTAGTTGAAAGGGCCGCAACTAAAAATAGCATGCAGCAAATTAAATTTGCAACACACTATTTGTCTAGATTTAGTTTTGTTTTTTAATCAACTAACCGTTCAGGCATCATATCTCTTAAAAATTCAACAGCACCATCGCTAACCATTAATTTTTCCCGATCATTTTTAGCTAAGGTTCTTTTTATAGTTTCTTCTTGTCCATTCAATAACTTTGATGTCCACTTAGGATCAATTAAGAGTGAACGACCAACGGCTACTAAATCAGCGTTAGCCAAAACACCATTAACATCTTCTCGAGTCCGAACATCTCCTACCCCGATTAAGGGAACACGACCATTTATCTTTTCTTGGACATAAGCCATTCTTGACTTTTCATTGAAATTTGTGTTTCTCGAAACACTGTTATACTTACCTAATGAAATATGTAGATAATCTAATTTTTTATCGGCAAGTTTATCAATCAAAATTATTGAATCTTCCATACTAATACCTGGCTTTTCGTATTCTTCAGGTGAAAAGCGGTAACCAACAATAAAATCTTTCACACCTGATTGATCAACACTCTCAATAACGCCATCAACTACATCATTGATGAATTTAAATCGTTTCTCAAGCGTGCCACCCCAAGCATCATCACGTCTATTTGAGTGTGGTGAGAAAAATTGTTGTAGTAAATACGTATTCGCACCATGCAGTTCAACGCCATCAAATCCCGCTTTAATTGCTCGTTTTGTTGCTGATTTAAAGGATTCAATCAGCTCTAAAATTTCAGTTTCTGATAATGCTTTAGGAATTTCTGCGTCTGGTCTTTCTGCCGCAACCGCACTGGCTGAAACTGGTGATTGTCCTCTAAGTACCGTTGAATTTGTCATACGCCCCGCATGGAAAATTTGTAAAATAGCTTTAGTCCCATTCTTTTTGATTGCCGATGCCAATCTCGTTAGCCCGGGAATAAACTTATCATCATAGATGGCAAGTGAGCCTTCCCAACCTTTTCCATTTGCTTGGACACTGGTAGCTGCTGTAATAACAGCCCCTACTTCGCCTGAATGTAGTGCATAATAATCTGATTCATCATGTGTAACAACTTCATCATAGTAACTCATCTTAACAGTCATTGGCGCCATTAAGATTCTATTTTTCAATTCTAATCCTCGCCTAAATCTAAAGGTATCCGTCATCTTTTTTGTCATCGTTATTCTCCCATTCAGTCGTTAGTTTTATTTAAATTAGTCATATCATACTACTCAAAATTATATTTCTAGATTAAATGATGCGCTCATTATCTCACTTACAAAGAAATCTCTCAATGATGATAAATCTTAATTTTTTCTATTATTCAAACTCAATTATTATGATTCCTTCACCAGATAGGTATAATAAAATTAAAATACATGCTATTTAAGGAGCAAACCATTATGAAATTCAGACAATTAATTTACACAGTAACTCTTACAACATTAGCTGTCTTGAGTCTAGGCTCTGTTGCCTCTGCTGCAACCAATGACTCAAGCTCAGCTTCATCAACATCTGGTACAACCACAGACTGGTCAAATCCGGTTGTCACATTAGGAACAAGTTTAACAGATTCACAAAAATCAGGAACACTTTCAACTTTAACAGCTAGTTTAAACGGTAGTACTACCTATTCTACACTACCCGTAAATGGCGCAACTTTAGTTAAATATCTCAATAGCTCTGGTGGCTCATTTACATCAACTTCAGGTGTCTGGTCATCTGCTATGGTTCAAAAAACGAGCAGTGGTTCTGGTATCAACGTTGAAATTTTAGACTACAATGGTAAAAATAACATCACCACAATTACTGAAAACCAATATAAAAACGCCGCATTAACAGCTGGTGTAACTGATGCCAATATCTATGTCACTTCTGCTACACCAATAGATGGATCAGGTGCTTTAGCTGGGGTTTATGCAGCCTTCGCTCAAAATGGAGATACATTAAATACCAACCAAGTAACAGCCGCACAAAATGAAATGTCGACTTTAAGTGACATTACACAAGCTAATAAAAGCAAAGATGGCTATACTGATTCACAATTGAACAACGCTGTAGCCGGTGCTAAAAAAGATATGGCTAAAGAAGGCAGTTCTATTACAAATAATCAAATTACTACTATTGTAAACAACCAAATCACAAATAATAACTTAACAAATGTCATTACTGATAATCAAAAACAAGATATTATTGCCGTATTAATCAAAATTCGTGATTCAGGTGCTTTAGATTCATCAAATTTCAAATCACAAGCAAGTAAAGTTGCAACAAATATTCAAGATGGTGCTAAAGATATTTTCAGCAAATTAGATACAGCTGAAAATCGAAACTTCCTACAAAAAATTTGGGATGCAATTGTTTCATTTTTTAATGCTATCTGGTCAGCTATTAGTTCTTGGATTTCATAAATAAAACTAACCATATAGGTTTTAAGAAGAACTTACAGTTTTAGACTAAAAATCTTACTGTAAGTTTTTTTGGTTAACTAATCACATGGAGGCAGAATACTATCACCAAAAAAAGAATATTAAGTGTCATTTTCATCCTATTAATAGTAAGTGCCGCATGTACCTTTTATGCATTTAAAATAGAGCCTTATCGCGTTGTCGTTAAAAATATTGCTTTAAATAAAGCAGATACTACTAAAAAGAAACTTAAAATTGTGCAAATTAGTGATGTCGAAATAGCAGATGATTATACACCTGAAAATTTCGAAAAAATTGTTGATAAGATTAATCAAGAAAAACCAGATTTAGTTTTATTTACAGGTGATTTATTCAGTAATTACAATCAATACCACCCCGTAACAGCTATTGTCCAAAAACTAAGTGAAATTAAATCAACCTATGGAAAATACGCAGTTTATGGAAATAAAGATTACGGTGGCGGTGCCGCCAGAGTTTACACTACTGTGATGAATCAAGGTGGTTTTACTGTCCTTAAAAATAGTTCAACGACTATCAATGTAGGTGGAAATTCATCCATTTGGTTGGGTGGTGTAGATGACTCTCAATTAGGCATCCCCGATGTCCAAACAACAATAGCTCCTGATAAATCTAATTCAACGTACCATATTTTAATGGCTCATGAACCAAGTTTGTCAAATGGTTCATTTAACACCGTCGATTTAATTTTAAGTGGTCACACACATGGTGGCCAAATTCGTATACCTTTCACTAATAAAGGTTTATTATCTGATCACGACGGAGATGGTGGCTACTCTAGTGGCCTTTATTCACTAAAGAACAATACAAAATTATACGTTAATAGTGGTATTGGAACATCTCGAATCTCCGCCCGATTCCTAGTACCTCCACAGATTGCAGTGTTTGACTTGTATCTTTAGTAATAGTCATTTTAAGCTACTCATAATTATTGGACAAAAAAAGTGTATCGTCAAAAATTAATTGACGATACACTTTTTTTAAACATTTTTACGCTTGAAAACAAAGTAACCTAAAAATAAAAATAGTGCCGTATAAGCTAGATTACCTATAATTAATTCGTTATTCGTTAATTGAGTTAGTTTTTCAAATTCTTGTCCGTTCATCCACTGATTAATTAAATTCATCATATTAAGTGGATTCCATTTAATCCAATCCCATTTAGAAATAGCTAATATTTGGATACCCGATAAAATAGTTGTTAAGAAATAAAAAACAATCCCAGCCGCAATCGAAGCACCTGAACTACTAAAGATACTAGCCAATAATAATACTAAGCTTAGAATTAACCAGGTACTAATAAAATTCGCCACTAACGTTGTTATTAAAGCCATAATAAGTGTTTGGTTATCTATTTTATCTGACAATGCTATTGTTGGTAAAAATACTAATTTAGCTACAATTGAAGCCACGAATATTAAAACATTCAAATAGATTGAATAGATTAATATTGTAAGCCATTTACTAGCTAACACAGCACCACGTGAATATTTCCGATAAAGCAAATCCTTAATTGTACCAAACTGTGTTTCCATCGCGATAATAACACTTGATGTTGCAATTAAAATGAAAACAATTAATTGAATAGCCCCAAATCCACCTTGAACCATACTTGCTGGATCGAAAATTGAACTATATATTTTTGTTAAAAGTGCTACCCCAAAAATAAAAACAAGTAATAGTGCTGATATAATCGCTGTAGATTTCTTTTTACCTAACTTAAATAATTCTTGTTTAACTAAAGTTAACATTAGGCCTTACCTCCGTCATTACTATCTAATAAATTCAATAGTGATTCTTCCATATCATGTTCTTGATGACGTACATCATTTATTTGAATTTTATTATCGTAGAGCACTTGGATAATATTTGCTAAAGTATCTTGTTCGTCTACCTTTACTTTAACAGTTTGATCAACTGCCAATTCATAATTAGCGGCCTTTAAAAGAACTTTAGCTTGCTCGTTTGAAGTCGTTTCTAGTAAAACATATTGCTTACTACTATCACTTAATTCAGTAGTAGACATTGCTTTCATTATTTTACCTTCATTTAAAATAATAAAGTGATCAACAATTTTCTCTAATTCACCTAAAATATGACTTGAAATCAAGAACGCTGTCCCACGTTTAGATAATTTCAAAACAAGTTCACGGACATCACGTGTTGCTTGAGGATCTAATCCGTTCATAGGTTCATCTAAAATAATTAATCTTGGTCTATTTAATAAAGCTAATGCAATTCCTAATTTTTGCTTCATTCCTAATGAATATGATTTAGCTTTACGATTAATATAATCTGTCATATGCAAATCAGCAACAATTTCATCTAGTTCTTCTTTGGTATTGATTTCAGAGAATAATTTTAAATGATCGTAGCCACTTAAAAATGGATAGATACCAGGATATTCAATTAAGGCACCAACTTCTTCTAAGCCTTGATGGCTAGTCGTTGATACAATTTTACCGTCAATTGTTATTTCTCCAGTTTGGTAATTTGATAATCCAAGAATTGATTTCATGATAGTTGTTTTACCAGCGCCATTAGCACCAACAAGCCCAACAATCTCACCTTCTGCGATTGTAAAATTAATACCTTTAAGGACTACCTTTTTACCGAAACTTTTAGTTAAATTGTTTATTGTTAACATTTCTTTCAAATTGAATCCCTCCCAATAATTGCTTTTACATTCCTATAAACAGTAGTTTAGCACAATTTCATTTCATTACATACTAACAAGTCTGTAAGGTCAAAATGGCAGCCTATTCTTAGAGAAATAGGTAGCCATTTTACTTTTATTTTTTATTTTTTGAAAAAATACGTTGCAACTTTTGACCTATATTTTGTGGCCGATAGATGACGATGTAAGCAACGATGAAAGTAATAATAGCACCCACTAGTACATTTACTACTCTCTGCCAAACTGTTCCATTATCATACATAACCCCAATCATAGCAGTGATATATCCGGTCGTAAAAATAAGGAGAGGCATTTTCAAATAGTCAAATTGTAAATAAGGACTATCCTGTTCTAATGACAATTTGTTAAAATAATGAACTGCCATAATTATCATCAATAACCCAGCGATCAAATATATAAATCCTATCACAAGATAATAAGCATTAGAAATGCCATGTGTTTTCTCATAAAGGAATCCTTCAAAGAAAGCGAACCATATCACGGCCGAACCAGCGAATCCCAACGCAGTGACGACAGATGCTACAACCCGACGAACTAAAACACCTACCACAAGGCCAACACTGTATAGCGCAATCAATTGACTACTATATAGGAATAAATCTATCATTCTATCTGATATAAAATTTGGATTACTTACTGAGATAGCTGCATCAGCAACAAATGTTGTTATAATTGTACCTACAATAAAAGTAAGTAAGGCAGGTAGTAACATTAGACCAATTTTTTTTAGGAAAATACGTTTTCTAGAAAATGAGCTTGAAAATATAAATTCATTAAATTTAGTTTGCATATCATACATATTAGTAAATATCCCTAATAAGATAGCACCCAGACTAAAAATAACTAATACTGTTTTCGCATTTTGGAACGTGCCTATCTGAATAGTGTCATTTTTTATTTCAATATTATTTTTTTCATACGTTGCTCGGCTAACTGAACCTATTTTCCGATGTTCCGCTTTTGCCGCATCTTTTTCACCTTGAACAAACTCTGTATAAGTGAGATTGCCCGCATCTATTTCCGTAGTGTCAACCGAATTATGTAGTGCAACCCCCATAACAACCACAATCGATATAACAATCGATATAACAATCCACTTATATCTCTGCCAAATAATCTGATTCAATCTTCTATTAACTGTCACTATTTCCCACCTCCGGTATTTTCTTTAGCCGAAAGACTTGCTCGGAATAAATCTTCCAACGTTAACGGTAATTCTTCGAATAATGCCGGATCTTCAGCTTCAATTTGAGCTTCAATTTCATCTGAATAGTGTTCAAATAAAACAGTGACGACACGACCTTGCATACTCATTGCTCGGCTATTTTCTTTAATGAAAGCTGGAATTTCTTTTGATTTAAACACCAATTGAACTTTACGTGATTCTGAGCGCGTGTCTTCCAAACGATAATCACTCACAATGTGTCCATCTTTTAAAACCATTGCGCGATCGATTAATCGATCTAATTCTTCTAAATTATGTGAAGAAATAAGCACGCTTCGCTGGTCTTCAGCAACGGCATCAATAATAATTTGGAAAACTTGTTTACGGACAATTACATCTAACCCGTCCAGTGGTTCATCTAAAATAACATATGGTGCACCAGTGGAAAAGGCCAAAATAATATTGAATAATCCTTGCATCCCTTTAGAAAATTGACGATATTTTGTTTGTTTAGGTAGATTGTACTCTGTGACCCAATTATCAAACTTTTGACGATCAAACGTTTGATAAGCGAGTTCATAGAATTCGACAATCTTATCTATTGTGTAGCTGTCTAAAAAATTATTCTGTGTATCTAAATAAAAGAGTTTTTCCTTCAATGATGAATCTTCTTTCATCCATTGATCATCAATTAAAATATCACCTTGATCTGGTATGTATTGGCCTGAAATTGATCTGAATAAGGTTGTTTTACCAACTCCATTACGACCAATTAGACCCACTATTTCTCCAGGGACTAAAGACATATTAATATCATTAAGTATCTCTTTGTCACTAATTTTCTCTGATAAACCTTTAATTTCAAATCCCATTCTTAGTCCTCCTTCTCAAAATACGACTTAATCCAACCCTGAATCTCATCTTCTTGGACACCGAGATAGGTCACTTCTTTAATCATATCTAACAGTGCCTCACGATTTTTTTGGATTTGTCGTTCATCGCGATTACTCTCATTATTGGCTTTGACATATGTCCCTCGGCCTTTAACTGTCACGATTACATCCTGTGATTCTAAAACTTTATACGCTTTACTAACCGTATTTGGATTCATTTCATGAATTTTAGCCATTTCTCTAACTGACGGCAACTTGTCTTCTGTCTGCAAAATCCCTTTAAAAATATCTTCTTTTATACCTGATATCAATTGTTCATAAAACGGTTTACTACTCGTCTTATTAATTTGCAATTATCTCACCTCATCCATGTGTACTATAATACATAGTACACGCATTAAATACAACCCTTTTAGCCATAAAAAAAGAGTTAATAACAAATTGTTATTAACTCTTTCAATTACATTTATTAAACTGTAGCGTTCACAAAGGCTTGGAATAAACCTTCTGGACGTTGTGGTCTTGATAAAAATTCTGGATGGTATTGAGCTGCCACAAAGAATTTATTTTCAGGAATTTCAACAACTTCAACTAAACGATTATCTGGAGATGTTCCAGCAAAAACCAATCCTTTATCAGCAAGTTGTTCACGGTATTCGTTATTAAATTCATAACGATGACGGTGACGTTCTTGGATAACTTCTTGATTATCATAAGCTGCAGCTGCTACCGTTCCTGGTTTTAATTTACATGGATATAAACCAAGACGTTGTGTTCCACCCATATCTTCAACATCTTCTTGGTCTGTCATCAAGTCGATAATGTTATGTGGTGTTTCTGGAACAGCTTCAGTTGAATGTGCGCCTTGAAGGCCAACAACATTACGTGCAAATTCAATACATGCCATTTGCATACCAAGGCAAACACCTAAGAATGGAACATTATTTTCACGCGCATATTGGATTGAAAGAATCATCCCTTCAAGTCCACGATTACCGAATCCTCCTGGAACGATGATTCCATCAGCATCTTGCAACGTTTCAACAACATTACTCTCATCTAATTTTTCTGCATCAACCATTGTGATTTTAACATCAGCATCAACAGTGTACCCAGCATGTTTCAATGCTTCGGCAACAGAAATATAAGCATCTGGCAATTTAACATATTTACCAACCAACGCAATATTGATTGTTTTCTTCAAATTTAAAACTTGTGTTTCAAGTTTTTGCCATTCAGTCATATCTGCTTCTGGTGTTGTTAATTTCAAATGATCAACAACGATTTGATCCATTTTTTGTTTTTGTAACGCTAAAGGAATCGTATATAATGTATCAACATCCATTGATTCAATAACGGCTTCTGGTTCAACATCACAGAAATTAGCTAATTTATTTCGCATATCTTGTGAGATATGTTCTTCAGTCCGGACAACCAACATATCTGGTTGAATACCCAATCCGCGTAATTCTTTAACACTGTGTTGTGTAGGTTTCGTTTTCATTTCACCTGCAGCTTTTAGGTAAGGAATCAACGTTGTATGAATATAAATAACATTATCTGAACCGACATCAGCTTTCATTTGACGTAATGCTTCAAGGAAAGGCAATGATTCAATATCACCAACCGTTCCACCTATTTCAGTAATCACAACGTCAGAATCCGTTGTTGTTCCAGCGCGCATAATTTTTTCTTTGATTGTATTTGTAATATGTGGAATAACTTGAACTGTGGCACCCAAATAATCACCACGACGTTCTTTTTGTAAAACTTCTGAATAAATTTTACCAGTCGTTACGTTTGAATATTGATTTAAGTTAATATCAATAAAACGTTCATAATGGCCAAGATCTAAATCAGTCTCTGTACCATCATCAGTTACGAAAACTTCCCCATGTTGATAGGGACTCATTGTTCCTGGATCCACATTAATGTATGGATCAAACTTTTGAATAGTAACTTTCAAACCTCTATTCTTTAATAAACGGCCAAGAGATGCTGCAACAATCCCTTTACCAATTGACGAAACAACGCCACCTGTAACAAATATATATTTGGTCATTGTAAATCTCCTTTGGGTTAATTTTTGTGGGGATTCTGTGTTTGTGGCCTGATAGTTATTGTTCATTATATCTATAAAAAACAACAAGCCCCCTAAGCCGAGTAGAATAATCTAATCAGTGTAGGGAGCTTGTATCAACCGTGCATTTGTCCTCGCAAGAAATACCTGCGAGGTGCCCAAAAAATATATTACAGGGTTTTGACGAAATCGTCAAGACCTTTTAATTATTTTCCTCGTCATCTTCTGCATCATCATCAGCTATTTCAGATAATTGATCTTCAATACCTTCTGGTAATTCTTCTTCATCATCAGAATCACCATCAGCTATTTCATCTAAATCTTTATCATAACCTTTAATTTCTGTATCTTCATCATCATCTTCGTCATCTTCATAAGTTGCATCTAAATCGTCGTCCTCAGGATCGTCATCATTGTAATCGATAACATCATCATCATCAGCGGCATCTGCTAAGAAAGCATTAACTTTCTTACGTTTTTTACGTTTAGGACGATCTTCATCGTCTTCATCTTCTACATGAGCAACAGCTTCATCGATTGAATCGAAGGGATACCATGAACGTAATCCCCATAAGTTCTCTCCAAGTGAAATGAAGCTACCATCAGCATTTAAATCTGTGTAAAATTGTGATAAGCGATCTCTCACTTCTAAATCATTTTTACCAAGATATGTTTGGATTTCATTAGTTAAGTCAGCAAAACCCATGACGTCACCATGTTGCGATAAGATTGCGTGAGCAACCTCGATCATTGATAACTCGTCTTTGTTTTGGCCATCGAATTGTTTAAGCTCCAACTAGCACACGTCCTTTCCAAAAGTCTACTCTTAATCATACATTTTTATGCCGTAAATTGCAATCGTATATTATAGTCTCCCAACAATTCACCGCCAGTTGTTAAGCGATAGTCAATATCAAGTAATCCCGAAATTGGTTGGCTATTTAACTGACTTTTTAAGTGCGTTGTTTCAATTTCAATTGGAATACGACCATACGCTGTTTTATAAACTCCATTAATTTTTTTTTGCGCTAAAAAAATTAATTTTGTGCGTATATCATCTGTTTCTCGAGTTAATTGAATTTCACCATCATCTTGCAATTTAAAGGTAACTGGATTTTTTTTACCCGTTTCTTTGTCCTCTTCTTTATATCTGATATACATCCCATCGCCTAAACGAACGAGTTGTCCCGTTGTTTCAATGACATAGCGTTCAACTTCGCCTTCTTGTGTTTTAATTGTCTCCAAATGGATTGCAATTTGTTTATCTAACGTGATTGCCATACAACTTAATTCCTCCATTCACCTTATTGTTTCACTGTATTATAACTTAGATTTAAATGAATGTCGTTACCTATAATCATCATTATGTCATGACTAAATTACGAATGTTCGTTATAATAGAAGTATTACGAACTTATTTACTATCTAAATTTTCGAGGAGGGATTCTATTGCTCGAACAATCGCCGTTACTTGCTAGAGAAAAAGTGTTACGTGATCCTATTCACGATTACATTTATGTGCAACATCAAGTTATTTTGGATTTAATTAATACTAAAGAATTCCAACGTCTACGCCGAATTAAACAGCTCGGTACAACTTCATTAACTTTTCATGGAGCGGAACATTCACGTTTCACCCATTCCGTAGGTGTTTATGAAATCACACGTCGAATCTGCGATAATTTCCAACGTAATTATCCAAGCAAAGAAGCTGGCGACGGTTTATGGGACGACTCAGAAAAATTAGTGGCATTATGTGCCGCTCTTTTACATGATATCGGTCATGGTCCATACTCACATACTTTTGAGCACATTTTCAAAACAGACCATGAAGCTATTACTGCTCAAATTCTAACTGATCCCTCAACTGAGATTAACCAAGTTTTAGCAAAAGTTTCTGCTGATTTCCCAGAAAAAGTGGCAAGTGTTATTCAAAAAACGTACCCTAATCCACAAGTTGTCCAATTGATTTCGAGTCAAATAGACGCTGATCGAATGGATTACTTATTACGGGATTCTTACTACACTGGTACGAATTATGGTACATTTGATTTAACTCGAATTTTACGTGTGATGCGTCCTTATAAAGGCGGGATTGCATTTGATATCAATGGGATGCATGCCGTTGAAGATTACATTGTCAGCCGATTCCAAATGTACGTCCAAGTTTATTTCCATCCTATTTCTAGATCAATGGAAGTTATTTTAAGTCATTTATTAAATCGGGCTAAATACCTATACGAAAATAATCGCTTAAGTGCCGAGGATTCACCAAAATTACTAATCCCACTTTTTAAGAATGAATTTTCATTAGATGATTATTTACAATTAGACGACGGTGTTTTAACAACTTACTTTACGGAATGGCGTCAAAATACTGATAACATTTCAAGTGACTTAGCCGTCCGTTTCCTGGATCGCAAACCATTTAAATCAATTAAATTTGATGAAGAAACGGTTGAATTATTACCTACTCTAGAACGTCTTATTGAATCAGCTGGTTTTCAACCTGACTACTATACGGCAGAAAATGACAGCTACGACTTACCTTATGATGCCTATGATCCAACCAAAGATAAGCCACGTACCCAAATCGAATTAGCGCAAGAAGATGGTTCACTTGTTGAATTATCTAGCGTCAGTGACCTCGTTGCTTCTATTACTGGTAAAGTATCAGGCGACCGCCGCTTCTTCTTCCCAAGAGAATTAGTAAAATCAGAGAACGATTTATTCGCTGACATTTATGCACAGTTTAGAACATATCTTAATAATGATACTTTAATCAACCCAAAGGAGATTCATCATGACAATTAAATTAATCGCAATCGATATTGACGGTACTCTCGTTAATGATAAAAAAGAAATCGCACCAGAAACTATTACTACTATTAAAGCTGCTAAAGCTGCTGGCATCAAAGTTGTTCTTTGTACCGGACGTCCTTTAACAGGTGTCACAAAATACTTAGAAAAACTTGGTTTAACATCAGATGATGATTTTGTTATTACTTTTAATGGCGCCTTAGTTCAAGTTTCAGGCTCTGGTGAAGTTCTAATTCATCATACGTTAGATATTAACGATTACAACATAATCGAAGAAACAAGTCGTGAATTAAACGTCCATGTTCATGCTGAAGATCAAGCATTAATGTATACACCTAATGCTGATATCAGTGAGTATTCTGTGGCAGAGTCATTCTTAGTTCAAATGCCTATTCGTTTCCGAAAACCTGAAGAAATGGACAAGAATATCGTCATTTCGAAAATGATGTATATTGATTATCCTGAAGTTATTACACGTGTCGTTAAGGAATTACCCGCAAAAATTACCGATAATTATTACTACGTCCAAAGTGAACCTTACTTTTTAGAACTCCTAAACAAAAATGCCAGCAAGGGAAATGCCGTTATGTCCTTAGCTGATAAATTAGGTTTCACCAAAGACGAGGTTATGGCGCTTGGTGATCAAGGTAATGATTTATCAATGATCCAAGCAGCAGGTCTAGGTGTTGCCATGGGTAACGCTATTCAAGAAGTTAAAGATAATGCTCAAGCAGTAACTGCTACTAATGTTGAATTAGGTGTTGCTAAAGCAATCCAAAAATATGCATTAGCTGATTAAATGAATTAAAAAAGGGAGTCACTTTGCTTATCAAAGTGACTCCCTTTTTTAATTCCGTTTAACCCTGTACGATTAAAGATACTATTAAGGCATAAATGATAATAATAATGGTCATCAGCACCCTAATGAGGTCCTTAATAAGCCATAGAAATAGCCCTTATTAAATGAGGTATACCCCAATTTCATCGTTATTAGTTCTTTATATTCTACTATCTTCCCTAATTACTTATATGCTATTATAAAATCAGAATATTTGGAGGAGATAAAATGGACTAAGTCAACAACTCAAACATGCACGTCAAGAATCCGGACTATCTCAATCCGCAGTCTCTGAGCAATTACATATTTCAAGACAAACAATCTCACAATGGGAAAATGGGCGAAGTACTCCTGATATCGATACACTTAAATCTTTAAGTACTATCTATCATTGTTCTTTAGTTGAACTTCTTAATGAAAAAGTTGATTCAAATAATAATCAAAATCTTAAATTTGTAGAGAAACCAAAAGATGAGGGATTATTGCTATTACTACTAACTTGTCTTTCATTTCTAATTGCACCTGTAGGTCTAATTATTGCACCATTAATCGTTTGGCATAATAAATCCACTAATACCTTTTCGAAAACTATTTATCTTATTTGTATTATTGTCATTATTTATAACTTATATGTTGTTTACGGTCTTCTATCTGATTCACTTAACTGGGGATCTGCTAGTTACTATTAACTAACTTTTAATTTTCTGCAACTAGTCCCTATCTTATATGAAACATGTCAGAATCACTTTACATCATTTTTAATTTTTATCATCGTTCTCCAGTCCCAATAAATAGCAAATACTGAAATAAGTGCCATTATCGGAACAAGTGGCCTATCGTCTCTCCAAAGCATTGCTAGAATTAAACAAAACATTGGCACAATAATCAAGTAGCGATACATCCCAAATTTAATAAAAACCCAATTCTTATATGTTCTAGGAATAAAGCTAATAATAATCAATATGATAGGCAATGCCATACTTACTATATTATTTTTCAACATGCTACCTCTTTCTAAAATGCGTTGAAGGATACACCATGAGCCTGCTATCGTCACTGCTGCCCCTGACGAAATTACTCTGCCAACTAAATCGCTATAATACTAAATAACCCTCAACTCATATTTATTTTTTCCATTCCATTATGTTTCAACCTAGTACATCTATTGGTACATTTTTAGTATACAAAAATATATCCAATAATATAGAGCAATTATTGATTGCAATGTGTAAGGATTACTTTACATATTGGCCTAATGATTGATTTAAAGCTATTTTAAAATTAAATAATATTTCTAAAATAAAACTCAAAAAAACAGACCCAGATTTGAATGATCAAAGTTAGGTCTGTTTTTGGGCGAATTATCTTCTAAACAACAATCGCATAAATTCTCTAAAAGATAACTTTGATTGCTTAAACTGTTTATATAATGATCCAGCATTTTCTGCGAATCCACCATCGACAAAGTATGATTCTACAGCAAAACACAAAACGATGATAATACCCAAAAAATATTCATGACATCATCTCCCTAGTTTAAATAGTCACTAATACAGCAATCACAATCATTAATCCACCAACAATAAAACAACTACGCATCAATGGTGATATTTTAAGCGGACGATTTTTTTTACTTCCTACACTTTTAACATCAATTTTACGTTCATTATAATCTTCTTTAGATTCACCTTTATCTCGTCGTTTAAACCAGCCAGCAAATAGTTGTGCTTGACTCAAAATCAATATAATTCCGATTAAAATTAATATAATGCCAATATAAAAATATGCATTAGATAAAGAAAAACTATCCCCTCCAACACGGATCCAGATAATCGCAGCAATGATTGCCAGTACACTTAATAAAAATGTGACATTCCTTTTAGCCTGTTTCATGATGGTTAGTTCCTCGCTCACTTTTAATTTGTGCTTTGATTATATCATTCAAACCTATTAACTCACAATTTTCAGTTCACTTATCCTATAAAATCCGTTATACTTTAAGATACAGTTAACCAAATTAAAGGAGACTCATCAAACATGTTAAAAGAATTTAGAGATTTTATCACTCGCGGAAATGTGATGGATTTGGCAGTCGCTGTTATTATTGGTGGTGCATTTACAACAATCGTTAAATCTTTCACAACTAACATCATTGGTCCTATCATTGCACTTGTCGTTGGTAAAGTTGACTTGTCAGGGATCGTTCTCACAATTGGTGATACAACTTTCAAAATCGGACAATTTTTAGACGATGTCATTAACTTTATAATCGTAGCATTTGTTATCTTTATGTTGCTTAAGGGAATCACAGCACTTAGAAATGCAACAAGTAGATCTAATGATAAGGAAGAAGAATCTTCAGAAACGACGTTAACACCTACTGAAGAATATTTAAAAGATATCCGTAACTTACTAGCTGAAAGAGATAGTGACTTACCTCGAGAAGCATCAAAAAAAATTGAAGAAAAAATTGCAAAAGAAGACTAAATAATAACTAATAAAAACTTGATTCTGAAGTGTACCTCCGGTATTGGATTTTGGTCCAATACCGGAGGTTTTTTATGATTATATTTTTAAATTTAGGTTGTTAAAGTCTACTCTTCTTATGCGAGAGTGCAATAATTGGCACCCTTTAAGCAACGCTAGTACTTTTTCTTTTAGCTTATGTTAACATCAACGTGTACTGATTAAATTTGTGATAATTACGAGGTAAATACTAAGCCAAATTGGTAAATTATCTCGTTACTCAATTTGGATATACATATAAAGGAGTTTTTTTATGGATCTGTTAATTTCTTCATTGGCGATTGCCATTGCTGTAGCTTTTAGCAATATTATTGCTCGCTATACTAAACAAATCGCTGGGCCTTATATTAATTTATTGATGGGGATTGTTGTTGCGGCTATCCCATGGACTAATCATTTTGTCTTAGGGTTTAATAATGAAATCTTTATGATTTTAATTTTAGCGCCACTCTTATTCTTTGAAGGCCAAAAAACGCCAATTTTAATGGTTAGAAAAAGAATGAAAAGTATCATGGGGGCGGCTGTCAGCTTAGCAGTAATCTCTGCAGTAGTTACAGCTATACTTATTAGCCAACTCTTTAGCCTAGCTCTTCCAGTCGTTCTAATCATCGTGGCAATTGCAACGCCAACTGATGCAACTGCGTTTGATGCAGTTGTTGAAGGTCGAAAAATAGCCCAGCCAATTAGAAATATTTTAAAAATGGAATCATTATTTAATGACGCAACGGGTATCATTTTATTGCAAGCTGGCATATTATGGTTAACTACTGGACATCTATCATTTTGGGAGAATACTGGTGCATTTTTTAAATCAGCTGGCAGTGGTTTACTCTTAGGGGCTGTTTTAGCGTTTTTAATAATGGCTTTTCGACAGTATTTTGTTCGTTCAACAAGGAATGTTATCTCTTCGCAAACTTTATTTTATTTACTAACACCTTTTTTTATTTATTTTTTAACAGAAAGACTTGGGGGATCTGGCATTATCGCAGTAGTAACAGCTGGACTAGTTCATAATAGTGAAGCAAATCGAAGTCGGTTCTCATCACCGCACCAGATACATTTTGGAATTCAGCTGATTAATTTTATGACGGAAGTTTTAAATGGTGCAGTCTTTGTTATTCTAGGTATCAGTCTGGAAAGAATTTTAGTTAGCCAATCACAAATTTTATTTGGTTCACTTGTATGGCTAGCAATTGGAGTGGCCGTTTATTTCTTACTTTTAATCTGTCGTTATTTTTATGCACGACTTTTTATTAGTGACCGACGTTCAAAAACAGCATGGCTATTTTCATTAGGTGGCGTCCACGGTACGGTCACACTTGCAATGACCTTTTCCATTGGCAATGAAATTAGTCCACAACTATTTAACTTTATCATCGTTGTAGAAACTGTTGTCATCATTTTAAGCATGTTAGTCCCTACTATTTTATTTAAAAAATTACTGTTAGTTGACAGTAATGCAGAAACTTGGGAAACACAATTAACACAAATACGTCATGATATGGTTACGGAAGGTATCAAATCTCTTGAAATACTAGAATTGTCGCCGACTGTTAAAGCAAGCGTCGTCTATGACTTGCATGATCAAATTCGAAAGAATACATTAAGTTCTTTTTTTAAACAATGGCGTACTTTTACAGTTAATAAATCAGGAATGACTAATCTACAAAGTGTTGAACAACGCCGAGCATTGATGTACGCATTTGATGCTGAACGTAACTATTTATCTGATTTAGTAAAGCATAATTCAGCGAGTTCTGATTATGTTTATGAAATTTACAGTGATATTTTATTGGCAGAGTCACTTGTTTTAGATCCAAGAAATCAAATGTTATAAAAATTCGGAGTTTTACATTTACTGGGCCCTATTGGTTATGAACTATATACCGAACTTAAATAGATGAATGATATCAATAAGTGATCTATGTTTGCATACAAGCGCTAAACTAGATTCTAATGTAGGTGCCGGCTAAGTCAGTGACAACTTTTTAGAATTAAATAGTGCTTTATTCTAAGAAAATATTTATGTAAAAAGTAATCATATTTTATCTTTTTTATGTCACATTTTCTTCACAACTACTTGTTATGATAACTTCATACCTTAATTAATAACTTTTAAATTTTAATTTATTTCCCCGAATAAATTAATCTAACTCATAACTAATTTCTCCCCTGAAATTAATTATCTCTACTCCCTTTTTCCGTCAGTCTCCCCGGACTGACGGTTTTTTTATACCCTTAAAATTAAAGTGTATCGACTGTAAAATCATAATATTCAAGCGTTATAATCTGTAGTAATAAATAACAATCTAAGATTATTTTGGTCCCTTTTTAACATTACGAGTAATGTCTCTAATTAAATATATGTTTGAAGTCTAAGTTTAATGCCCAACCTGATTGGTTATATTCTCAGATTAGACACAAGACTATTCTGATTATCGATTAGCTCAATAATAAATTAAAAAGAGAAGTCTTCAGATTGATTTCTGATTACTTCTCTTTTTAATTAGTTTTTATTCTATTTTTTTTAACTTTTTTTCTAGTTCTAATATCTTTTTTGTTGTTAATTCATTAAGTTTAGCAGAACTAATTATTACTTTTCGTCTAGCTTTCTTATATTTATATAAACATACACATAAGTAAATGTAGAAAGCAATCCAAATACAAAATAATACTAAAGGCATAACAAGATAAACTAGATCATAACTATTCATTATTTTTCCCTTCTAATCTACTTATTTGTTCTTGTTGCTTCTTTTCCACATCATTAAGTTCGGTAATTTCTTTTTTATATTTCCGAATTTTTAAAATCATTAATACCAGCGTTCCAATTAATAAAAATATTAATACTTTTATCTCAAATTCTATCATATCCTTCTCCTTCTATATTATTAAAGAACCTGCAAAAACTATGAAAATAGCAACTAAAGTTACCCCAAGTTCTGCCCCAACACTAGTTACTGTACTAGATGTACTAAATGCCATGGATATTTTAGATAACTCTCCCGCATAGTCAAAGTTAGGCTCCCTAAATTTTTTAATATAATATTATAATCTTGTACCGGATATGGATCACTCCCTATTCAATTAGACTCTTCATAAAGTATCTTAATTCCATAAATTATTTCACCTTTAATTAATTGACTAATTATTCAACCCTTATTCAATCAAAATATTATAGAATAGACTTGATAGGTTACAAACAATTCAAATAAATCTTTAATTTTCATTTACCTTCTGCTAGCCTTAAACAGTCTTATAAGTTATAATTTAACAATTATTGAGCTAAAAGAACCATAGCAACACTTTCTTAAACTATATTTACTACCTTTTAATATACACTTTATCAATTTTAAAGGGTAGTAGAAAAGTTGTATTTAATAATCAGCTCAAATAGTGCTTTATTCTAAGAAAATCTTTATGTAAAAACTACTAAAATATTATATATCCTATACTTTCACCCCACAAAAAAAGTAATCATATTTTATCTTTTTTACGTCACATTTTCTTCACAACTACTTGTTATGATAACTTCATACCTTAATTAATAACTTTTAAATTTTAATTTATTTCCCCGAATAAATTAATCTAACTTATAACTAATTTCTCCCCTGAAATTAATTATCTCTACTCCCTTTTCCGACAGTTCCCCCCGGACTGTCGGTTTTTTTATGTCTTAAATTTAGATACAAAAAAAGTTAGACAACATTAGTCATCTAACTTTCTTAACTTTATTTTTCATTATGGAAACGATTTTTAAATAATGGACTAACTGGTTTGTTTTCATGAATTCTCGTGATTGCATCCCCAATTAATTGACCCACTGAAATTTGAACTAATTTATCAATTTTCTTGTCTTCAGGTAACTGAATTGAATCTGTTACGATAAATTGCTTAATAGGTGATTTTGCAATTCTTTCAACAGCTGGACCTGATAAAACCGGATGAGTTGCACTTGCATACACTTCAGTTGCACCGGCATCCATTAAAGCCTGAGCAGCAAGCGTAATTGTTCCTGCCGTATCAACCATATCATCAATTAAGATACAACGTTTGCCTTCAACGGTACCAATAATGTTCATCACTTCAGCAACGTTTGCTTTAGGACGACGTTTATCAATAATTGCGATAGGTGCTTTCAAGAATTCTGCTAATTTACGAGCACGTGTTACTCCACCATGATCAGGTGAAACAACAACAGCATCTTTATCTAATCCTTCAGTTAAGAAGTAATCAGCTAATAAAGGTGCACCCATCAAATGATCAACTGGAATATCAAAAAATCCTTGAATTTGAGCAGCATGCAAATCAAGCGCTAAAATTCTTGTTGCACCAGCTTTTTCTAACATGTCAGCAACTAATTTTGCTGTAATTGGTTCCCGTGAACGTGCTTTACGATCTTGACGAGCATAACCATAGTAAGGAATAACGACATTAATTGATTTAGCACTTGCGCGGCGCAAAGCATCAATCATAATTAATAATTCCATAATATTGTCATTGACGGGTGCAGATGTTGATTGAACAATGTAAACATGATCTCCACGAATACTTTCTTCAATATTAATTCTGATTTCACCATCACTAAAGCGATCTACAGAGGTTTTACCTAATTTAACACCAACAGCATCAGCAATTTTTTCAGCCAATGGTTTATTCGAGTTCAAAGCAAAAATTTTCAACTTTGGATCAAAATAATGTTCTGACATATGTGCCTCCAGTTATTTAATTTTCCCTACTTAAAATTTTAAATACTAATCAAGTAAATTGCAAGTTAAAATCCGATAAGAATTCGCTTACTAATCAATTTCTGGTGCATGCGCTACTGGTAATTTGTCAAAATAACCTTTTTTGTTCACTTGACGACCACGAGCAATACCCATATCGTGTGAATCAATATTATCTGTAATTGTTGATCCAGCAGCAATAAATACATGATCACCAACTTCTAGTGGTGCAACTACATTAGATCCACTACCAATAAATGAATGATCACCAATGTTGGTATGGTGTTTATTAACGCCATCATAATTAACAAAAACGACGCCACATCCGACATTAATATCTTTGCCTAAAGTGGCATCCCCAACATAAGTTAAATGACCGACCTTAGTACTCTTACCGATAGTTGCATTTTTAATTTCTACAAAATTACCGATATGAGCAGCTTCGCCGATATGTGCTTTAGGACGTAAATGACTATATGGTCCAATGTTGCTCTTTGTTTCCATTTCAGAATCTTCAAGATATGATGACGTAACAGTTACCTTATCATGAATAATACTATCGATAATTTCAGAATGAGCACCAATAACACAATCTTCACCAATGACTGTATTACCTTTTAAGTAAACGCCTGGTTCTACAATTGTATCTGAACCAATTTTAACATTATATTCGATGTAAGTCGTCTCAGGGTCAACCAAAGTCACACCATTACGCATATGTTTTTCGTTAATCCGACGTTGCATAACTTTAGTTGCAGCAGATAAAGCCACACGATCATTTACACCCATTGATTCAGAGAAATCTTTCATGCGGTAGGCTGCAACTATCTTACCTTGTTTTTTAAGAATTTCCATAACGTCAGTTAAGTAATATTCACCTTGAGCATTATCATTTGTTACTTCATGTAAAGCTTCAAATAAAGTTTTATTATCAAAACAGTACACACCTGTGTTAATTTCTTGAACATTAGCTTCTTGAATTGTGGCATCTTTTTGTTCAACAATTTTTTCAACAATCCCAATATCATTACGAATAATACGACCGTAACCTGTTGGATCTTCTGCTTGTGCTGTTAAAACAGTTGCAGCAGCACCTTTTTCTTTATGATATTCAAATAATTCACCAAATGTTTTGGCAGTAAGTAAAGGTGTATCACCATTAGCAATAATGGTCATACCCTCTTTATCTTTTAAGATTTTTTCTGCTTGAAGGACAGCATGACCAGTTCCCAATTGTTCTGCTTGAAGAACATATTCTGAGCGATTGCCTAACGTTTCTTCAACCTGCTCAGCACCATGACCCACAATGGTAACAACTTCATCCATATTATTTGCTTCAATTTCCGATAAAACGTGGTCAACCATTGGACGCCCAGCAATCGGATGTAACACTTTATATAGTTTAGATTTCATTCTTGTCCCTTTACCGGCAGCAAGAATAATTGCATATTTAGCAACTGTCATTAGATAGTCTCCTCCAATTATATTCTAATATTCTACCTTAATAATAGCTTAAACCCGTATGTGTTGCAAGATTTCGAATAAATATGCTTACTTTATTCGAAATTAAAAAACACTTGATTTTAAATTATTATTGGAATTTTCTAAAAAAAACTTAATGTTAAATTTAACATTAAGTTTTCATATAAATTATCTATTAACTTTTTATTTTTTAAATGTTTTTGTTAAATAATTTCCTTCACTAACATGAATGGTTTTGTCTGTATGATTAATTTCATCTACTTTTAACAATGAACTATAATCATCAACAATCCGGTCACCACTAAAGGCGCCTTCAGCGAAAACGGAAATACCGACTAAGTTTGCTTCAAACTCTTCGATTAAGCTCTTCATTCCGTTAACTGTGCCGCCACCCTTCATAAAATCATCTACGATTAATACGTTAGCACCACGTTTTAAACTACGCTTTGATAATTCCATTTTTTCAATACGTTCACTTGAGCCAGATACATAGTTAACACTAACGGTTGAGCCCTCAGTGATTTTTGAATCACGACGCACAATAACAAATGGTACATTCAAAAATGTTGAGACACTTTGTGCGATAGGTACACCTTTAGTTGCAACTGTCATAACGGCATCAATTTTTTGGTCTAAGTACTCTGTTGCAATCAAGCGTCCTACTTGACGTAAAACGTCAGGACGACCAAGTAAATCAGACAGGTAGACATAGCCACCAGGTAATAACCGATCTTTTTCTGATAATTCCTCAGTCATTGATTCAATAAATTCGCGTGCTTCTGCTTCATCAATAGATGGAATAAAACGTGCACCACCAGCTGCGCCAGGAATTGTTTCTAGCGTTCCCGTGCCTCGCTCTCTAACTGTACGTTTTACAATTGCAAGATCTTCACTAATTGATGATTTAGCTGATTCATAACGTTTTGAGAAATACGTCAAAGAAACCAACGTATGTGGTCTTTCTAGTAAATAACGAGTCATATCAATTAATCGATCACTTCTTCTTGTTTTCATATATATCAGGCCTTTCTTTTAAAACATGTCTAGTATTCAAAGTGTGATTTTCATTATAACCCGTTTTACCGAATAATAACAGTAAAACACTAAAATAAAATTATTAACGTTCGGTTTTTAATGATTTTCTAATAAAAAAACAAGCTATTTTTAAAAGTAGCTTGTTGATTGTTAATATTCGGTTTTATTTTTGTTTGTTAATTTGAAGTCTAACGGATATGACTTTGATAATACTGCAGATAATAAAGATTGCAATGAATAACAGCGTAATCGTTGCACCAGGTGGTGTATTGAATTGATAAGATGACATTAATCCGCCAACCATCCCAATTACACCAACTATCACACCAATTATAATAACCAGATTAAAACTACGACCCAGTCGCATTGCAATTGCTGCAGGTAAAATCATGATTGCAGAAACAAGTAATGCACCGGCAATTGGCATCATTATAGCAATCGTCACACCTGTCACTGCGTTAAAAATAATTGACATTAATCTAACCGGTAAGCCTTCAGCAAATGCCGTTTCTTCGTCAAAAGTTAAAACATACATTGGCTTTTTGAATAATAGAAAGAGAACGACAATTAATACAGTTAAAATTGCTAAAATGACAACTTGTGCCGAACTAATCGTCACAATTGAACCAAATAAATATTGCTGTACACTCATCGAACTTGCGCCTTGATTTAAACTCATTAAAACTAAGGCAATTGATAGTCCGGCAGACATCATAATGGCAATTGAAACTTCTGAATACGTGCGGTATAAGTTACTTAAAAATTCAATTAGAACTGAGGCAATTAAAACCACAATCAGTGTTGTAACCGTCGGATTAATATTAACAAACAACCCTAACGCGACCCCTGCTAACGAAACATGTGACAATGTATCTGCCAAAAGTGATTGCCTTCTTAAAACTAAGAATAATCCCAATAAAGGCGTAATTACTGCCATTAAAAGTGAAGCAATTAAAGCTCGTTGCATGAATCCATCGAGAAACATCTCCATTGTGAGTCCTCCTTTCTAACTAATTTAATATGGCGATCAATATATTCTGAAACATCTTCATGATCGTGCGTTATCATCAAGATACCTTTATGATGCGTATGTGCTTCATGTTGTAATAATTCGTAGAAATCGTGACGAGATTGTTCATCCATCCCTGTCGTTGGTTCATCTAAAATAAATAAATCAGGATCTGCTGCAAAAATACGGGCTAAACAAACACGTTGTTTTTGACCACCAGATAATTCACCAATTTTATGATTCTTAAAGTTCCACATATTAACTGTTTCTAGTGCTTTTTTTATATGTTCATGATCATTTTTATTCAGACGTCTTAACCAACGATTTTGTTGGTAACGGCCTGATGCTACTAGTTCATATACTGTTGACGGAAAACCCGCATTAAATGATGAAATCTCTTGTGGGATATATCCGACACGTAATTTTTTATTATTTAAATTAGTTTTAGAAATTTCAGCCGTGCCTTTAGCCGGATGTAATAGGCCAAGTACATTTCTAATTAAAGTTGATTTTGCAGCACCATTTTCACCAGTTAAAATGACAAATTCACCCGAATCAATGTGGAAATTAATATCTTGTAAAACAGGTTCTTCATCATAATAAAAGGTAAGATCTTTGACTTCAATATATTTCATCTATTCTCCTTATTTAACAACCGTTTTTAACGATTTTAAATTATCTTGCATTACTGAAAGGTATGTTTCTCCATCTTCAATTTGAACTTTTGATAGTCCTTCAATTGGATTCAACCCTTTAACCTTAATATTGGTTTCTTTAGCTAACATATTCGCAATTTTACTAGAATCATTAGATTCAGTAAAAATGGTATCTACATCATACTTTTTAATATACGTTTGTAACTCTGCTAAACGTTTTGGACTAGGTTCTTCATCCGAAGAAATACCCGCAATCGCAACTTGTGTTAGACCATATTGTTTTGCTAAGTAAGCAAATGCCGCATGTTGCGTAACGAATGTTTTATTCTTAGCATTTTTAAATGTTGTTTTATAGTCTTGATTTAATTCCGTTAATTTTTTCAAATAAGTATTTGTTCGTTTTACATAATATTTTTCATTTTTAGGATCTTGCTGAATTAACTCTTTTGAAATGTTTTTAACCATTTCTTTTGCGTTTTCAGGATCTAACCAAATATGAGGGTCGTAATTGCTAGTCGATGAAAATGAACTTTCCTCTTCTTTATTGGCTAATTCAGCCTCTTCACTTTTCAATTCATCGTTCTCATCAATCATTTTAATTGAATGACTAGCATTTAAAATCTGAGTTTGCTTTTCATCTATACTTGATTTCAAACTTTTAACCCACGTTTCCATATTGTCACTACTATAAATAAAGATATCTGACCTCGAAATTTTACTAATATCCTTTGCGCTAGGTTCATAATCATGCGGTTCTGTCCCAGCAGGCATCAACATTGTTATATCTGCTTTATCACCTGCAACTGCCTTGGTAAATTCATATACTGGGTAAAATGTCGTGATAACCTGTAATTTATTAGACTCTTTCTTAGTTGTCCCTTGCCCACACCCGGCCAATACAACAACTAACATCGTGAGTACTATGCTTACTAAAACTAATTTTTTTTGCATGGTTTCTCCCTCATTTTTTCAAATCGTAATCTAAATAGTAATCAATACCATTACCGACAAATATTAGAATATCATTTTAGATACGGCTACGTCAACTTTTTTAAGTGAAACTAATATTTTCAAGTGTATGTTATCAGTAATCCAGTATGTGAATCGCTTGTGCTTAACATATTAGAATATTCAGCCAACATAAAAACCCCTAGTATTAGATTTCATCCAATACCAGGAGTTTACTTCAAAATAAAGGTCGTCCAGTTGTTATTTTTTACTACTCTTTAATTTCTGCACCCATCGAATCCTTAAAATGTGTTAATGCCCATTCATGTCCAACTTGATTAAAGCTAGCTGTTGCTTTTTCATACACAATAATTTTATAACCTAAATTATATGCATCAACCGCTGTATGCAACACACAGATATCCGTACAGACACCAATTAAATGAACAGTATCAATTGACCGAGCTCGTAATCTTAAATCTAAATCCGTTCCCGCAAAAGCACTATATCTCGTTTTATCCATCATATAAACATTTGATTTATCTTTATGTACCTGATACCAAGGTTCCAACTCACCATAGAAATTACGACCATTTGTACCTGCAATATTATGTGGTGGAAATAAATTAGTTTCTGGATGAAATGGGTCATTTTCATAATGAATATCAGTTGCTAAAACAACATAATCACCTTTTTGTTCAAACTCATTCATTAATTCTACCACTCGAGCTTCAATCTCTTGAGCAGGTTTTCCCGCCGTTAAGTGTCCATCTGCCGCTACAAAATCATTTGTATAGTCAATTTCAATTAAGGCTTCCACAAGTTGTCCCTCATTTTCAGTTGTATTTAATGCATTCAACATAACAAATTATGTTAATTATCGCAATAAAATCAACTTAACGGTCTCACTAAGTAAACCTCTTCACAGAAACCTTTTAAACTATTGTAGACATGCTGTGCGCGACTTTTTTTACGACATATCGCAAATACAGTTGGGCCTGATCCACTCATTTCCGCTGCATCTGCCCCAAATTTTATCATTTTTTCTTTTAAACGTGTAATTTCAGGATGACGTTCAGCCGTAATCGGCTCAAGTGCATTACCCAGATTGTCAATTATAGCATCCATATCATCGTCCTCAATCGCATTCACAATTGCGTTTACATTTGGATGAGTGAGCCGCGCATAATCAATTTGTTTAATAATCGTTGGTGTTGAAACACTAATCTTAGGTTTTGCAACCACTAACCAAACAGGGGGTAAGTCTTTTAAAACAGCAATCTTCTCGCCACGACCAGTTACATGAGCCGTTCTACTATAAACGCAGTAAGGCACATCAGAATCAATCCCCAAGCCAATTTTTGCCAACTCTGCTAAAGATAAATTGAGTTTCCATAATTGATTCAAAGCACGTAAAACTGCTGCTGCATCTGATGAACCTCCACCCAAACCGGCAGCAACTGGGATTTGTTTCTTGATATGTATTTGAGCACCTTTTTTAATATGAAATTTATCCTGTAAAATTTTTGCTGCTTTATAAGCTAAATTTCGGTGATCACACGGTAAAAAACCACTATCAGTTTCCACTGTAATGTCCGTTCGATCGTCTAGCGATTTGATATGTAAGTAGTCTGCTAAATCAACTGATGTCATTACCATTCGCCATTCTTGTTCACCATCTTGGTGGTTGAATGGGGTGTCTAAACTCAAGTTAATTTTAGCTGGGGCTTTTTCACGAATCTCCATGTTCTCACCTAATCCTATACGTCCTTAATTAACTCTAATTATACTAATTATTTCTAAAAATAAAAGCCTAAGTTAAGATGTTCTAAAAACATCCCTACTTAGGCTTTTATACTTATTTTTAATCTTCAAAATCAATTTCAATGTTTTTTGTTAGTACGTCTGTGTAGCTATATGAAACGCGCTCGAATGAATTCTCATCTTGGTTTAAATCGACTACAAAAATAGCTGGGAATGTTTCACGTAAAATCCCCTTACGTTCTGTAGTTTTCTTTCTACCGGCTTGAGCAACTACCGTTAAATTTTTTCCGACTTGGGCATCTAATGTACCTTTGATGCTGGCTAAAGTTTCTGGCATGATGGGCTTCACCTTCTTATGTGAAACATCATACCATAGTTTCACAAGATTTGCAATTATACCACATCGAACATCAGTAGTTCAATAAGAAGTTAATTAAATTTCTCTTCTACTTTGATAAGATTGTTAGATAAAACAATAAATTCATGAATACTTAGTTTTTCAGCACGAATTTGAGCAGAAATTTCTGATGCATCCAATGCTGCTTGTAATGCTTCACGAATTTCGGGCGTTTTACCATAAATTGATTGCAAATTGTTCCATAAACTTTTACGTCGATGTTGGAAACTCCCTTTAACTAATTTAAAGAAGACCTTTTCACTAATTGGGCGTTCAACGTCGCCTTCTTTTTGATTCAAGACAATAATAGCTGAATCAACATTAGGTTGTGGAATAAAGACGGTTCTTGGAACAACAAATGCGACTTCAGCATCCATTTCATATTGAACGGCTACCGTTAGTGATCCATATGTACGACTACCTGGATCAGCTGCGATTCGTTCTGCCACTTCTTTTTGCATCATAACAACGATTTTATCTAATTTAACCGCTGTTTCTAGTAAATGCATGATAATGGGCGTCGTAATGTAATAAGGTAAATTAGCGACTAATTTTAATGGATGCTGTCCATCAAAATGTTCTTCTACTAACGCTGGTAAGTTAGCTTTTAAAATATCTTGCTCCACAATATCAACATTATCATACGGACTTAGTGTTTCACCAAGCACAGGAATCAAATTTTGGTCAATTTCAATTGCTAAAACATGATGTGCACGTCTAGCTAATTGTTCAGTTAATGAGCCAATACCAGGTCCAATTTCGATAACATCATCTTCAGCCGTAATATCTCCAGCGTCCACAATATTCATTAGTACATTTTTATCTGTTAAAAAATTTTGGCCTAAACTCTTTTTAAAAGTTAAACCATACGTTTCCATAATTGCTTTAGTTCTAATAGGTGAAGCAATGTCTGGCACATCATTGTTAGCCATGTTTTTCCTCCGTTATTGTCTCGTTAATTTCTTGCAAAGCGTCGACGAACTCTTCTGGTGAAATTTGAAATAGTTTCAATCGGTTGTATAGTTGTTTTCCATTTGTGTAACCAATTTTGAGGTACTCACCTAATTTTTCACGCTTAGCTTTGGCATCTGGCCCGGCAATCAGTCCCGCCGTTTGTAAATCCTCTAAGCTGATCAATGTTTCGCCATCAGGCATTTCTGTATACAAGTGATCTAGTGCCTCGCGAATTGCTTCAACTGAAGCATGTTCAACGCCTAAACTCCCTTTATGATCTGGGACAGCTTCACTTTTTTTAAGAAAAGCATGCTGCACATTTGGAACTCGTGCTGAAATAGTCTTACGAATTTTTTCACCCGAAAAATCAGGATCCGTAAATACAATTACGCCTCGAGTTTCTTGCAACAATTCAATTTGGTCTAACGTTTCATCACTAATAGCTGAGCCGCGTGTTTCAATCGTATCTGCATTAACAGCTAAATGGATACGTTTTGTGTCATCGCGACCTTCAACTACGATTACTTCTCTAATTTTCTGCATATTACCCTATCCTAAATAAGTTTTCGGCATTTTTAAATGTTGCCGCTGCCATATCAATACTTGAACTCTCTCGAATTTTTGCGACAGCTTCCAAGACATATCTTGTGTATCCTGGTTCATTGCGCTGACCTCTATAAGGTTCTGGCGTTAAATATGGCGCATCTGTTTCAATTAAAATTCGGTTTCTTGGTGTCGCTTTAACTGCTTCATGAACTTCTTTAGCACTATTATAAGTCACAATACCACTATAGGATAAATGCATCCCTAAGTCTAAGAATTTCTCTGCCCATTTTGCATCACCATTAAAGCTATGCATAATGCCACCAATATCACGAATATCAGCTTCTTTCAGGATTGTATAAACATCCTCAAAGGCGTCTCGATTATGAATAGAAATTGGTAATTCCAACTCCTTCGCAATCTCAACCTGACGTTTGAAAACTTTTTTCTGCGTTTCAATTGGAGACGTATCCCAATGGTAATCTAGGCCCATTTCACCCATTGCGACAACTTTTGGCGACTGTAATTGTTCTATTAAAACTTTTTCAGTCTCTGGTGTGTAGGTTTTTGCCTCTTCTGGATGCCAACCAATTATAGAATATAAATTCGGATAGATTTTTGATAGTTCTAGCGATTTCAAAATACTTGGTTGATCGAATCCAACAATTGCCATTTTAGTCACGTCAAATGCTTGCGCGCGCTCAATAACTTCAGGAATTTCTGTTTTAAATTCATCAGAATTAATATGTGTATGTGTGTCAAATATTTCCATGGAATACCTCTCCTTTCTAGCAGTAAAATGAAGAAGGACTAGAGCAAAACCAAGTTTTGTTTCCAGTCCTTACTTTATTTAGCCTACAATTGCGCCATTTTTAATATCTTCATCAACGGTGATTAATTTTAATTTGCCATCGTATTCTGCAGATAGAATCATCCCTTGGCTAATTTCGCCCTTCATCTTACGAGGTTTTAAGTTTGCAACAATCACAACTTTTTTTCCTAATAAGACATCTGTTTCAGGATAAAATTCTGCTACACTAGATAAGATTTGACGATGATCAGGATCACCAGCATCTAATCTAAACTTCAGTAATCTGTCAGCATTTTGTACTTTTTCAACTTGAATGATTTCAGCAACTTTTAATTCATTTGGTTCAAATTGATCAAATGTTGTTTGAGGTAACGTTAAGTTTAAAGCCACATTTTCTGGATTCCAATCTAAAGAATCTGCTGTATCGTTAACTGCCATTGCTTTACGCCCTTTCTTCTTATCTGAAACTGTCATTTGATCTTTAATATAGGCAATCTCTTCTTCAACATCTAAGCGTGGGAAAATAGGCGTTCCTTTTTCAACAACGACGCTGTCCATTGGGAAATCAGAGTAGTTTAATTCTTCAATAGCCATATCTGCTGTATCTAAACCTAATTGTTCAAAAATTTCTTTAGGTGCATGTGTCATGATAGGTTGGATTAAGACAGCAATCACACGTAAACTAGCTGCTAAATGTACCATAACACTATCAAGTTCAGCTTTACGTGCTTCATCTTTAGCTAAAACCCATGGTTGTGTTTCATCAATATATTTATTTGTTCTAGCAACTAATTTCCAGATAGCATTTAATCCATCTGAGAATTCCATTTTATCCATTAGTTCAGTATATTCCGTAATTGTATCTTCAGCTGTTTGACCTAAGTCTCCATCAAATTCAGTTACGTTACCCTTTAATGCTGGAATTTTACCACCATCGTATTTGTTAATCATTGCAACAGTTCTATTTAATAAGTTCCCTAAATCATTAGCTAAGTCAAAATTAACACGTGAAACAAAGTCTTCTGGTGTGAAGACACCATCATTACCAAATGGTACAGCGCGCATTAAGTAGTAACGGAGTTCATCCAATCCGTAACGTTCGACTAACATTTCTGGATAGATAACGTTACCTTTTGATTTAGACATTTTACCGTCTTTCATTAATAACCAACCATGACCAAAAATTTGTTTTGGTAAAGGTAAATCGAGCGCCATCAAAATAATTGGCCAGTAAATCGTATGGAAACGCACGATTTCTTTACCAACCATTTGTACATCTGCAGGCCAATATTTATCAAATAGTTCAGTATCATCTGAACCATAACCCAAAGCTGTAATATAGTTTGCTAAAGCGTCAATCCAAACATAAACAACATGTTTAGGATTACTTTTAACTTTTACGCCCCAGTTAAACGTCGTTCTAGATACAGCAAGATCTTCCAAACCAGGTTTAATGAAATTATTTATCATTTCATTTTTACGTGATTCTGGTTGAATAAAATCAGGATGATCTTCATAATATTTTAGTAAACGATCTGCATATTTACTCATTTTAAAGAAATATGATTCTTCTTTAACTAATGAAACTTCGTGACCACTTGGTGCTTTACCACCAATCATCTTACCGTCGTCATCACGGAAAACTTCAGCCAACTGTGATTCTGTAAAGAATTCTTCATCAGAAACAGAGTACCAGCCTTCGTATTCTCCTAAATAAATATCGCCTTGTTTAAGCAATTTATCGAAAATATATTGCACAGCTTTTTCATGTTGTTCATCTGTTGTTCGAATAAATTTATCATTTGTAATTTCAAGGGTTTTCCATAATTCTTTAATATCACTAGCCATACCGTCGACATAAGCTTGTGGTGTTGTCCCTAATTCTTCAGCTTTTTGTTCGATTTTCAAACCATGTTCATCTGTTCCCGTTAAGAAGAAAACATCATAACCTTTTTGGCGTTTGTAACGTGCTAAGACGTCACACGCAATTGTTGTGTATGAATTTCCAATATGTAATTTACCAGATGGATAATAAATTGGTGTTGTTAAATAAAATGTGGGTTTTTCTGTCATTTTTTAAGACCCTTTCCGTATCGTATTTCATGTGTTTTTTAACATTCGTTCTGTATAAACTCCTTAACAGTATATCATAGTTTTAAGCCAATTTTAAGCAATAAAAAGAGACAGTCCGTGAGTTTCACACAGACTATCTCTTTTAAAATTAGCGTGCATATTTTTGAAATTGGCGAATAATCATAATTTCTTTTTCAGATAGCTGACCATCTAAAATGGTAATTAAAATCCGCCCAACCCGTCTTGGATCTTGTTTCAGTGCCGTGATACTAAACGTTATTGCCGCAACCATCAACGTTAGTAGTAACCCTTCACCTTTTGTGAACACTGTTCCAAATAATGTTATTGGATTTCCACCAAAAAAACTAGAAAAACCAAAGTAAAATAGTATGAAATCAAAAAACCGCTGAAAATAAGTTAGCCATTGTAATCTAGTCTTTAGATTATTTAATCGAGTAAAAATTTCACTGTGTTCAATCATTTTACAACAGTCCTTCACTATAATTTAATTTTAAAATCAACTAATTGTGAACCATTAAAATTTGTCAAATATCGATGAAATTCATCCTTTAAAATATAGGGTAACACAGGAACTAAATCAGGTGTTAGTCCAACGTTTTGCATATTCAAAGCCCATTCAACTGGAAAATCTGCTAAAATACCTTCTCGTGTTCTCTGGGGATATTGCTTTCCAAATGGTTGTTGTAAAGAGACATGAAATAACGCTATTGTAGCTTGGTATTTGTCGTCCACTGACCATTCAAGATAACCCGTAGATACGCATTGAGAATCAACAACTTTAATGCCCGTTTCTTCAAATAATTCACGAAGCATCCCTGCAAGTTCAGATTCTTGAGACTCACGTTTACCACCAATTCCATTCCAAAGACCAACATATGGTTTTTTCAAACGATTTAATAATAAAATATTGTTTCCAGATGTGATAACAGCTAAATTATATTTTGCTAAATCAGTCATTATTCAGCAGTTCTAACTATAAAGCGCATCTTAATTGTTTGCATTAATTCTAGCACTGTCATATCGTACGTACGTAAAATAACCTCTTTCGAATCCGCATTTCTAGGTACTGTAATAACAAATGCATTTTGTTGGTCATTCTTTTGAATACCGACGTAAGCTGACGCGAAATTAACATTACTTTTAAATTCAGAATGCATAATATCAAACAATTGACGTACCTCTAATTTTAATTGACGTTCGCTGAAAACTGGTGTTAACGTTGCAAACGTATTTAAGTACATTTTTGGTAATTTCCACGCTTCAAGTTGTGCATCGAAAGCTTTAAATAAGGCAACCGTTGCTCGGCGAGCTTCAAAAGGTGCACGCAAGTCGTTAGATGTTAAGATTTCCAATAATTTAAGTGCAGCATCTGTTGCGATAGGATAAAATTCTAAGAATTTTTCAGTAATTTGTTCCATATCTTCATTTTGAAAGAATACCAAAGCATCTAAAAGTGTGATTAATCGGTACATTCCCCATTCATCTGGGCCACTACCTTCTTTAGGTTCAGCAGTCACTGTTGCCAAGATTCCTTGATAGAATAATTCTCTAATATTATCATCAATAAACCCATTTTCTTCTTGTAATCTAAAAATAGTTCCATGTAAAACCGTATCATAAAGTTGAACAGCTGTCGCATTGATTTTATCGTCGATGTTAAAATCATCCGTTGTCATTTTTAACATTAATTCAGGTGCCTGATTAAGTTGCAAGAAAAAATGGAATAGTTCATGCGAAATCAAGTAATCAGGTGCTGTAATATCAGTCACATTAATGATAAAATTTCCATCTTCTAACCGGGATTCTACTTGTTGATGCTTAATAAATCCAACTTTTTCGCTACCAAATTGAATTTTAATTTCTCCATCAAATTGTTCTTTAATTTTAGTAATTAAATTTTGCGTATTTTGGTGTAATGTAATCTCAACCATTTAATTATCCCCTTTTTTTCTTAATTCATTTAATTTTTTTGTTGCAACCTCTGTATCTGGTCGATTCTCATTTTTTAATAACTCTGTTAATTGTGCCACTTCTTCGTCTACAGCGCCAACTTTAACTGCTAATGATTTTAGTTGAAGACCCATATGTCCCTTTTGAATGCCCTCAGAAACAAGTGCCTTAAGAGCCGCTAAATTTTGAGCTAACCCAACACTTGCAACTAAGCTAGCAAGCTCTTTTGCTGATTTAATACCCATCATTTTTTTATTAATTTTAACCATTGGGACAATATCAATCGAACCCCCAACAACTCCTATGGGCATTGGTAATTTAATTATGCCAACTAAATTATCACTGACTATCGACCATTTCGTCAAGCCACGATACTGGCCATCTTTGCTAGCATAAGCATGGGCACCTGCTTCAACGGCACGCCAGTCGTTTCCCAAAGCAATTAGAACCGCATCAATCCCATTCATAATACCTTTATTATGTGTGACGGCACGATATGGGTCAAGTTGAGCCAATCGACTTGCTGAGACAATTTTCTTAGCTATGTGTTCACCACTAATTCCTGCAGAATCTAACAACGTAAAAGGAATTGAACAGCTCGATTCAACTAATGAGTCTGTTGCATAGTTGGATAGAATACTCATAAGAACGTCTTGTTTAAACTGTGTTTGCAGGGTTTCGCCCACTGCCTCCATCATTGTATTTACACTGTTGGCGCCCATTGCTTCTTGAACGTCTATTGCTAAATCTACCGAAATTAAATCAGCTGCTAGTTTTCGAACTCTGACCCAACGTGCGCCACCACCTCGTTTTACAAGTGAAGGACGAGCAGTATTCGCTATTTTAATTAAATCCAATTGATGTTCATTAATTTGGTTGATAACGTTATCCGCATCATCAATATTTTCTAAAATAACTTGACCTATCATTAAGCGTGATTCAATTTTTGTTGTAAATCCACCCGCAGTTGCAATTATTTTGGCCCCATTATTATTTGCCGCAATAACAGAAGGTTCTTCAGTTACCATTGGGACCGTCATCTTTTTTCCATCAACTAAATAATTAAACGCAATACCTTCTGGTAAGGTAAAATCTGCTATATAATTTTCAGTTATCTGATCCCCTAATTCATGGTTTAGCGCATGCGTTTCTATTTCTGTTTTTTCATCATCTGAAATAAGATCGTCATTTAATAAGGTTATTAATCTATAATGCCATTTTTTTTGATAAAATTTTATAAATTTTGTCATTACCTTAGTCCTTTTTGTTGTTTTTACTTTTAGTAAGAGAAATAATTGGTTTCTTAGCTTATTTTACGCTATTATAGATAGATAATATATTACTTTTAAAAAAAGGGGCGTACTAAAATGAAAAAAATATTAAGTCTTGCCAGTGTGTTATTGATTGCTCTTGCTTTAACCGCCTGCGGTAAATCGAAAGATACAGCATCCGATGTAACACAAACAAAGGGTACATTAACAATCGGATTAGAAGGTACTTACCGCCCTTATAGTTACCACGATAGTAACAATAAATTAACTGGTTTCGAAGTTGATCTTGGTAAACAATTAGCTAAAAAAATGGATTTAACGCCTAAATTTATCGAATCAAAATGGGATTCATTAGTTGCAGGATTAGATGCTAACAAATACGACGTTGTTTTAAACAACGTTGGTGTTACAAAAGAACGTCAAGATAAATACAACTTTACATCACCTTATATTTATTCAAAATCAATTTTAGTCGTCAAAAAAAATAACTCTTCTATTAAAACGATTAAAGATATTAAGGGTAAAAAGATGGCGCAAACAGTTACAAGTGAAAATGGAGCTGACGCTGAACGCCTTGGTGCTGACGTTGTCTCAACGGATGATTTTGCAAATACAATCAGTTTAATCCTAGATGGTCGTGCTGATGGTACAATTAACAGTAACGATGCTGTCTATTCATACTTAAAAGAAAAACCTGATACGAACATTAAAACAATTTCAACAGGTTCTGAAATTCCAGCATTAAAAGTAGCTGGCTTAATCCAACAGGATAACCCAAAATTACAAAAAGAATTAAACAAAGCACTTAAAGAATTACGTGCTGATGGCTCATTATCAAAACTATCAAAAAAATATTTTGGTAGCGACATCACAAACAAATAATTCCAAAAGGACTGGTGCAAAATCCATTTTGTCATCAGTCTTTTTTTATTAATAATAGATTAAGAGAGGTTCCGCGTTTATGAAACTTGTTATTGATTCACTCCCAACCATTTTAGAAGCTGGAATTCGCTACACCATCCCTTTGACAATAATTTCATTCGTTATCGGGATCATCATCGCAATTATCACCGCACTAGTTCGAATATCAGATATAAAAAAAGGCAGTACCTTCACCCGAATTTTAAAAGGGATTGGTAAAGCATTCTTTTCATTCTATGTTTGGATTTTCAGAGGAACGCCTTTGATTGTGCAATTATTTATCCTATTTTATGGACTACCTAGATTACCAGCACCTTATACAGTTGAATTCGGCGCATTCAGTGCCGCTGTTATTGTTTTTTCATTAAACGTTGGTGCTTATGCATCGGAAACAATTCGTGCAGCTATTTTATCAATTTCAAAAGGTCAGTGGGAAGCTGGTTACGCCATTGGTATGACACATACAACCGTGTTATTTCGCGTTATTTTACCACAAGCAGCAAGAGTTTCACTTCCTCCCTTATCAAATAGTTTCATTGGTTTAATAAAGGATACATCATTAGCCTTCTCAATCACGATTGTCGAAATGTTTTCCGTTGGTCAACAAATTGCGGCAAGAACTTATGAACCTATGACCCTATACTGTGAAGTAGCGGTCGTTTATCTAGTCTTTTGCTCAATTTTAAACGTTGGTCAATATTATCTAGAAAAAAGAACATCGCGTTACGTTAAAAATAACTAGGAGGTCTTAACTTTGATTAAATTTGAAAATGTTAATAAATACTTCGACCAACATAAAGTCTTGAAATCGTTGTCATTTGAATTACCAGAAAACGAAACAACTGTCATCGTTGGTCCTTCTGGTTCCGGCAAATCAACCTTATTACGTTCATTTAATCTATTAGAACAACCTGAAGAAGGTCTCTACTCATTGGATGATAAAAAGATTGATTTTACCCAACCAATCAGTGAAAAAACAATTTTGGAAGTTCGTCGTGAAACAGGTATGGTTTTCCAAGACTACAACTTATTTCCTCATTTAACTGTTTTGAAAAATGTTATGGCAGGACCCCTTCACGTTTTAAAGGAACAAAAATTAATTGTTGCACAACGAGCTGAAGAACTTTTAGAATTAGTCGGTCTTTCGGATCGTGCTAATTACTATCCAAGCCAATTATCTGGTGGTCAGCAACAACGTGTAGCTATTGCTAGAGCAATGGCAATGAATCCCAAATATTTATTATTTGATGAACCGACTTCCGCACTAGATCCTGAATTAGAAGCAGAAGTTTTAAGAGTTCTACTTAAGTTGGATGTAGAAAAAAAATCAATGGTTATCGTTACCCATAATATGGCCTTTGCAAAAGCTGTTGCCAATAATATTATTTTTCTAGAAGATGGCAATATCTTATTCAATGGTTCACCAAATGAATTTTTCAATCATCCTACAGAACGTATTCAAAAATTTTTATCGGCAATGACATTCGAAGATATTTTACCAAAATAAAAAGACATCAATTTTTGATGTCTTTTTATTTACCTAATTTAGTTGTTAAATAACCTTCTCGGACACCACTTTCAGAAAAAATGACACCAACAGAATTTAAATATTGTCCCAGGACAACAACCGGTGCAATTCCACCTACAATAATATCCGCACGGTTAGAAGCTATGCCACTTACCTGTGCACGCTTTTTAGTCGTCAAGCCTACCAAGTCCTCAAAAGTTAATGAAACTGCCTTACGTGACAATTGATAGCCATTAATAGCTTCCGTATTAATTAGTTTCTGTTTTTTACGGTTTAAACGACCAATAATTCGATTTGATCCGCCAAGTAGTACGAGGGGCAACTCAATTGCCTCCTTTAACCATTCTAACTTTTGAAAAGCAGTCACCAAGTACTCCATTAATTGAAATAATTCTTTACTCGTAATTTGTTCATTCTTTAAATATTTTTCGGATAAAGTTACTGCACCAAATGGCAAACTCACAAGGTGTACCACTTTTCGATTAACCACGTGGATTAATTCACTGCTTGCACCACCAGTATCCAAAATTAAACAATCATGAATTGGCAAGGCTTCCATTACGCCCATATAATCGTAATAAGCTTCATCATCCCCACTTAAAACTTCAATATCGGCACCAACTGCCTCTTTAATTCGGTGTAAAAATTCTTTTTGATTTCGAGCCATTCGTACAGCTGCAGTGGCAATTCCATGTACAGCAACCGGTCCATAAATATCATATTGTTTTTTAAAACTAACTAAGGCTTCAATTGTCCTAGCCATCGCATGTTCCTGTAACACTCGGGATTTCCCCATCCCTTCAGATAATCGTGTTTCCGATTTTAAACGCTTAATTTCTTTAAATTGTCCATTATCAAGTTGTTCGTTAATTGATAATCGAACCGAATTTGAACCCAAATCCAATAAAACAAACTTTTCCATTATTACTCACCTCATACTAAATCAAAGAAACGTTTCACAACCGAACTAGTTAAAATAATTAATTCCAATCGCATCTCTAACTTCGTTCAATGTTTGGTTTGCAACAGCATTAGCTTTATCACTACCCGCTTTTAACATTGCATAAACAGCTTCAGGATCTTTAGCTAATTCAGCTCGTCGTTCACGAATTGGAGCTAACTCAGCTTCAAGTACTTCATTTAAATAACGTTTAATTTTAACATCGCCTAAGCCACCTGCTTGATACTGAGCCTTAAGTTCGGCAACTTTTTCAGTATCTTTATCAAAGATATCAAGATAAGTAAATACCATGTTACCCTCAACTTTACCTGGATCTTCAACATGAATATGATCTGGATCTGTATACATTGACATTACTTTCTTCTTCAATGTCTCCGCATCATCGGCAAGAAAAATCCCGTTTCCTAGTGACTTACTCATTTTTGCATTACCATCTAATCCAGGTAAACGCCCTTGCCCTTTTGGAGGGAAGACACCTTCTGGTTCAACAAGAATATCTTGTTGATAAATTGTATTAAAACTTCTAACAATCTCGCGTGTTTGTTCAATCATTGGTTCTTGATCGTCACCAACAGGTACAACTGTTGCTTTAAATGCTGTAATATCTGCAGCCTGGCTAACTGGATAAACAAAAAATCCGGCAGGAATACTACGTTCAAAATTCTTTTGTTGAATTTCAGCTTTTACTGTAGGATTACGTTCCAAGCGAGAAACAGTTACTAAATTCAAATAATAACTCGTTAATTCTGTTAATGCAGGAATTTGTGATTGAACAAAAATGGTTGATTTGTTTGGATCAATCCCAACCGCTAGATAATCTAACGCTACTTGAATTAAACTATTTTTAATTTTTTCCGGATCACGTGCGTTATCTGTCAAAGCTTGTTGATCAGCAATCATGATGAATATCTCATAATCACCAGAATTTTGCATTTCAACACGATTCTTTAATGAACCAATATAGTGTCCAATATGTAGTTTCCCCGTAGGTCGATCCCCTGATAAGACTACTTTTTTTGTCATATTTACGCTCCCTTTCTATCTATAAAAAAAGTCCTATTGTTAGTAAATAACAATAGGACGACTGTCTCGTGGTACCACCTAAATTGCAGAATAAAATTCTGCCACTTACCGATAAGGAGGTTACCCAAAATTCTCATATATCCAATTCAGTCCGCCACCATACCTTCCAGCAATATCAGTATGTCCCTGTTCTAGTTGGCGTTCCTACTTCGCAATAATCAATGAATTATCTATTAGTGTAAGTGTAGCGTGTTCAACAGAAAAAATCAAATAATATTAAATACTAGACGAATATTTCAAAAACCTTTAAACTAGGTCAATAGTACAAAGGGGGCCATTAAGATGTCAGAAGAAGAAATCGAACAAAATAGAGTTGATTCAATCATTACTGAAATTAATCACCAATCCATTAAAACGGCCGAACTATATGAAAAAGCACATATAGAAACCTCATCAGTTGAAAAAAACTATGTAGATAATGCCAAAATCAATACTTTTGAAGTTGATGATAGAATTGAAACAAATGCCGAAGTGCAACAACAGAAACAATTAGTCGCCACGACTATCCAAACTGAAGAAATATTAGAAAAACAGGTTCACACTTTAAAACAATTAGGCGATTCACCTTATTTTGGACGCATTGATATCCAAGACGATGGTGATCCAGAACAGGAACAACTCTATATCGGTCTAGCTTCTCTAGTCGATGATCATCAAAATTTTCTAATACATGACTGGCGTGCACCTATTTCAAGTATTTATTATAACGGTGCATTAGGTCACATTTCTTATAAGACACCACAAGGAACTCAAATGACGGAGTTATCCAAAAAACGTCAATTTCAAATTAAAGAAGGTAAAATTCTATCGATGTTTGATACCAACGAAACAATTGGCGATGAATTATTGCAACAAGTTTTAGGTGAACAAAGTGACACACAGATGAAAAATATAGTTTCTACAATTCAACAAGAACAAAATACAATTATTCGAGATACAACAAGTGACTTATTGGTTGTCCAAGGGGTTGCCGGTAGTGGGAAAACATCCGCTATTCTACAACGTATTGCATTTCTGCTCTACCACTCGAGAACATCTTTAAATGCAGATCAAATTATATTATTTTCTCCAAATTTACTTTTCAGTCACTATATTTCCGATGTTCTACCAAGTTTAGGTGAAAAGAACATGAGACAGGTTACGTTAGCCGAATTCTTTGCTAATAGATTTCAAGGATTAAAGGTTGAAACATTATTTGAAAATTATGAATCAAATAATAAACATGCTTCATCTGATTTAAGAGGTAATGCACTTTTTAAAAGAACAATTGAAAATTACTTAAATTCAATAGATTCATCTGAATTAGCCTTCACTGATATCATTTATGAAGGTATCCCTTTCTTTAAAAAAGAAGAAATCGCTAATATATTTACACATCTACCACATAATATGTTGTCATCAGATAAATTTACCGCAACAAAAAATACATTAACAAAACGATTAAAGACCAGAATTGCTGAAATGTCAGAATCCGATTGGATGCGTGAAGAAATTGATTCATTATCTGATTCTCAATATGAAACGTATTTAAGTGATTATGAACGCGATGAATTTGACAGCATTGATAAAGAAATATCATATATTGGTACAATTATATTAAAAGATCGCTTTAATATTGTATATGATGCGATTTACAATAATTATTTTATTGATATTTATGAGCAATATGCAAAATTCATTGAAATTACAATTTCAATAGATGCAAAACACTTATTTCAATCAAACTTAGAGCTTCATAAAATTTCGTTACTAGATGCCACACCATTACTGTTACTACGAGATTTACTAACGGGTGATGGTCAAAATAGAAATATCGAACATCTTTTTATTGATGAAATCCAAGACTATTCTCCCTTACAACTCTTATATTTAAAAAACTGTTTTCCTAACGCTAAATTAACACTTTTAGGTGATAGTGAACAAGCCTTATTCTATGATTTAATCTTACCAACTAAATTTTTAGAAAATTTAAATCATATTTTACAAGTTAAAAAAACTAATTTAATTATTTTAAATAAAAGTTACCGATCAACATTTGAAATTACTAATTTTGCAAAATCATTGCTACCAGACGGAAATAATATTGAGTCATTCACACGTCATGGCGAATTACCTAAAATATACTTTAGTAAAACTCGGGCTACTGCACTAACATCTTTAATAGACCTAATTAAAAAAGGTGATACTAATAACCAACCAGTAACTATCATCACTAAAAATTTAGCTGAATGTAAACTGCTGTACAGTGAACTCAGATCATCAGTTAAATTAACAATGGTTACAGACGGCGACAGAAAAATTCCAGAAGAAACAATAATATTACCTATTTATTTAGCTAAGGGCTTGGAATTTGATTCTGTTATTGCTTTTGATATTTCAAAAAAAAGTTATATTTCAAAAAATGATCTTGGTACCCTTTACACTCTCTGTTCACGAGCAATGCATACCTTAACTATCTTTTCCATTGAGTCACTATCTCCGTTACTTACGAATTCCATAAATAATTCTAATGTTTTGATTGTTTAAATTTAGGTTGATTTATTTTTAATATTACTATAGACTTTTATAGTAATGCCGCTTTAGCTCAGTAGGTAGAGTATCACCATGGTAAGGTGGGGGTCACCGGTTCAAATCCGGTAAGCGGCTTTTTATTATACAATCGCATAAAAAAAGGACATTAACAATTATGTTAATGTCCTTTTTTTATTTATTATTAGCATGGCAACGTCCTACCCTCGCAGGGGGCGACCCCCAACTACTCTTGGCGCTAAGAAGCTTAACTTCTGTGTTCGACATGGGAACAGGTGTATCCTTCTTGCTATCGCCACCACACTCTTTTTTTTGAGAAAACTTATTCTCTCAAAACTAGCTAATATTTATCATTGATTTTTAAGCCGTACACCGTTTCACACCACTTTGTGGTTAAGTCCTCGACCGATTAGTATTGGTCCGCTCCATACATCACTGTACTTCCACTTCCAACCTATCTACCTGATAATCTTTCAGGGGTCTTACTTCCATAAAGGAATGGGAAATCTAATCTCGAGGTGAGCTTCACACTTAGATGCTTTCAGCGTTTATCTCATCCATACATAGCTACCCAGCGATGCCCTTGGCAGAACAACTGGTACACCAGAGGTATGTCCATCCCGGTCCTCTCGTACTAAGGACAGCTCCTCTCAAATTTCCTACGCCCGCGACGGATAGGGACCGAACTGTCTCACGACGTTCTGAACCCAGCTCGCGTACCGCTTTAATGGGCGAACAGCCCAACCCTTGGGACCGACTACAGCCCCAGGATGCGATGAGCCGACATCGAGGTGCCAAACCTCCCCGTCGATGTGGACTCTTGGGGGAGATAAGCCTGTTATCCCCAGGGTAGCTTTTATCCGTTGAGCGATGGCCCTTCCATACGGAACCACCGGATCACTAAGCCCGACTTTCGTCCCTGCTCGACCTGTAAGTCTCGCAGTCAAGCTCCCTTGTGCCTTTACACTCTGCGAATGATTTCCAACCATTCTGAGGGAACCTTTGGGCGCCTCCGTTACCTTTTAGGAGGCGACCGCCCCAGTCAAACTGCCCACCTGACACTGTCTCCCACCACGATTAGTGGCGAGGGTTAGAGTGTTCATACAACGAGGGTAGTATCCCACCAATGCCTCCTCCGAAACTAGCGTTCCGGTCTCTACGGCTCCTACCTATCCTGTACAAGTTATACAAACACTCAATATCAAGCTACAGTAAAGCTCCATGGGGTCTTTCCGTCCTGTCGCGGGTAACCCGCATCTTCACGGGTATTATAATTTCACCGAGTCTCTCGTTGAGACAGTGCCCAAATCGTTACGCCTTTCGTGCGGGTCGGAACTTACCCGACAAGGAATTTCGCTACCTTAGGACCGTTATAGTTACGGCCGCCGTTTACTGGGGCTTCAATTCTGGGCTTCGCCGAAGCTAACTCATCCTCTTAACCTTCCAGCACCGGGCAGGCGTCAGCCCCTATACGTCATCTTACGATTTTGCAGAAACCTGTGTTTTTGATAAACAGTCGTTTGGGCCTATTCACTGCGGCTGACCTTTCGGTCAGCACCCCTTCTCCCGAAGTTACGGGGTCATTTTGCCGAGTTCCTTAACGAGAGTTCTCTCGCACACCTTAGGATACTCTCCTCGACTACCTGTGTCGGTTTGCGGTACGGGTAGTTATACTCTAACTAGAAGCTTTTCTTGGCAGTGTGACATCAGTTACTTCGCTACTTAATTTCGCTCCCCATCACAACTTGTCCTTAAAGTTAAGCATTTAACTCAACTTCAGACTTATTGCTTGGACGCACATATCCATCAGTGCGCTTCCTTAGCCTGCTGCGTCCCTCCATCGTTCAAACAAATATAACTAGTACAGGAATCTCAACCTGTTATCCATCGTCTACGCCTCTCGGCCTCGACTTAGGTCCCGACTAACCCTGGGAGGACGAGCCTTCCCCAGGAAACCTTAGTCATTCGGTGGACAGGATTCTCACCTGTCTTTCGCTACTCATACCGGCATTCTCACTTCTAAGCGCTCCACCAGTCCTTACGGTCTAGCTTCGTTGCCCTTAGAACGCTCTCCTACCACGGAACCCTAATGGGTTCCATCCACAATTTCGGTAACATGTTTAGCCCCGGTACATTTTCGGCGCAGAATCACTCGACTAGTGAGCTATTACGCACTCTTTAAATGGTGGCTGCTTCTGAGCCAACATCCTAGTTGTCTGTGCAATTCCACATCCTTTTCCACTTAACATGTATTTTGGGACCTTAATTGGTGGTCTGGGCTGTTTCCCTTTCGACTACGGATCTTATCACTCGCAGTCTGACTCCCGGATATAAATCAATGGCATTCGGAGTTTATCTGAATTCAGTAACCCTAGATGGGCCCCTAGTCCAAACAGTGGCTCTACCTCCATGATTCTTAATTCCGAGGCTAGCCCTAAAGCTATTTCGGAGAGAACCAGCTATCTCCAAGTTCGTTTGGAATTTCTCCGCTACCCACACCTCATCTCAGCATTTTTCAACATACATGAGTTCGGTCCTCCAGTGCGTTTTACCGCACCTTCAACCTGGACATGGGTAGGTCACTTGGTTTCGGGTCTACGTCTACTTACTATGGCGCCCTATTCAGACTCGCTTTCGCTACGGCTCCGTCTTATCAACTTAACCTCGCAAGCAAACGTAACTCGCCGGTTCATTCTACAAAAGGCACGCTATCACCCATTAACGGGCTCTAACTATTTGTAGGCACATGGTTTCAGGAACTATTTCACTCCCCTTCCGGGGTGCTTTTCACCTTTCCCTCACGGTACTGGTTCACTATCGGTCACTAGGGAGTATTTAGCCTTGGGAGATGGTCCTCCCGGATTCCGACGGAATTTCTCGTGTTCCGCCGTACTCAGGATACTGCTCTGAGAGATTTTCATTTAGTATACGGGGCTATCACCCTCTACGGCGAGTCTTCCCAGACTCTTCTACTATAAAAATCTTTGGTAACTCAAATGAGCAGTCCTACAACCCCAAGAAGCAAGCTTCTTGGTTTGGGCTCTTCCCTGTTCGCTCGCCGCTACTTAGGGAATCGATTTTTCTTTCTATTCCTGCAGGTAATTAGATGTTTCAGTTCCCTGCGTTTACCTCTATATAACCTATGTATTCAGTTAATAGTAACAGTCGATTAAAACTGCTGGGTTCCCCCATTCGGAAATCTCCGGATCAAAGCTTACTTACAGCTCCCCGAAGCATATCGGTGTTAGTCCCGTCCTTCATCGGCTCCTAGTGCCAAGGCATTCACCATGCGCCCTTGATAACTTAACCTAACTTTACTTAAAGCAAAGTGGTTTTGTTAAGAACTACGTTCTTAACTAATAAAACGCGGTGTTTCTCGGCTTATTGCTTAAAAATTTAATAAATATTATCTAGTTTTCAAAGAACAAATTTTTTGAGAGTAAACCCCTCAAAACTAAACAAATTTTCGACAAGTGTGTAGGTTTCCGTAATATTCCTTAGAAAGGAGGTGATCCAGCCGCAGGTTCTCCTACGGCTACCTTGTTACGACTTCACCCTAATCATCTGTCCCACCTTAGACGGCTGGCTCCTAAAAGGTTACCTCACCGGCTTTGGGTGTTACAAACTCTCATGGTGTGACGGGCGGTGTGTACAAGGCCCGGGAACGTATTCACCGCGGCATTCTGATCCGCGATTACTAGCGATTCCAACTTCATGTAGGCGAGTTGCAGCCTACAATCCGAACTGAGAACGGCTTTAAGAGATTAGCTTAACCTCGCGGTCTCGCAACTCGTTGTACCGTCCATTGTAGCACGTGTGTAGCCCAGGTCATAAGGGGCATGATGATTTGACGTCATCCCCACCTTCCTCCGGTTTGTCACCGGCAGTCTCATTAGAGTGCCCAACTAAATGCTGGCAACTAATAATAAGGGTTGCGCTCGTTGCGGGACTTAACCCAACATCTCACGACACGAGCTGACGACAACCATGCACCACCTGTCATTCTGTCCCCGAAGGGAACGGCCTATCTCTAGGTTTGTCAGAAGATGTCAAGACCTGGTAAGGTTCTTCGCGTTGCTTCGAATTAAACCACATGCTCCACCGCTTGTGCGGGCCCCCGTCAATTCCTTTGAGTTTCAACCTTGCGGTCGTACTCCCCAGGCGGAGTGCTTAATGCGTTAGCTGCAGCACTGAAGGGCGGAAACCCTCCAACACTTAGCACTCATCGTTTACGGCATGGACTACCAGGGTATCTAATCCTGTTTGCTACCCATGCTTTCGAACCTCAGCGTCAGTTACAGACCAGAGAGCCGCTTTCGCCACTGGTGTTCTACCATATATCTACGCATTTCACCGCTACACATGGTGTTCCACTCTCCTCTTCTGCACTCAAGTTATCCAGTTTCCAATGCATTTCTTCGGTTGAGCCGAAGGCTTTCACATCAGACTTAAAAAACCGCCTGCGTTCGCTTTACGCCCAATAAATCCGGATAACGCTTGCCACCTACGTATTACCGCGGCTGCTGGCACGTAGTTAGCCGTGGCTTTCTGGTTAGATACCGTCACTAGGTAAACAGTTACTCTTACCTACATTCTTCTCTAACAACAGAGCTTTACGATCCGAAAACCTTCTTCACTCACGCGGCGTTGCTCCATCAGACTTTCGTCCATTGTGGAAGATTCCCTACTGCTGCCTCCCGTAGGAGTTTGGGCCGTGTCTCAGTCCCAATGTGGCCGATCACCCTCTCAGGTCGGCTACGTATCATTGCCTTGGTGGGCCTTTACCTCACCAACTAGCTAATACGCCGCGGGTCCATCCAAAAGTGACAGCTTACGCCGTCTTTCATTATCAAACCATGCGGTTTAACAAATTATGCGGTATTAGCACCTGTTTCCAAGTGTTATCCCCCTCTTTTGGGCAGGTTACCCACGTGTTACTCACCCGTTCGCCACTCATTATCTTCGGTGAGTGCAAGCACTCGGTGAAGATAATGCGTTCGACTTGCATGTATTAGGCACGCCGCCAGCGTTCATCCTGAGCCAGGATCAAACTCTCATATAAAAAGTTGATTGCTCTTATTGTTTTGTTACTTTTTGAAACTAGCGAATTGACTTCGCAAATGTTTGCTCTTAACTCTTAGTTAAGAGACCCTACACATTTGATTTGTCGAAAATTTGTTCAGTTTTCAAAGATCTACTTGGTTGCTTTTGACAACTTTTATATTATATCAAGGATTTCGTTAATTGTCAAGAACTTTTTTAATTAATTAACTGATCACATTTGAATTAGTTGTTTACTACTGAAGCAACGTTTATTACTTTACCAAGAATAATCACCTTCGTCAAGCCTTTATTTAAATTAAATCTAAAAATATTGATGTAATCGTATACATCTGTACTTTTAGAGCTTAAATAAAAAAATAATTTCAAAAATGGACTATTAATCCTAATTTTTGAAATTATTTTTTATTTAATGTTCAACTAATAATTGCTGCATTTGTAATGTTTGCGCCTGATTTATTTCATCATACAATTTGTTAGCCAATTGCTCGTTAATTACTCCTGCTATAAATTGCGTTAGAACATAATTATATTCTAACTGAAATGCTTGAATAAATAAATCTACTGATATTTTTCCATTTTCTTCGTAATCTCTACGAAAATGCCTTTGTCGATCTTCGATAAATCTTTCAACATTTTGAATATCATCTAGTTGTCCATGTGCAGTAGCCAAACGTTCTTTTGTTAAATCACGTAAGTACTGTTCAAGTAATTCATGCAGTTGCTTTTCCAGTTCCCATAGTAATGACCGAAAATCATCGTGTATTTGCATTTTTTCAGCGTTTTGTTTAGCCCATTTTTTTCTAGCTTTACTTCTCTGTCCATGTGTTATCTGCCCATGGCTAATATGCCAAACTTCATGCCTAACCTGATGATCTACCGACCGAATAATCCGATAAATACTCACGCGTTGTCTCCCATAATCTGTATCCAAAATTTTTCTATACGTACTGAGTACTCGGGCAGGATAAATTTCTTTTATCTCATTACTATTTAAAAATTCATCTTCAATTTCATTAATTTTTTTAAATAATTCTTGATGCTTGTCATATCCCTGGATATCATTAAATCCTTTTTGTGATTGTAATTGTTGAATAACCGCGTATCTTACTTCATTAGACGGAATACGTTCTGTAAGATGTAAACTAGCGTAATCAATCATTTGTATTCGTGAATTATTTAATTCATCTTTACTAAAAGATAAATTTTTAATTGGTAATATTTTAGGTAACACTACTGCCGGCGTTACCATACTTAATAGTATGACGGCTGTTGCTATAATTAAGATTTCTTCTCGATATGGAAATGCATGTCCATTTATGAACATAGGTAACGAAAAGGCCATCGAAAGTGTGATTGTGCCATGCACACCGCTCAATCCAAATATAAATGCATTTTTACGTCTTTTTTTAGATTTAAATGGTCCAAAAAAAGCTACAACATATGTTTCATTTTCAATTTGCGCCCATACGTATCGAATAACTACCATCACCACATAAATCAACAATCCCAATCCTAACAGCTCAAATGATTGCCTTATCCCAAGCTTCACAAGTGAACGGAAAATTTCAGGCAAACTAATTCCTAATAAAATGAAAACAATACTATTAAGCATTGCTGTTAGTGTCTCCCAGATGGTTGACGAGACTAATTGAACACGTGTTGCTGTTAATTTTAAATGTTCTGATTCAATATTATGAACAATCCCTGCTGTTACAACAGCAATTATGCCGGATGTCCCTAAACTTTCTGCCAATAAATAGACAATAAACGGTGTTAACAATGCAATTGGAATAATCGTTAACTCTGGTGATGTAACTTTCTTATTAAAATATGTTCTAATGCTAACTAAGATTCCACCTGTCATAACCCCAACTACAATACCACCAACTGCGACGAAAACAAATTGGAATAATCCACTATAGATGGAAAATGTTCCTTTTTCCATCACAGATAATGCTAAATTTAGCATCACTAATCCACTTGCATCGTTAAATAATGATTCGTACTCAAGGGCAGTATTAACCCCTGAATCGAGTTTTGATGCTGACGTTAAGGATTTTACTGCTATAGCATCAGTCGGTGTCACAATGGCAGCTAATGCTATTGCAAGTGGCAATGTCCAACGAACTTCTAATCGGTTCGCTAATAATCCCACTATTACAACTGTAATAAGCGCTAAAACTACTGATAGTAAAAGAATCGCATGGAAATTTTTACGAATCCCCCTAACAGATGTCTTTTGCCCATCATTAAACATAAGTGGTGCAATAATGAATAACATAAAATACTCTGGTTCTAATTCAAAGTTAGCCATAACTGGTATTAATGATAGTAATAAGCCGATTACTATCAGAATAAAAGCATCTGGTATTTTAGGAAGAACTTCGTGAATTATATTTGAAATAATAATCCCCACCACAAGAAAAGCTATTACATAAAATAGTGCCATTATGCGTTAACGCGGCCTAACCAGTACTTCTTTTTACCACGACGAATAATCACAAATTTACCGTCAAACTCTTTAGAAGGATCAATCATAAAATCTAAATCTTGAATTTTTTCACCATTAATGCGGATGGCCCCATTAGTGATATCTTCACGTGCTTGTCTTTTTGATGATTCAATTTTTGTATTTACTAATAATTCAACAATATTTTCTGGTTCTGCTGCTAATTCAACAGAAGGCATATTTTTAAACCCTTGTTCAATTTCGCTCGTTGTTAATTCTTTCACTTCACCTGAAAATAAAGCTGCAGAAATATGTTCAGCTTCAATTACAGCTTCTGGACTATGAACAAATTCAGTTACTTCTCGTGCTAAGCGGCGTTGTGCTTCACGTTTTTCTGGAGCTGTTTCCACTGATTTTTGGTATTCAGCAATCTCATCTGACGTTAAGAATGTGAAAAATTTCAAATATTTTACAACATCTCGGTCGTCTTGATTTAACCAAAATTGGTAGAATTCATATGGTGTTGTTTTTTCTGGATTTAACCAAACTGCGCCACCAGCTGTTTTACCAAATTTAGTACCGTCAGCCTTAAGCATTAGTGGAATTGTTAGCCCATAGGCCTTTGTATCTGAACCTAGCTCTTTATGAATAAGATCAATTCCTGCAGTAATATTCCCCCATTGATCAGCCCCACCAATTTGTAATTGAACATCATGGTGTTTGTGTAAATGTAGGAAATCAACTGATTGTAAGATTTGGTATGTAAATTCCGTGAATGAGATACCAACTTCCAAACGACTCGCAACAACATCCTTTGCAAGCATGCTGTTTACATTAAATAACTTACCGTAATCGCGTAAGAAATCAAGCAAGCTAATTTTTGATAACCAATCATAGTTATTTACAATTGAAATATTTGAATCTTGTCCAAATAATTTGGTCATCTGTGCAGTTAGGGCTTGCTCGTTATGATGAACTTGGTCCATTGATTGCAGCACACGTTCAGAGTTTTTACCACTTGGGTCACCAATTGAACCTGTACCACCACCAATAATGATGTATGGATGATGTCCTGCTAATTGAAATCTTTTCAACATCATGAACGGAATTAAATGTCCGATATGCATACTATCCCCTGTTGGATCAACCCCACAGTATAAGCCAATTGATTTTTCAGACGTTAGTTCACGTAACCCATCTTCGTCTGTTGTTTGATTAATTGCGTCGCGCCATTCTAGTTCGTCAATAATATTCATTTCTGTTTCCTCCTATAATATAAGTATAAAAAAATCCCTGATATCTAAAAAAGATATCAGGGACGAATTAATTTCCGCGTTACCACCCAAGTTATTATCTACATAGTATAGTAGATAATCGCTCAATCATCGTTAACGAGATGAATCGTTGTTAGCTCCATAGCGTACTTCACTCATCGATATTTCCTGATTTCCAGCGACCATCAGGTTTCTTTAAAATTGATCGACAAATTACTGAACTACTTCATCACTTATAGCTATAATATACGTAAATAAAGCCTAATTGTCAATTTTAATCACAAGAATACTGTCAATATGAAAGAGTGTCTTGATTGCATTCTATTTCGTTATTCGATACAATTCACTTACAAATTAAAAGTAACTGGAAAGAAGAGGAATCCGATGACAGAAAAGAAAATGATGTCAGCCGTTGTAATTGATGAATTTGGCGGACAAGATAAACTTAAACAACGTGAAGTACCTATGCCTGAAATGACGGCGGATCAAGTAATTGTTCAAGAAAAAGCAGCAGGAATTAATCCAATTGATTGGAAAACGCGTGAAGGCTTTTTACAAGGTATGCTTAACTGGCAATTCCCTATTATTTTAGGTTGGGATGTATCGGGTGTTATCACAGAAGTAGGCGCTAACGTAACCGATTGGAAAATTGGTGATGAAGTCTTCGCACGCCCTGCCACGACTCGTTTTGGTACTTATGCCGAATATACTGCTGTTGATGCTAATTTGCTTGCACCAAAGCCTAAAAATATTAGCTTTGAAGAAGCTGCTGCTGTTCCTTTAGCTGGTTTAACTGCATGGCAAGCACTTTTTGATCATGGTCATTTAGAAAAAGGTGAAAAAGTCTTTATTCATGCTGGTTCAGGTGGCGTTGGCTCTTTCGCTATTCAACTTGCTAAATCAGTGGGTGCTTACGTTATTACCACAACTAGCTCGAAGAATATTGATTTTGTTAAAGGACTTGGCGCTGACCAAGTCATTGATTATCATGAAACAGATTTTGCGGAAATTTTAAAAGACATTGACCTTGTAGTTGATACAATCGGTGGTGACGCACAAGAAAAATCAGTTAATATCTTAAAACATGGCACAGGTCGTTTAGTTGCTATTACTGGGATGGATTCTGAAAAAACAGCAGGCCTTGCTGAAGCAAGAAATGTGACTTTTGATTCAATTTGGTTAGATCCAAACGGTGAAGAATTAACTAAATTAGCTGATATGCTTGAAGATGGCACTATAAAAGTGACCTTAGATTCAGTTCATGAATTCTCTGCAGAAGGTGTAGCAGAAGCTCACGATCGTAGTGAATCTCATCATGCACTTGGTAAAATTATCGTTCGTTTTAAATAAAACCTATCCAGGTAGTTTAGACTAAAAAGTCTGAACTACCTTTTTTTAATTACTAAAAGTAAATGCTTTCACTGGTGTTAATTCATTGGTAGATTTATACTATCATTGTAGAATAAAATTTTTCAAGAAGGAGATTTACTATTATGCCAAAAAAAATTAATGCATCAGATGCTATGCTTAAAGTTTTAGAAGATTGGGGCGTTAAAACCGTCTATGGGTTGCCAGGTGGTTCATTTGATTCAACAATGAATGCACTACATAATCGTAAAAATACAATTAATTACGTACAAGTTCGTCATGAAGAAGTTGGCGCACTCGCAGCAGTTGGTGAAGCTAAAGTAACTGGAAAATTAGGTGTTACTTTTGGTTCCGCTGGTCCCGGTGCTGTCCATCTATTAAACGGACTTTACGATGCTAAATATGATGGTGTTCCTGTTCTTGCCTTAGTTGGTCAAGTTGGTACACAAGTGATGAATACAAACTATTTCCAAGAAATGAATGAAAATCCAATGTTTGAGGATGTTTCTATTTATAACAGAACAGCAACTACACCCGAAAACTTACCCATTGTTGTTGATGAAGCTATTCGTCAAGCCTACAAATATAATGGCGTCGCAGTTGTTACAATTCCGACTGATTTAGGTTGGCAAGAAATCGATGACACCTTTGTTTCAACAGCCGCAACACACCAAGAACCTCTTTACCCAATGCCTCGTGATAAACAGATCCAAGATGCCTTAGATATTTTAACAACAGCTAAGACACCCATTATTTATGCTGGGAAAGGGATCCGTGGTGCCGGTAAAGAATTAATTGAATTATCTGAAAAATTATCATTACCAATCGCAACAACTGCGCTTGCCAAAACAATTATTCCTGATGATTACAAAGCATACATGGGTTCTGCTGGACGAGTTGCAGGTAAACCTGGCGTTGACCTTCTTCGTGGCGCTGATGCTGTTCTTTTCATTGGCTCTGATTTTCCATTTGGTGAATATTTCTTTTCTCCAGATGCTAAATTCATTCAGGTCGATATTGATTCTGAAAAATTAGGTAAACGTCATTCAGTTGATGTCCCTATTTTAGCCGATGGTAAGGAAACTTTAATCGCATTAAATAAAGCCGTTAAAACACCTGTTGCACCAACAAAATGGTTCAAAGCTGCCATCGCTAACAAAGAAAACTGGATTAAATGGATTGATAGCTTTACTGAAGATGACAGTAAGCCACTTCGTTTTGAACCAGTTTTCAATGAAATTAACAAAATTAAAGATGACGATGCAATTTTCCAAATCGATGTTGGTAATGTAACGATTGAAGCAATGCGTTTCTTACGTCTTGGTGAGAAAAATAAATTTACAACATCCGCATGGTACGCAACGATGGGTTATGCACTACCCGCAGCAATTGGGGCTCACTCTGCATTTCCAGATCGTCAAGTTTTCTCAATTTCTGGTGACGGTGGTTGGACGATGGTCATGCAAGATGTCTTAACACAAGTTAAATACAACATGCCTATCATTAATGTTGTCTTAAGCAATCAGGAACTTGGCTTCATCCGTGCTGAACAAGATGATAAACAACAACCTCACTCAGGTATCGATTTAATTGATGCTGATTGGGGTGCAATTGCCAATGATATGGGAGCTAAAGGTTATACCGTTCGGACATTAGCAGAATTAAAAACTGCTTTTGCTGAAGCTAAAGGTTCAAAAGTGCCTGTTGTGATCGATGTTAAAGTAACTTCTGACCGTCCACTTCCTGTTGAACAACTCGTTATTGATCCTGAAACACAAGATCCAGATGCTGTTAAGGCTTTTATTAAAGAATACCAAGCAGAAGGTTTAATTCCATTTCGAGAAATCCTCGAAAATCAAGATTAATTGAAATTCCATTTGATATAACAAAAAAAGACATGAATCCGTAAAAATCGGATTCATGTCTTTTTGCTACTATTTAATTCTTTAGTTAATTAGTTTTTAGTCTCTTCTACGACGATAAACAGCAAATCCTAAAAGACTAATTAATCCTAATCCCATAAGCATTAAGAAACTACCAGCTGATTCTCCAGTTTGTGGTAATTCTTTTTGCGTTTGAGAAGGTGTTGCTGACTTATTATTATCTACTTCAACTGGTGTTGGTGTTGTTACGGTATTCTTATCAACAACTGTTACTTCAAAGCTACTATTTGGTGGTGTTACTTTATGTCCATCACCATCTGTTCCTTCACCTGTTGCAGTATTACTAATTTGTGACCCTTCTTCTCCTGCAATAACTTTGACCTTAAACATAACTGTCTTAGTAGCTCCGGCTTCAAGATCACCCAATTTAGCTGTTAATGTACCCTTATTCCAAGCTTCCTTATCAGAAATAATTTTACCATCAACGCTAGTTGTATTTGCTACTAATTCCAAATGTTTTGTATCTAAGTTATCTTTGACAACTGCATCTTTCCATACACCTGCATCTTTTGCATTTTTTGCGTTGATTGTGTATGTGAATGTGTCACCTAATTTTACATCAGATTGACTTGCTGTCTTTTCAAGACTTGGTTTTGGTGCGACGTTAGCTGGTACTACAGGGACCTTTGTGATAGGAACAGTTACTGTTACGTCTGGTGGTGTTACTTTATGTCCATCACCATCTGTTCCTTCACCTGTTGCAGTATTACTAATTTCTGAACCTTTTTCATCTGAAATCACTTTGACTTTAAAGGTTACCGACTTAGTCGTTCCTGCTTCAATGTCACCCATTTTTGCTGTTAATGTATCTTTATTCCAAGCTTCTTTATCAGAAACTTTTTCCCCATTGATCATAGTTGTGTTTGCAACTAATTCTAAATGTTTTGTATCAAGATTATCTTTAACAACTGCATCGTGCCATGTACTTGCACCTTTTGCATTTCTCGCATTAATTGTGTAAGTAAATGTGTCACCTAATTTTACATCAGATTGACTGGCAGTTTTTTCTAAACTTGGTTTTGGATTTGTTGGGTTCTCTGTTTCTGGTGTAGGTACTTCTGGTACTTCACCATCTGGTGTTGTTCCTGTACCAGTCGCAACATTATCTAATTTGCCATCGGCATCTTTCGTTACGATAACATCAAATCCTACAACAACTTTTTGACTGCCTTTTAAATCACCAATATTAACATTCAAGTTTTGGCCGTTAAAATGACTATCAGCTGTTGCTTTACCATCTACTGTTAATGTTCCAGCTTTGTATTCTAATCCTTTAACAAGATTATCTTTAACAAAAACATTATAGATCATTCCAAATTCATTTGTGTTTTCAGCGGTAATATCATAATGTAACGTATCGCCAATCTTCACTTCTTGATTATTAATATTATTTCCTTTTGAATCAGATACTGCTTTATCAAGTTTTAATTTACCTTCTTGATAATCAACAGATACATCAGCTGAAGCATCTGGTGGTGATACTTTTTTACCTTCACTATCTTCACCAGTTGAACTTGCCGTATTTGCAATATTCTTGTTATCTGGTACCGCGATTACTCTAACAGTGAATGTAATAGAAACACTTTCTCCCGTTTCTATATCACCAATATTAAGATCTAATTTATTTGCTGTCCATCCTGGGTTATCGCTAACTGCTTTGCCATCAACTCTTGTCGAATTTTTAACATATTCTAAATAACGACTATCTAGTTTATCGCCAACAGTTACATTAATCCATTTAGCAGCATCTTTAGCGTTGCTAGCTTTAATTGTGTATTGGAATGTTTCTCCCAAATGTGTTTTTTGTACACTAGCTACTTTTTCTAAAGTTGGATTAGGTTTTGTTTCATTATTTGTTTCTGGTGTTGGTGTCGGTGGTACTTCTCCTTCAGGTGTTTTACCTTCAACAAAGGCTACGTTAGTCATATCTGAAGAAGCTTTCTCATTAATTTTAACGTCGAAACTTAAAACAGACGTTTCATCATGTTTCAAATCTCCTACATTAACACTAATATCTTGACCTGAAACACCTTTATCACTAACTGTTTTACCATTAACTTTAAGTGTTCCTGGAGTATATGTGAAGCCTTTTTCTAATGAATCTTTCACTAAAACGTCCGTTACAATACTATCTTTAACAACGTTAGTTACTTTGATTTCAAAATGTAAAGTATCTCCAACTTTTACTTCTTGTCCATTTAAATTATTACCGGCAGCATCTGAAACTGTTTTCAAGCTCTTTAATGCCCCTGGCATATAATTAACTGGAACATCTACTGTTGCATCAGGTGGTGATACTTCATTACCTTCACTATCATTACCAGTTGCAGAAACAGTATTAGAAATAACCTTATTATTAGGAATTGCAATAACTTTTACTTTAAAAGTTACGACATCTTTTTGATCATTTTTAACATTTCCTAAATCGACCTTCAAAAGATTACCATTCCAAACATCTTTATCAGCCACAGATTTTCCATTTACTTTTGTCGATCCTTTAACATATTCCAAATAATTTGTATCCAATTTATCTGAAATACTTGCATCATGCCAAGTACCCGCATCATGTGAATTTTTTGAAGTAAGTGTGTAATTGATATTTTTACCTAATTCTGTTTCCGTTACATCACTTGTTTTCGTTAATGTAGGTTGTGGATTAGCATAATTAGTTGTTGGTGGTGTTGGCGTATCTGGTATTTCTGGAGTTGTTCCTGAAATAATAGCAACGTTTTCCAATTTACCAGAAGCTTTATCAGTAACTGTTACATCAAATCCAACAGTAACAGATTCTTTACCCTTTAAATTACCAACATCTATTTTTAGATTTTGCCCATTAAAATTACTATCGCTAGCTTTAACGACTGTACCATCAGGTTGCGTAACCGTTAATGTTCCAGGTGTGTATAAAAAGGCATCAACTAATTCATCTTTAACTTTAATTCCTCTTAATATTGTGCCAATTTCACTAATATTAGATGCAGTCACGTCAAAGTGAAGTGTATCTCCAATTTTAACGACATTACCATTAATATTGTTACCATTTTTATCACTAACCGTTTTAACAATTCCTAATTCACCAATTTTGTAATCAACTGGTACATTAACAGTTGATTCTGGTGGATTAACTGGATTACCTTTACTGTCTTCACCTGTTGCTTTGGCAGTATTAGGAATAACAGTTTGTTTTTCTTCTGGGATAGCTTTAACTTTTACTTTAAACGTAATTGTTTTAGACTCGCCTGCTTTTAAATCGCCCAACTTCATTGATAATGTATTTGCATTCCAAGCTGTTGCGTCAGGAATAGCTTTATCATCTAATTTTGTTGAACCTGCAACATAATTTAAATATTGTCCTTTAATTGCATCGGTTACTTGAGCATTGTGCCAGATTCCTGCACCCTTTTCATTGCCTACTTTAATTGTATATTCAAATGTATCGCCATATCCTAAAACATGGGTAACATCAGAAGATTTTTTAAGTGTTGGTTTAGGGTGTGTCGTATTATCTGTTTCTGGTGTTGGCTCTTCAGGAATTTCACCACCTGGTGTCGTTCCTGAAACAAGTGCAACGTTTTTCATATTACCATCAGCATCTGCTGTAATTGTAACGTCAAATCCAACAGTTACTTCTTCTTGTCCTTTTAAATCACCAACATTAATTTTTAAATTTTGACCATTAAAGTTAGTGTCAGCAGCAGTTTTTTTGTTGCCATTAACATCAGTAACAGTTAATGTTCCTGCTTTATATGCAAATGCTTTGATTAAATTATCTTTAACAACAACACTTGATATGATACTGTTATCAACGGTATTTTTAACTTTAATGTTGAAATGGATAGTATCTCCAACTGAAACTTCTTTACCGTTAATATTGTTTCCTTTTTCATCGGTTACAGATTTTACAGAAGCAAGTTGTCCATCTTTATACTCAACAGGAACTCTAACTTTAGCTTCATCAGGTTTAACTTCTTTACCTGTTGCATCTTTACCCGTTGCATTTGCAGCATTATCGATAATTTTATTTTTAGGAATATTTATAACTTTTACTTTAAATGTAACAGTTTTAGATTCTCCTGCTTTTAAATTACCAACATTATAGTTAAATGTTTTCTTGCCTGTCCAAGATGTTGCGTCACTAATTGCTTTTCCATCAAGGGTTGTACTATTTGCTACTAATTCAAGATTAGCAGTATCTAAACTATCTGTCATTGTGACATCATGCCAAGTCCCATTGTTACTAGGATTAGTAACTTTAAGTGTATACATGTACGTATCACCTAACTTAGCTGATTTAACACTTGCTGACTTAGTTAATTGTGGTTTAGTAACTTCTTTATAATTTTTAAGATCTAATTTAACTGGAACTTTTTGATCTTTTGTAATTGTTATCATATGTGCTTTTGTATCTTTAATATAGCCAGGTAAAGCAGTTGTTTCTTCAATTGTATAATCACCTGGTTCTAAATAATGCAAGTCAAATTGACCTTTAGCATCAGTTGTTAAGTCTGTTTTTATTACTTTTCCTCTAGCGTCTTTTAAACTATATTTAACACCCTTTAAAGGTGTTCCAGTGTCGCCATCTGTTTTAGTTATCGTAGCGTCACCGTTATAAATAACTGTTTTGTTAGACTCAACTGGATTAGAATATTTAGAAGCAAATAATCCTTGATTTAAAATGTCGCCCGTCCCTGTTACTTTAGCTTGAAAAACAACTTCTCGCTTAGTTCCAGGAGTAATATTACCTAATTTGATGTCACCTTTATTCCAAACAGTATCTGTTTGCTTAGTACCATCAATCATTAATGAACCAGGTACATAAGTATGACGTGCATCTAAGACATCTTTTATTTCTCCATTAGTTAAATCTTGTGTATTTTCTTTATTTGATTCATAAGCGAGACGATATTCAACTGTATCGCCCTTCTTTTCAATTGTTTTTGTTTTGTAATCACTATCTTTATTCGTAATATTCTTAACATCTTTTTTCAATGTCGATTTTGTTTGGTCAGGTAATTCTTCAATCGCTACAGCTTGATAGTTCGTATAAGTTCCAGTTGATCCTGTAAATCCCCAATAAACTTCTGAGCCGCCAAATAATTTGTCAGGATCGGCTACCTTATAATTAGCAGTGCCAAAACCTGCAACCGTATAATGTAACGTGTTAGTTGCTGATGCCCAGTTCATATTAACCTTACGCCATGCACCATTTGCTAATTGATTAGCTTTAGTTCCTAGCATTAAGTTTTTATGTTCTCTAGCTACTGCTTTTGTTTCTTGAATTGCGATGTGTCCATACTCACTATTCGTTTCAGGTACATCACCATCATTAGTTCCGACTGTCTGACCATTATTATAGAAAGTATCAAATTCTAAGGCCAAGCCCTTACTAATATAATCTTTATTGCTTATATTACTATTCGTAGTCCCATAAGCACCTAGTCCGGCACCTGCAGTCCCAATAGCAGCTAACTCTCTAGGGTCGTTTTGCATGACAAAAGTAATTCCATCTGCCCCACCACCACCATTATTGATATTACCACCGTTCTTATCACCTAAATAGACATACATACTCATTTTGAAATCTTTTTTCAAATTAATTTTATTCTTATACCAAAGACCACCTTTTTTATAAGTGCCATCTTCGTTAACAACCACTTCATTCTTATTTTTTGAATGAACATACGAATCGTACCCTTTAATCACTTCAAACGTATCCTCTAATTCAATATTTGTTCCTTTTGTTGGTGGGTCAGGAACGTCTTCTGGAGCTTGACGAACAACTGATCTAGTATCAAGTTTGCTACTTTCAGCGTTAGTCGTTACTTTTTTATCTGTTTTTTTAGTTGATTCTTTTGTTACTTCTTTTTGAATAAATTTAGCACTAATTGTTTTTTCGCTAGTGCTACCATTTTTAACAAAATCAGTTAGTTCAACTTTCCCAGTAGTATCACTCGCTTTTTGTGCAGCAAGTGTTAAAACAAGTTCGCTACTAATCTTATATGAAGCTAAATTAAACGTTACGATATTTGTTTTCTTATCATAGCTTGTTAATCCTTGTTCTAGACCTTTTACAGATTGGTAAGTTAAGAAACTTGGTAATTTAACTTCCATCTTCTGTAAATCTTCACGATTATCACTAATTTTTAATTGGTATTTATCTTTATCTTGCACCTTAATTTCTTGAATCTCTTTGTCTTTATTATCTAAAACATGAATTCCCTTTGTTTCTTGTGCACTAGTCGTTTGTGGCTGGCAGATAATTGATAATGGTGATGAGATTACTTGCATGCCAACAAACATCGTTGTTATGATTTTGTAAAAAACTTTCATTTTTCATCCCTACTTTCCCTTTATATGTACTGTAACTGAATTAGATTTTTCTGAAACTTTTTTTTCGCTACTACTCTTTTTAGTTTGATCACTTTTTTTAACTTGGCTACTTTTAGACTCACTATTTTTAGACTCGCTATTTTTGGAACCACAACCTGAAATAATGCCTCCAATAAAAATTAGAAATATAGCTAGAAACAAAAAATTTTTTATACTTAATTTCATCATAATTCCCCTTTTATCTTCCATATTTATACTGTTTAGAATACGGTAAAAATATATATAAATCAATATGTTGTGCACGTCCTAATAGTGTTTATAACACTTATATACATTGATTGTTGTTACATTTCCATGATAATCGTTGTTGCATCAATCTTATACAATCTATAACTTATTATAAAAAAATAAAAATAAATGTATATACTAGTTTTTCCGTAAATAAAAAAGGTATATAACCATAAATTATTGGTTATATACCCCCTTATTATTTCACAATTTTATCAATTTTTGCTAATTCTTCTGGTGCAAAATCCAAATGCTCTAATGCCTTTAAATTATCTTTTAATTGGCTCACGCGACTAGCACCAATAATAACCGACGAAACAGAATTATCTTTCAAATCCCAAGATAGTGCCATTTCAGCCAAGGTCTGGTTACGATTTTTTGCAATTTCATTTAATGCACGAACCTTTTTAAGGGTTGATTCAACTCTTTCAGTAGATAAGGTATCAAATCGTTTCACTCTAGAATCATCCGGAATACCATTCAAGTAACGATCAGTCAATAACCCTTGCGCTAAAGGACTAAAAGCTACTGTTCCTATTTGCTCTTGCTTTAAAACATCTTTTAATCCATCCTCTATCCAACGATCTAATAAGTTATATCTAGGTTGGTGGACAACGATAGGTGTGTTTTTAGCTTTTAGCAATTGAATCATCTTTTCAGCTTCTGGTGCCCGATAATTTGAAATTCCAATATACAAGGCTTTACCTTGGCGAACGAGTAAATCCAAAGCTTCAGCTGTCTCTTCCAATGGTGTATCTGGATCTGGACGATGGTGATAGAAAATATCGACATAATCTAACTGCATACGTTGCAATGATTGATCCATACTGGCAAATAAGTTTTTCTTTGAACCCCATTCACCATAAGGACCTGGCCACATATAGTAACCTGCCTTCGTTGAAATAACCATTTCATCCCGGTAGGCACTTAAATCTTCACGTAAAATACGTCCAAAATTCTTTTCGGCAGCACCATCACCGTAATTATTAGCCAAATCAAAATAAGTAATTCCATTATCAAATGCTGTTTCAATAATATCTTTTTGCGTTGCTAAAGGTGTCTCATCCCCAAAGTTCTTCCATAAGCCTAAGGCAATGGCAGAAACTTTTAATCCACTATTACCAAGACGATTATAAATCATTTTATCATAACGTTTTTCATTTGCTTGATACATTAACTATCTCCTCCTAAACTAATTACAAATTACATTATAGCGCTTTCACGTCTGCTGGGCAATCATATAATATTACTTAAAATTCGCTTATCTTATTAATTTGTGCCACTATTATTAGGTAACTGAAGGAGTTGATTCCATGTTTAAAAAAATAAACGATTATATAAATGTCCATTATATTAAAATATTTATCTTAACATTAGCTATTGCAACCATAATTAGAGTCATTGTGGCATTTTTCATAAATAAACACTTTTTGAATGTAGAATTTATTATTGCCGCGATTACGATTGTTATCATTTCACTTTTAATCAGACAAGACCTCAAGAAATAATTAGGTAAGCAAAAATACTGACTCGATACTTTTGACAAAGTACGGAGTCAGTATTTATTTGATTCATGTCTCACTTTTAAATAATTAGTCTTCAAAAACGTCTTTAGCAATATTAAATGCTGACCAAGCTTTAGGCCAACCAACGTAGAAAGATAAATGTGTGATAATTTCAGCAATTTCTTCTTTTGTAATTCCATTTGTTTTGCCAATTGCCATGTGTACTGGCAACTGTTCAAAGTTACCACCTGAAATCAAAGCTGAAATTGTTATAAGACTGCGTTGATGTGCTGGTAATTCACTTTCACGTGACCAAACTTCACCAAATAAAACATCATCATTTAATTCTGCAAATTTAGGTGCAAATTCGCCTAAGTTATCGCGTCCTGCTGTTTGTTTCTTTACCATAATGTAATATCCTCCTATTAATCTTCTAATTTACCGTACGTTTCGTCATCAACAGCTTCTAACCATTCAGGTGTTCCTGCTGTAATAGCAACATGTGAGAACCAACTATCTTTTGTAGCACCGTGCCAGTGTTTAATCCCGTCTTTTGTGACAACAACATCACCAGCTTTTAAACGACGCGCTTGTTGCCCTGCTTCTTGGTACCATCCCTCACCGGCAGTGACCAATAATAGTTGGTAACCGTCGTGATGGATATGCCAATTATTACGAGTTCCAGGTTCAAAACTAACATTTCCAACACCAACGTTAATATCTGGATCTGCCACTAGCATATCTAAATAACTTTGACCAACAAAGAAATCTTTGTATGCTTCATTTTTTTCACCTATTGGAAAAAGACCGTTTTTAATTTGTTCTTCATTCATTATAATTACCTCCCTTTATTTTATACGGTTAACCTAGCATTAATCGTATATCGCGAATTGTTCTAGATACTTTTCAAAACTAATATCTTCTGACACTTCGTCTTCATTTGTTCCGTGTGAAACTTTTCCATCATACCAATCAATTTTATGAGAAATAATTTCAATATTATGCTGTAATTCTGCCATTTCGGACAGCGCATTTTCTTTTACCTGACTGAGCATCTCGCGTCGTTCTTTAATGGTTGCATCACCTTGCGCTCGTAGTTCAACGTATTTAATTATTTCATTAATCCGCATCCCCGTCCCCTTAAGATGAAGCAAAAATCCTACCCATTTAATATCATGTTCCGTGTAATAACGTAAGCCTGCAGAATTACGGCGAGGCTTAATTAAGCCCTCTTTTTCATAATATCGCAGCGTAAAACTTGATAACCCAACTAATTTAGCAAACTCACCAATTTTATATTGTTGCTCATTCGTCATTCAATCGCCTCCTTCAATAGTTTCTATTAAAACACTTAGAGTGGACTCTAAGTCAAATTTTTCTACATATTATTTTTAATATTAAGACTTACTCCATCCATCAATCCAGCCCATTCCTACACCAAAATTTAATTTCACCATTTCAAGAACAAACGTTTGCTTAATATTTTTCATTCATGTAGTATTAACATCGAAATAGTTACCATTTCCAAATATATTACATATAAAATAAGTCGAAATGAGGGTTTTATTTTGTTAGATTTCAAACACGTAAAAAAAACATTCAAAACAGTTACCGTATTAAACGACTTAAACTTACATATTGATACAGGGGAACTTTTTGTTCTCGTTGGCCCTAGTGGTAGTGGTAAAACGACAACTTTAAAAATGATTAATCGATTAATTGAGCCCACATCGGGTACTATTAACTTTGAAAATCAAAATATTGATCAGATTCCATTACATGCTTTACGTTCACAGATTGGCTATGTCTTACAACAGATCGCTTTATTTCCTAATATGACAGTTGCTGAAAATATCAGCTTATTACCAGAATTACAAAAATGGCCTAAAAACAAACAAAGAGAACGTGTCGATGCCTTATTAACGCGTGTTGGTTTGCCGCCTGAAGCATATCGTAAGAGAATGCCTAGCGATTTATCCGGTGGCGAGCAACAACGAATTGGTATTTTACGAGCAATTGCAACTAAACCAAAATTAATTTTAATGGACGAACCGTTTAGTGCACTGGATCCTATCTCAAAAAAAACATTACAAGATATCGTCATCGATTTACATGAAGAGCTACACAATACCATTATTTTCATTACGCATGATATGTCTGAAGCTCTTCGCCTCGGAACTCGTGTTGGTGTTATGCATGATGGCAATCTCATTCAAGTTGGTACCCCTGACGAAATTAGAAATGCACCAAAAAATGATTTTATTTCAGAGTTTTTTGGGTTAGACGTATCTAACACGCAATTTAATTTGGCTGAAATGATTCAAAAATCATTTAGTCTTCCAATTGATGAACTCGCTAATAATCACGTCATCTCAACTCAAACGACATTTAAAGAACTCATATCTCTACTTTCTAAATATACAATTATAAATGTTAAAGATAACAATCAGAATCTCATTGGTGCAGTTGATGCCCAATGCTTAATTCGTTATGGTGCAAGTATGTCTGATAGCGAGGTGGATGATCAATGGCAAATTTAATCGCAACTTTTAAATTGCACCGTGCTGATTTATGGACCGCTATCCTTCAACATTTACAAATATCATTACTTTCATTGCTGATTGCAACCATCATTGCCGTCTTTTTAGCAATTTGGTTAGCACAGCATAAAAGAGCAGCAGAAATTATGTTGCAAATTACCAGTGTTTTACAGACAATTCCTTCACTCGCGCTGCTAGGGCTATTAATTCCACTAGTCGGAATTGGAACGCTACCTTCAATTATCGCATTAGTTGTTTATGCTTTACTGCCCATTTTTCAGAACACATATGCAGGTTTAACTGGTATTGATCCATCATTAGAAGAAGCCGCAACTGCATTTGGTATGACACGTGCACAAAAACTTATTCGATTTGAATTACCCTTAGCTATGCCACTAATTATTTCAGGCATTCGTATTGCGCTTGTTCTAATTATTGGAACCGCAACACTAGCTGCTTTAATTGGTGCTGGCGGGTTAGGAACATTTATTCTGCTGGGAATTGATAGAAATGATATGAGCTTGATTATTATTGGCGCTCTGAGTTCTATTATTCTAGCGATTGTTTTCAGTGTTTTAATCCGGCAATTGCAGAATTTAAAGATAAAAACAATTACCATTATATTAATTACCTTAGGATTCCTATTTGCTGTTGGTGCCACAATCAATACTTTCACACATCAGAAAAAAGAATTAGTCATTGCTGGTAAAATGGGGGCAGAACCTGAAATTCTAATTAATATGTATAAAGATTTAATTCAAGATGACGACGCCAATATCAAAGTTACTTTAAAACCAAATTTTGGTAAAACGAGTTTTCTATACTCTGCACTAAAATCTAATTCAATCGATATTTACCCAGAATTTTCAGGTACGGTACTTGAAGAATTAGTAAAATCACCACTCAAAAGTACAAATGAAAATCAAGTCTACCAGCAAGCAAAAACCGAAATTAAAGTTAAATCCGATTTAGATTATTTAAATCCGATGGCTTATCAAAACACCTATGCCGTCGCTGTCACTAAAGACTTTGCAACTAAATATCATCTATCAAAAATTTCTGATTTATCACGAGTATCTTCAAAAATAAAGGCGGGCTTTACGCTTGAGTTTCTAAACCGTGATGATGGTTACAAAGGGTTACAAAGCAAGTATCATTTGTCATTTAACACTAAATCTTTTGAACCAGCACTTCGCTATCAAGCCATTGTGAATGGTAATGTAAATTTAGTTGATGCCTATTCAACTGATAGTCAGCTCGTCAAATATAATTTGGTCACATTAAAAGATGACAAGTCATTATTCCCACCTTACCAAGGCGCCCCACTTGTTGCAAAGGGCATCTTACAAAAATATCCATCCATCAAAAAAAGTTTAAATAAATTAACCGGAAAAATTTCTGATACAGATATGCAAAAAATGAATTATCTAGTTGATGTTAAAAATGTCCCAGCAAGTACCGTCGCACACGACTACTTAACAAAGCAGCATCTTTTAGACTAAATAAAAAGTTTGGAATCTCGCTAATCTCAAGCGGACTCCAAACTTTTTTATATTTTTATCGTTATTTAATCTATATAACATTCTAATGCGACCGCAACGCCATGATTAGCGTTTGATTCCGTCACATAAGTTGCCGCTTCTTTTAATTCAGGAATAGCATTTCCCATCGCAACAGTCGTTCCGGCTATGGCAAACATCGTTAAATCATTATGTTGATCTCCTATTGCCATAACCTCTTCTTCTTTTAATCCCAGTTCTGCGATTAAATCTGTTAATGCATTTCCTTTATTAGCTTTTTTATTCAAAACTTCTAAAAATTCTGGCAAACTACGTACAACATAATAACTATCATCAAATATTTTTTGAATATTAATCATTTGTGCATCTAAAACTTCAGGTTCATCCACAAACATAATTTTAGAAACGGTTAAGTCTCGTGACATTTCTTCTGGATTTCGTACAAATAATCCTTCATTATTTTCAGCTGCTTGAATAACGGTCACACGACCAACATCTTTATTAGATGTATAAATTCGACTCTCATCATCTAAAATATTGTAATGAACATTTAATTCATAACTTAATTTATCTGCAGCTGTATAGTCGTCAAAAGTTAACGTATGTTGCGCTAAACGTTTTCCACTTACTGTTTCAATAATTGCGCCATTTTAGGTAATGACGTATTGGTCATCCCCACTAATCCCTAATTGTTCAAGAAATCCAACCACACCAGCTAAAGGTCGACCCGTACAAAGGACGACTTTAATTCCCTTTTGTGTCACTTTTTTAACGGCATCAATTGTCTCTTTTGCTAATTTGCCCTCTGGATTTAGTAACGTATCATCAATATCTATTGCAACTAGTTTAATTCCCATAGTAATCTCCTCGTTTTTAATGATTAAAAAAAGGCAGTCTCAAGAGACTACCTTTTCAATCTTATTTAGGTGCACGTTTAAGATATGTACCTTCTTGTGTATTAATTTCAAGAACGTCATCTGCTGCGATGAAATCAGGAACATTAACAACAAGTCCTGTTTCCATTGTTGCTGGTTTACCTGAACCAGTTGCTGTAGCGCCTTTGATTGAAGGCTGTGTTTCAGTAACACGTAATGTTACAACAGTTGGTAATGTTAAGCCAATAACTTCTGTACCGTAAAATTGGATTTTAACTTCCATATTTTCCAATAAGAATTTTGCTTCATGTTCGATAATTTCTCTTGGAATTTCATATTGTTCATATGTTTCTAAATCCATAAAAATAGCCATTGTATCCTGGTTGTACAAGAATTGAACTGGTTTCGTTTCAATATTAGCTTGTTCAACTTTAACTTCTGGACGCATTGTTGTTTCAACAGTTGAGCCAGTACGAACGTCACGTAATTTCATACGCATAACCGTGTTACCTTTACCTGGTTTGTGATGACTTGCTTCTAAAACTTTAATTAATTTGCCGCCTTGTTCAAAAGTCATTCCGGCTTTTAAGTTAATTGCTTCAATCATAATTTATTATCTCCCTTTTTATAAAACGTTTCTCATTGAGTATACCAAATTGAAAAGGCTTAATCTATAGTGACACTTACAAACATCACTGGATTTTATTAAATAAAAAGTCAAAAATAGCGCATTTTCTTTATTATTAATCGTATATCCAAATTATCAGCTATATTTGTCCAAATACTTCGACAATATCCCTACACATCCTATACTAGCAAGGCTATAATATATATATAATCAAATAATTATCTTTTTAATTATTTTGAAAGGAAGTCTTATTTTGCTAAAAAACAATCATATTAATTTATATACTACCTATCGATCAATTATCTTCCTTTGTTTCAGCTTGTTCTTTTTAGTGTTACCTACCTATACTGTACAAGCTGCTACCTCGTATACACCTCCTGTAGGTTACCCGATGGGAGCTGCTACGAATGTCACTGGTTTTGCTGGTGGTACAATCACGTTTAATTCTAATGATATTGACTCCCTACAAGGTCAATTTTTTGCAAAAACATTTACTTCCTCAGGTACCGCCGGAGGTTCTTCTATAAAATACTTAAAAAATTATGCTCATGATTCAACAGCTAATTTAACTGATGCTGATTATGCAAAGGTTAATCCTACAATGATTTCTGAAAATATTACTGGAGCTGATATGATTCAGTGGTATGGTAATAAAAATAGCTTTATTTTTTAAAAATCTGATAATAAAGTCAAAGATTTATCATACTATCTACAGAACTCTCCCCCTGATGATGAAATCGCAAAAGCCATTGCTGGTTGGTCCATACCTTCAAGTAATGCCGGTTACGCTGATGCTATCAAGCAATTTAATGCAAAAAAAGATACTATTGATAAACTTTCTGATTTTCCTGTTATGTCAAGCAATGATATTTCATCATTTGCTGATGCTACTCAAAATATTACTGATGTCAGTGATTATTACGCTAGTTTCACTTCGACAAATTTCACAAACTCTAAGGCAACAGGTTCTACCACTAAATCTAATAATGCTATCAAACGTGTTGATTTAAATACAGATAAATCAATTGATGCTGAAAAATATGCACCTGGTAAAACGGTTATTCAATTAACCGTTGATATGAATACTGCTTCAACAGATCAAGGTGTTGTCTTTGCTGATATTGATGGCTCTATTCCTTCGTTTGAAGATGCTATTGGTATCAAAATTAATTTAGTCAATTTTGATATTAATACAATGAAAATGCCTTTTTTCATGTTAAATTATAAGCATTTTTCTAATAATGATGCTGGTATCAGTTTTAATTTTAATCAAGGTAGCTGGATGACCTTCAATGCTTATCCCCCTAAATCTGACGGATCTTCGATAAATTACAAGTTGGCTGGTAATAGTGATGGAACGCTATTTTCCGGACAAAATAGCAATGGTTCAGATATCACCGCTAAAAATCTTCTATCCGATGAACCCGTTGCAATTGATACAACTGATAAGAACTCTAAAAAAGTGAAATCTGTCTACAATACGTCTTCACATATTAGTAATAATTTTAATACTGAAAATGGTAAGATTTTTGTCGGAAGTTGGAAGAGTCCTTTATATGGTTCAGTATTAGCACCTAGTGCTGATGTCGACGTTGATTCAAGTAGCGATGGTCTCTTATATGGAAGTATTGTTACTGGACAAAATATTATTGGTAATTTAAATGTTCCTAGTGACCTTGCCTATCAAAGTATTTTTGATGCGTCTGATGATTTTGGAGATGATGCTATACAAGACTTTTTAAAAGATCCTGATTCAAGTAACTCATCTCATCCTACTATTAAATCTATTTCGTTACCGGGTTATACTTCTACAGATACTGGATCTGGTACGACTCATTATATTCCACAGATAGACCCTTACGATTTTCACTATTCATTAAATAATATCACTGATGAATTACCTGAAAATACCGTTCAAACAACTAAAAAGTCACTTGATACTACAGTCAATATAGATACAAAATCTACAACTAATAAAACTGAAAAATATTACTTATGGTACAGTTTCAATAATGGTCCTTGGGAAAAATATTCAGAAAATGGAACAACTGAACTTACAAATTCTAAACTAGAAATCACTGCTAAAGATGCGGACGACCTTGCAAAAAAATACAGTACGGACCATAGTAAATATAAATATGACGAATCTGCTTATACTGATGGGACCACATATTCAAAATTAATTGATGATAATGAATTGATTGGTTATCATCTTTTCCATAAGAATAGAATTTCATATTTAGTCACATCAACTCACGATTCGGGTACCTATTCTAGTTATAATAATCACACAATTAATGATATCTTAAGCGGTAAAACGAATGATACAATTTCTGCTGCAAATCTCGCAAAATTAGATCCGGATTACACGCCTATTTCATACAATTTGCACGTTGCAGGAGATCTTTTGGTATCCTATCCAAAAGTATTTGATTTTGGTAATTTTACAGCAGGAACTTCTGAAAAGACACCTACAATAACTGCAACTGGATTATTAACTGTCGATAATCCTTTTGGACTTAACTGGAATTTAGTTGTTAGTACAAGTGATAAAAATAAACTAAGTAATCCTTTCTTTATACCCGATCAACTTGGTTGGTTTGAGAAACTGCAAACGAGTATGCTTGGTAATTCCACAATCACTTATGGGAATGCCTCAGATATTAAAACAATTACATCTAAAGATACTCTTTTAAGTTTAAACTCAACTATTTTTGATACTGACACAACATCAGTTATTAGCAAAAACTACTATTCAGCGCAATTATCATTAAGTTTAAAAACTAAAAAAATTACTCATCCTGGTAAATTTCAAGATAACGCAACTTGGTCATTATCTTCACCAAGTATCGCTGTAGATTCATCAAAAGAATAAGAAATATAATCAACAAAAAGACGCCTAATAAAACATTAGACGTCTTTTTGATTACCATTCATTTTTGATTACTTATTTTCTAGTGATTCTTCCTTATCTTTTTTCCTTCTTTTTAAAATAATAAAAAGTAAGAATAAAACTAATAAGATTAATAAAGCAATAATACCAATAATTAACCACAATAACCAAGATATATGAGGCTCTGCTGCCTTATTATCTGATTTAATCTGTTTAATGTTGGCTTTAGTAATTGTAAATGAATTCGTTGCTTCCCAAGATTTATCATTTCCGGTAACGGTATAATGGACATCATATTTACCAGCGCTTAACTTGGCTTTAGTTAAGTCTAATGCATAGCTAAATTTAGCGTTGGGTGCAAAATCAACGTCCTTAATTGTTTTGTCATATAAAACAGTACTACTACTATTTTCTGTAATAGTTGCTTTAATTGTTGTTGGTCCAATCACAATGGGTACATCATTTTGCATATTTGTTTGTAACGAAACTTTATTAAGTGCGTTTAATACCACTTTAGAATCGCCAATTGTTATTTTTGGATTAGGATTATCGGCCGTTTCAGATTCTCTAATAACTGCTTGAACAACATACGCAAATCGATTAGTAATTGAAATACCTTTTCCTTTATTCTTTTCCTTAATAACTTTTTCTTGTACGTTAAAGCCACCTAAAACAATACCAGAAAATGAAGTAGCGGGTGTTTTCACCGTAAACGTAACTGTTTCTGTTTTTTTAGGTCCAACCACAACATCTTGTTTTTTTGAAACAAGTTCTGAAAATTGATACTTAGCAGTTGCTGGCTTTTTTACATTTGTCTTATCGTAGACAATTAGCCCATTCGTATTTGTATATGAACTATTAGGGCTCACAACAATCGTTTTAGTATCGTTTTCTAAGTTCTTAATTTTCAGCGCTAATGTCTGTGTTGAATTAGGGTTCATTTTAATATCAAATTGTGCAGCCTCTCGATATTGGTTAGCAGGTGTTACTTTAGCTACCGTAAATCCGGCACTATTAGACTTTGCGTAGACATTGGTCGACACAGTAACAAGTGTAACTATCGCGATAGCAAAAAAGCTTAAAACTATTTTTCTTAATTTCATTATTTCGATTCTCCTTAAAAAAAAAGACTGCCTTAGGCGGTCTTTTTTCTGTTACGTTTTAATTAGCTTAGTTAAAAGCTGCTGCGCTAGCATTTCCTTGAGTTGCAGTCCATGTTAAATCAGCTGAAGTTGTTGCAATTTTAGTATTTTTACCAAGTTTTAATGTTGCACCATTGTCAGCATATGACAATGTTGTAGCACCAGCGCCTGTTGTAGCTGTTGCGACAGGAGCTGCAGCACCAGCTGGTGTTAAAGTAGCAGCAGATGCTGTGGCATCTGAGTCTGTTTTAACTGTAGCAGCTGCAAGATCTAATGAGCTAACCTTAACTTCAGCATCAGCCATCACGCCTAATTGTGCAGTAACATTCCAACCACTATCTGTACCTACGTAATCAGCTACATCTAAAGTTTGAGAAGCATCTTTTGCACCAGTTGATGTAATATCTGTACCAGTCGTAACTAATGCTTCATTTAATTTTGTTGTGAAACTGAAAGATGGTGCACCTGTTTGAGTAAAAGCACCTGCTTCAATGTTTAAACTAGCTGTACCTTTACCGTCTGTTGAATCTGCTGAGACACTTGAGCCAACAACTGCTGTTGAGCCAAGTACTAATGCTGCAATTAAAAATAAATTCTTTTTCATAATATAAATTCCTCCCATTTATTTATTGATTAAGTCAATGCTCTAAAAGGGGACGTTGACCTTTACCTAATAGTACCATATAATTTACATAAGATTCAATAGTAATATTATCGGGGGGATTAGTATGATTCGGTCTATATATACCAGCAGCTATAGCGTTTACATGTTATTTACAAGTATTTTTTTAGGTTTATTTTTATTTTTCACATTTACTGAAAGTGTACAAGCAAATTCTAAATCAAGCGGGGCTTACGTACCACCGGATCAATATCCATTAGGGTCAGCGACTGGTGTTACTGGATTTGCTAGTGGATCAATCACATTTAATGTTGATGATGTTCAATCATTACAAGGTCAATATTTCGCTAAAGATTTTAAGTCAAATGGCTATGGTACAGCCACTATTCAAGATTATTCAGCTAAAAACCTTAGTGATTCTGACACTGACACCTATAATAAAATGAACCATTCAATGGTTTCTGATACCGTTTCGGGTGGCCTTCTACGCATGTATTCAAAAACAAAAAATCATCATTTTTTATTGAGCATCTCCCTACAGATAAAGATATTTTAAATACATAGAGTCATGGGATACTTTAATGGTGGTACGCTTACTTTTGAAGAAAGACCAGCAACTTCTAATGAAATTGATTTCAGCTCTTCTAATAAGACAATTTTCGATTTACCATCATCAAGTCTTAGTGATGGTACAACAAGTTCTGTAATTAACAAATCTTATTATTACGCAAAACTAACTTTAGATTTTAAAACTTCAATTTTTGATACTAAAGGGAAATATAATTACGATTCACTCTGGACTATTTCACCAACCAAAGATAGCGGTATCGTAAATGAGTCAACTAAATAACTTTAAATAAAAGAGGATCACTCCGTTAAGTAACTAACTGAGTAATCCTCTTTTTTATGTCGAAATTTCTAACTATTTATAGAACATCTTTGATATCTGTATCCCCATCATGCATCGTAATTACTTTTCCGATTGTATCATCGTGTGCGATAACTGAAACTAAGACGTCTGCCACGTTTTCAAGTGAGTTAGAGCCCGCTTGACCATCATTTAATGTTACTTTACCAGTACCTGGCTCATCTACTAAGGCACCTGGCTGAAGAATTGTATATTCTAATTGCGTATTCTTCATTAGCCAATTATCAGCATAAAACTTAGCAGTCATATAATCTCTTAATGATGAAACTTCAATTTTTTCTCTATCTAAAGAGTAAATGGAACTCAACATTACAAAACGCTTAACATGAGCTATTTCAGCTGCTTCCATCGTTTTAACTGCCCCGTCTAGATCAATCTTCATTAAGTCTTTACCACCAGAACCAGCAACAAACAATATGGCATCAACAGCCTGCATATTTTTGACCAATTTATCTATACCTTCTAATAAATCAACGTAGACATAAGTAATATTACCTTGATCTAAATTATCTGTATGTCTTGAACCCGCCAAGACTTGGTAACCTTTATCAGCTAATTTACTCGTTACTTTTTGGCCAATTCGACCATTCGATCCAACAACTAATACTCTCTTTATTTCTGTCATCATATATCCACTCCTTCATTTTATCCTGACTAAAGTCTACATCTTTCTCGAATAAAATGGTATGACTTACACTCGTAAGTTAACGACAAAAAGACAGTCACTATTTTTACCATGACTGTCTCAGTTGATTACTATTTAATTTAATTTAAATTAAATTCTGTAACTGTTTTGTACGTATCACCTACACGTAAAACAATATCGCCAAATTCAGGGAATTGTTCAGATCCAGGTGCTGACTGTGTTTCAAATGTAATTGCTGCATGATTAGCTAATTTTTTACCGTGCATAATTGGTGTAACTTCACCAAAGTTAGCTGTGAAAATAACTAAACTTGTTGCATCAGTTGAAACTGAGACAGAAACCTCTTTATCTGGACTAACTAATTTTGCTGATTCTTTACCAACGGCAGGATTATTCAAGAAAAAGGGATGATCGATACCGTTAACTTGATTTTTTTGAGCAAAATCACTTGTGAAAACGTCATGTAATGTCTTAGCTTGACGGAAATCATAAGGCGTTCCATCAACAGACATCTTTTTACCTGTTGGAATTGAATCTGGTTCTAATGGTGCAAACTTATCACTATCTACTTGTAATAAATTGTCATCTATTGTTTCTGTTACGTCACCCATAACATTAAAGTAAACATGATTTGTTGGGTTATATAATGTATCTTTATCCGTTTTAGCAGTTGTTTCAAGATGCCAAATATTATCATTATTAAATAAATATTTTACATCAATTGCCATATTTCCGGGGAAACCATGTTCACCTTCTGGACTATCTAAATGAAAAATAACAGCTATTTCATTTTCATCTTCGATTATTTTATATGTCCATTTTTTAGTATCAAATCCTGGTGTCCCACCATGTAGCGTATTTGTTCCTTCGTTAATTTGAACTTGGTAGTTTTGGTCATCAATGTTGAATTTACCATCTTTAATTCGTCCAGCAACACGACCAATTGAAGCACCAATAAAACTATCTTTTTCTAAGTATTCATTTGCTGAATCAAATCCAAGAACAATTTCACGTTTTCCAGTACTTGTGGGTACCTTGAGGCTAACAATTCTAGCCCCTAAATCTGTGAGTGACAATTCAAACCCATTATCATTTATAATCGTTATTAAATCATAGTCATTTCCAAAATCCTTTGTTTTAACTTGCATACTTATCTCCTCCGCTTACTGTTTTTATCTATTCTTATTAATACTAGTCCATTTTAATTAGATATTCAAGAAAGCGTTTACTTTTTTGAAAAATAATTACCTTTATTTCTGTTAAACATTTAAAGTACAAAGCTATCACAGACGAATAACTATAATCAAAATCGAATTTATAGTTCGCTTTTAATCTATATATATTTTAAATGTTATATTAATTTACAATCAAAAGATTAATAGCCGAATTATTCATTGATTTATTTTTTAATTATTAGTATACTTACATTATTAATATTAAAGGAGTTTACAATGACAAAAAAACGCGTTTATCTTGCAGGACCCTTTTTCAGTCCAGAACAAAAAGAACGATTAGATTTGGTAGCCGATCTCCTAAGTAAAAATCCAACAATTAACGCAGATGCAATTCATCTTCCAGGAAACGTTCAATATCCAGATGCAGACTTTGGCACATTTGAATGGCAAACGGCTACCTTTCAAAATGATATTCGCCAAATTGATCAAGCAGATATCGTTGTTGCAGTTCTTGATTATCAATTAGAAGAAAACAATGATGAAGCTGACTCAGGTACTGTTTGGGAATGTGGTTATGCTCATGCCAATCGTAAACCAGTTATTTTGGTTCGCCAAAACAAAGGTATTCCTTTAAATCTAATGCTTGCTGGAAGTTATACAGCAATGTTTGATGGTTTAGAAGATATTCAAAACCTAGCAACCTATGATTTTAAGATTTTACAAAATAAGTATGTTGATTTATCAATTTTTTAATTGATCCAATGTTTCACGTGAAACAAAAATACTCTATGCTATAAATCTTTTAAATCGGATTTAAATACAGTAACAGATATTATTTTTATATTTCTGGTACTGTATTTTTTATTCTCACAAATTGAAACACCCAACAGTTAATAATATGAAAGAACTTACTAAATAATGGCTTATTATGTTTGCTAGTTCAATAACAAACGTATTTCTTATAAATGAAAAAGTATGACCCAATAAAAATATAATTGGGTCATACTTTAGTATCTTAACTACTATTTAACAACAGTTAACAAAGAACCATTTTTATTAATAAAAATTATCCTCGTGCTAATAATAAGTTAAATAAACCGCCCATTGTTTTATCCGATAATTCAATTTCTTTACCAGCTTCTATCACTTTAGTAATTTCATAATAATCTTCAAATTCGGGTACTTCTAATTCCATCATCGCAACAAAAGCAGCAGCTGTTTTGTAAGTTGCTTGTAATTCTTCTCCATGAATGTAATTAATAACTAGCATAATTGTATCCCCCTATTGTTTTCTTTAAATAAGTTCCGTTTTTTTAATATCATCAACTGTTTTTGTTCCAGCTAATTGCATATCAATTGTTAATTACTTAGCTAAATGTTCAAAGACTGATTGAACACCTTTCGCACCACCCAAATGAAGCCTATAAACCATTGGACGGCCAATAGCAACGACATCCGACCCACTCGCAAGTACTTTAAATATACGTCAATAACGGAAATATAATTATTCAATCCATACAAAAATAGTTAATCAAAGAATTACTAATTTGATATTAACTATTTTGGTCGAATTAATTTATATTGCTCTCCTAAGTTAGCGTATTCTGGTCCAGCCAGTCTTGCCACTGGATCTAATTTTTTAGCATTAATATACATTTTTTCTTTATCCAAGACATCATCTTCTATGTGAAAATAAACCACTTCAAGAATAAATAAATCCGTAATAATCTTACCATCATCCATAATAGGAACATGCTGATTCAATATAACTTCAAACCTCGCTTTAACACCATCAATACCTGGTACCAATACCTTATTACTAGGAACCGTTGTTAATTTCAATTCGGAAACTTCACTCTCGTCTAGTCCAAAACTAGCAGCGCTCCGATTAACAAATTCCATTAATTCACGTGTTGGTAATTGGACCACAGCCTGTTTTGAACTAACTAAATTAGCCGCGGTGTGCTTCATTTCACCACTTTTACGTCGATTAATTGAAATCGACATTAATGGCAACGTATCCGATACAACACTAAAAAAACTAAATGGAGCTAAATTAATTAGCCCCGTCTCATTTACAGTGGTAACCCATGCTATGGGTCTCGGAATTAACGTACCAGACATTAATTTGTACTGATTTTTAGCCGATAATTCGTTACTATTAAATGAAATCATCTTATATTATTCCTCAATTTTTAATCTATTGGTCTTATCTAACCATTGTTTAGCATTCCGTAATTCTGATTCTGAAATTTGATGTGATTGTTCAGCCTCAAAACTGGTAAATTCAATATTAAATTCTCGACAGAATTTCTTTAGTTCATCAAAATTTGATTTCGAAACAATTGGATCTAAAAATCCATATGAACCCCAAATTTTAATATCACTTAAATCGGCAGTCGCTTTAATATTTTCCGATAACACCATCGGATGTAGTAAAACAGCTGTTTTAAATAGTGCCTGTCCCGTTAATAATGAATGGTAGGCAACGTTAGCCCCATTAGAATAACCTAGGACAATTAATTTTTCTGGATCAAAAGCGTACTCCACAGCTAACTCATTAATTACAGTCATTAACCAACTTGTCTCTACAGATAAACTATTTAAATCGAAACCACCATCCGGTAAATGTGCAAAATAACGTGTTAACCGATTCTCTATTAACCGTCCACGAATACCAATTTTAGGACTATCTGGAGCCAAAAAATCTGCAATTGATAGTAAATCTGATTCCGTTCCACCAGTTCCATGCAACATTAAGATTGTCGCATTGCCAACCTTACCAGCTTTATAAGATGTAATTGCTTCTGCCATATCTATAACTTCTTGTCTGAATTGAAATTAACTAAGCGAGCTTCAATATCTGCACGTTGGTCTTCTAAAAATGGTGGTAACTCTAGGTGAATACCGGCTTCTTCATATGTTTCATCTTGCAAGAATCCAGGACCATCTGTTGCAATTTCAAATAATACACCTTCACCAGGACGGAAATACTCTGATTTAAAATAGAATCGGTCAACAAAACCTGAATCACTAATACCAACTCTTTGTATTTGTTCAATCCAATAGTTCAATGACTCTTCATCTTCTGTCCTGAAAGCGATATGATGAACTGTTCCATATGCTTGAATCTCATTCGGTAAATCATGGTCTTCTTCTATAATAATTTGTGCGCCATGCCCACCATCGTTCAATTCATATAATGTACGTTGATTTTCTGTGGCAATTTTATCGAATCCCAGTAATTGTCTTAACACAATATCCATACGTTCTGGATAATCTACTGTAATAATTGTTGTTCCTAAACCACTAATTGCGAACATCTTGGGAACCGGACTGTATAAGTAAGGTGTCCCAGCTTCCACACCATGATTACGTTCGTCAGAAATTAATTGATATTGCTCATGATCAAAATCATAAAAATTCATTGTTTTACTGCCAAAATTCATTTCAATTTCATCATGTTTAATATCATAATCGTCAAATCGTTCTGCCCAAAAATCTAGGGCATCATCGCTAGGAACTCTAAATCCAATTCTCGAAATACCATTTTTTCCTTTTGTACCTTGAAATAAACCCGGAAAATCAAAAAAGGTAATATCGGTCCCTGCCGATCCCATATCATCCGTAAAGTATAGATGATATGTTCTAACATCATCTTGATTTACTGTTTTTTTTATTAAATGTAACCCTAATATTTCTGTCATAAAATGAAACATTTTTGGTGAACTTGAAGTAATAGCTGTAATATGATGTAATCCTAATAATTTAGTATTCATGATTGATACCCCCAATATATTTAATAAACTTAAATTATCACACTTACTAAAAGTAAGCAAGTTGTTTAACCTAATTTTTTTATACTTAAGTCTGATTACCTTAATCTATGCTTTAGAAGATTCATTTATTAAACAAGTTACAAATTCTTGAATTGGCTTTGGTAGTTCGCTTCTTCCAACAAGGTAGAATTCACGCTGATACTGTTTTGATAGTACTTTGACTGGTATCTCTGGGTAATCAGTTAGTGCAGTCTGTGAAACAATTGATTGTCCTATACCTTGTCTCAGCAATTGAATAATTAGTGAATTACTTTTAATCGTCATAAAGTGCTCTAATGTTAAATTATTTGCTTTTAAGTAGTTAATTGAATAATGATAGACACCTGATCCATGTTCTCTAAGTAACCACGGCTCATCCTCATTACCAGCCCAAACTAATTGATCAGTCGTCAACGAGTATCGTTTTATATTCTTCTCTGTCAACGGTTTTTCAATAAATCCAAAATCTAACTTATGTTGCTTTAATTGTTCCATAATTTGTGATGAATTCAGAACGCTAACTTCTAATTCTAATCGTTTTAAAGATTCCTTATTTTTACGTAATAAGTCAGGTAGTAAGTATGCTGCAGTGGTGTGTGAAGCAGCTATTTTACAGGCAATTTTCTGATCAGTTTTTTGATGTTTTAAGGCAAATAGATCTTGCTGCCATAAATCTAGTAACTGTTGTGTTTGTTGGTAAAGTAACGTCCCACTCTCAGTCGGTACAATTTGTTGTCGTCCATTTCTTTCAAATAACATAACACCTAATGTTTCTTCTAATTGTTTAATTTGAACTGAAATCGTTGGTTGTGATAAAAATAGTAATTGCGCACTAGTAGTAAAGTTTCTTGTTTCATAAACTGATTTAAAAATTTCTAAATTTTTAAAAATATTAACCACTTCCATTCGTTTTATTAATAGTACTTATTATAAAGATTTATTTTATTAATTAAAAGAAATCAGCTATAGTTAAAGTATTGTTTAGAGAGGATGATCATATTGAAAAAAATAACTAATTTACTACCAGGATTTATCGTTGCCTTACTAATTGGGCTTGCCAGCTATTTTATTGCTAAATTATGGCTACCCATGTTAGGTGGTGCAACTATTGCTTTATTCATTGGAATCATTTTAGGTAATACTTTTCTACATCAACCCACACTAACGGCCGGAACTAAATTTTCTGAGAAACGTTTATTAGAATACTCGGTTCTTTTGTTAGGTGCGACTATCACATTTCAAAGTATTAAAGAAATTGGTTTAAACGGCTTACTTTTTACCTTCCTTCAGATGAGTATCACCATTATTTTTGCAATTTGGCTAGGTAAGAAATTAGCCTTCGGTGAAGGTACTTACCTACTAATGGCCGGTGGAAATGCTGTTTGTGGTTCATCAGCCATTGGTGCAATTGCCCCAGTTATTGACGCTGATAATGAAGAAACTGGTATTTCAATTACATTAGTTAATCTAATGGGAACGATTTTAATGTTAACATTACCTATTATTGGAACCCTCCTCTGGGGTGGTAACAATGTTTTCAGAGGTGTCTTAATCGGTGGAACTGTGCAATCTGTTGGACAAGTAGTTGCAAGTGCGACAATGCTAAATCAGGATGTCATCGTAACTGCTACATTATTCAAAATACTAAGAATTATTTGTTTAGTATTTGTCATTACTATTTTTAGCTATTTGCACAGTAAGAATCAACCTACCCAAAAAGCGTCACAAGTAACCACAAAAAAATCAACTTTAGTTCCTTGGTATGTCATTGGATTTTTAACACTTTGTGTCCTTAATAGTTTACACTTTTTACCTTCTCCAATTGGTGAAACTGCACATTTTCTAAGTACGTGGTGTGAAATAATTGCCTTAGCGGCTATTGGTCTTCGTTTAAATTTAAAATCACTATTTAGTCAAGGCAAGCGTTTATTACTTTATGCTGGTGGTATTATGCTTGTTCAAGTAGTATTAGCAATCGGTTTAATTACAATTTTATTTTAAAAAAATAATCATATGACCTGGCCATAATAAATATGCCAAAGTCATATGATCATTTTTTTATTCAGCTTATAATTTAAAGATGCGTTCTTGCCGGTCAAAACTCTGATCAGCAAACCAACCTTCCAACAATGTTAATTGCTGGCGTTCAAAAATGATTTCCTCATTTTTAGCCAAACACTTAATCACATGTCCGGCTGTTTCACGAGTAGTCCCGCTAACTAACGCTAGCTCTTTGATCGTGACACGATAAGGAATAACGACATGCTTTTCTGTGAAATCAGCACCTAATTGTTCTGCTAAAATATTAATAGCTTGTACAATTCGATCATGAGCACTCGACGTTACCATTCTTTGAACTTGATTCTCTGTAGCACTTAGAATTGTTGACATCTCCCTTATTGCTCGAGTAGCCATCAGAATATTTTGCTTCAATATCCGTTCAACTAAGGCCATTGGGAAATAAACGATTTGTATATCCGTCATGGCTCTCGCTAAATAAGGGTAATTTTTATCACTTAATAAGCCTCGATACGGAAATCCTAAGTCATTTTTGATATATGAATAAAATCCAAAGTCACCATCAATATCAAATCGTTCAACCCGTATTACGCCTTCTATTAAAAAATAAAAACGCGTACGTTGATCATTTTCGTCAAAAAGAACCTGACCTTTTTGGAATGATTTGATACTCATGTTGTTCATTAGTAAATTTGCTTCTTCATCAGTCAGTGTTTCAAAATCTGACAATTTTCTTAAATACTGCATATATTGGGGTACTGCTTTAATTTTTTGCATTGTTTGATCCCCTCCACTAATTACTAACTCCCTAAACTCTCTCCTTTATCATTTTAACATGGATATTCCTTGGCCACAATTTACCTTACAACTTTGTTAGCTAATTTAGCTTAAATATCGCTTTTTATTAGCCTTTTACGATAACTGTACCAGCATCATTATCTAATAATTGACTGATGTTTTCTAAAGATGTCACAATTGCGCGACCCTTTTTACTTGCTTCAACGAATTCAATTGCAGCTTCAATCTTAGGTAACATACTACCCTTAGCAAATTGGTCTTCTTTGATATATTCTTTTAATTCAGAAACAGTTACCTGTTCTAATTTTTCTTGATTAGGTTTATTGAAGTTAACATAAACATTATCAACACTCGTCAAAATAATAAGTAAATCAGCATCTACTAATTCGGCTAATTTTTCTGAAGCGAAATCTTTATCAATAACAGCTTCTACGCCATGTAATTTACCATTTTCTTCAACAACGGGGACACCACCGCCACCAACAGAAATTGAAATCACACCATTCTCTGTTAATTGATCGATTGTTTTGTATTCTTTGATCCCAGTTGGACGTGGTGAAGGAACAACACGTCGCCATCCACGACCAGCATCTTCAACAAATGTCATCTCTTCATGTGCAGCCATTTCTGCTTTAGCAGCTGTTTCTGAATAGAATGGGCCAACTGGTTTAGTTGGGTTACTAAATGCAGCATCATTTTGATCCACAATAACTTGTGTCACAATAGTTGCAACTTCTTTATTGATTCCTTTTTCAACTAATGCATTATCCAATGCATTTTGCATCCAATAACCAATACTTCCTTGTGTCATTGCAACACAAGTATCTAATGGTAGGGCTGGGTTCTTTTCAGATACTGCAGCTGCTTGTTGAAGTAATAAGTTTCCAACTTGTGGACCATTACCATGAGAAATAATTAATTTATCCCCTTTTTCAACAAATTTAACTAGATATTCAGCTGTTTCTCGCAATGCTTTTTGTTGTGCCTCAGCACTAGCATCCTTTGATAAAATAGCATTTCCACCTAAAGCAATAACAATTTTTCTTGACATATTAATCGACTCCTCATTTTTTATTTATTAAACAACCATTTTTCCTGACGCAATTAACCAAATACCAATGCAAGCACCAATAAGTATAACCAGGGTTATACCTATTTCGCCTTTTGATAAGAATTTTTCACCTTGTGCTACTCTTGCTTTCCCATAGAAGTAAATTCCTGGAATGTATGCAATTAAACAGAGTAATAAATAACTGATACCGGCCATAATAATCCCGGCAACTTGGAATAATAGCGCAATTAAACCATATACTAATTGTGCTTTATTGCCTTTTTCATCAATATGTTGAATAGAGTATTTAACTTGATACATCGCAACTAAGATATAACAAACAATAATTGAAGCTGTACATAGTGAATAAGCAAAGTTATAAGCCTTATCTGTGAATAAAAGCGTGAAAAGGAATAATTGTACTAATCCGCCTGTTACGATTAAAGCAAAAGTTGGTGCTTTTTTATCATTAACTTTACCAAAGTAACCGGGTAATAATTTACTTTTTGCCATTAATAACATTGTTTCTGCTGGAAGCATTGTCCATGATAACCATGCACCCAAAATTGAAATAATTAAACCAATACCGATAACGTATCCACCAACTGGTCCAACCATTTCAACAGCAATATATAACATTGCTGGTTGATGAATTGAAGCTAATTGTGCTTGTGTCAAAATACCGTATGGTAACATTGAAGCTAAAACGTAAACGACTAATAAACTAATTAAGCCAATGATTGTAGCCTTACCTGCATCAGATTTCTTTTCTGCACGAGAAGACAACATTGAAGCCCCTTCGATACCTACAAAGACCCACATCATAACCATCATACATTTTTTAATTTGTGAAGCGACATCGCCAGCAACGAAGTTATGACTCATTGTGCCCCAGAAGTTAGCTGTAAAAATATCGATCTTGAATAAGAATATAGCAACAACAATAAATACAAAAATTGGAATTAATTTGCAGACCGTAACAATCGCATTGATTGCTGCTGCACCTTCAATACCGCGATTAACAAAGTATGTTAACCCCCAGCAAAGGATACTTGCAATTAAAATTGAAGGAAGATTTTGTCCTGATTTAAAGATAGGGAAGAAATAACCAACCGCACTCATCAAAATTGTAGCGAATGCGACGTTTCCTAACCAAGCAGATAACCAGTAACCCCAACCACTGATGAATCCAGCGAATGGTCCAAATCCTTTTTCTGCATAGGTAAAAATACCTTCTAAATCTGGTTCTTTATTTAATAAGTTATTCAAAGAAAGGGATAACATCAAAATACCAATTCCGACAATTACCCAACCAATTAGTGCAGGACCGGGTGAAGATGCATTGGCTAAATCAGACGTTAGTCCGAAGACCCCGCCACCAATAGAAGAACTAATAACTAACGCGACTAGCGCCATTAAACTAATTTTTTTAACTGTATGTTTTTCGTCCATAATTTAACTGCCTACTTTCTTTATTAAAAATAAAAAGGGACCTAATCTAAAGTCTTGCTCCAGATTAGTCCCCCTAATGACAGCCTATTTTTTTGCAGAGACACTTCCCTGTTAAGTTACTTTCACCGTTAAAAACAAACTATCATAATGTTATTAAACGCGTGGAATGAATAAGTTTCCTGCAGTTGCAGCCATAATTGCTTTAATTGAATGCATTCTGTTTTCTGCTTCTTCAAATTGACGTGCATATTTACTACGGAATGCTTCGTCAGTAATTTCCATTTCTTTAACACCATATTTTTCGAACATTTCTTTACCATATTCAGTTTCAATACCATGGAATGCTGGTAAACAATGCATGATGATCATGTTTTCATTGCCAGTCTTTTTAACCATGTCCATGTTTAATTGGTATGGTTTCAATGTGTTAATACGTTCTTCAAATTTATCTTCTTCACCCATTGATACCCAAACATCTGTGTAAAGAATATCTGAACCTTTAACCCCTTTATCAACGTCTGAAGTAATCATGTTCTTGCTACCTGATTTTTCAGCAAATTCAGCAGCAAATTTTTGAACTTCTTCAGTTGGTTGTAATGAGTCAGGTGCAACGATATGAATGTTTACACCTAACATTGATCCAGTTACCAAAAGACTGTTAGCCATATTGTTACGACCATCACCAACGTATGTCAATGTGATGCCTTTTAATTTGCCAAAGTTTTCTTTAACAGTCATAAAATCAGCAATCATTTGTGTTGGATGCCATTCATCAGTTAAACCATTCCATACAGGAACGCCTGAGAATTTAGCTAATCCTTCAACAACATCTTGACTGAATCCACGGAATTCAATACCGTCGAACATACTACCTAAAACTTTAGCTGTATCTTCAACTGATTCTTTTTTACCTAATTGAATATCATTTTTTCCAAGAAATTCAGGATGAGCACCTAAATCAACTGATGCTGTTGTGAAAGCAGCACGTGTTCTTGTTGAATTTTTTTCAAAAAGTAAGGCAATGTTCTTACCTTGAAGATATTTATGAGGGATTCCACGTTTTTTCAAATCTTTTAAATGAATTGAGAAATCGATTAAATATTCTAATTCTTCTGGAGTAAAATCTTTTTCTGCTAAAAGACTGCGACCTTGAAAGACTGTGTTTGACATGTTAATTTCCACCTTTTTTAAATTTTATTTTTTTAAGTCTTCACGAACGATAGGCATACTCATACAACGTGGACCACCACGACCTCGTGATAATTCGGCTGAAATAACTTCAATAACTTTAATTCCATAACTTCTTAGGACTTCATTTGAAACGTAGTTACGATTATAAGTTACAACTGTATTAGGAGCAATTGCCAATGTATTTGAACCATCATTCCATTGTTCACGAGGAGCAACTACTGCATCGCCGTTACCAACTGGGATTAAGATAAGTTCTGGTACTTTTAAGACTTCACGTAAGACGTTTTGTAAGTCCGTACGATGTGAAATGTTAATGTGGTTATCTTTACCTGGTTCTAAGATAAATGTATCAACGTTTCCGCCATTATCTTGGATTCCTGGATGAATTGTAAATTTATCGTAATCAATCATTGTGAACACTGTATCCAAATGCATCATTGCACGGTTATTAGGGATTTTAATTGCTAAAATCTTATCAAAACCACTGTGTTTTGCAAATAATACTTGTGCTAATTCTTCGATTGAACGAGCTGAAGTACGTTGTGAAATACCAATTGCAAGAACGTGGTCGTTTAAAATTAATTCGTCTCCACCTTCCATACGGTCAAGATGGTTACGACTACGCCATACGTTTACGCCTTTATTAGCAAAACGTGGATGGTATTCCATAATGTATTCCATAAATAATGATTCACGACGACGTGCAGCGAATGTCATGCGGTTAATTGTTAAACCATCGCCCATTGATGCTGCTGGGTCACGTGTAAAGTAAAGGTTAGGCATTGGATCCATAAAGAATGGATAGTCTTCAGAAGAACTTAAATCAACTAAAGCATTTGACTTGTAATCGATTTCATTTGTTCTAACGCCAGCCATAATTTTATCAACCATATCTTGTGTTTCCATTGAAAGTAAGTATTCTTTCAATGCAGCATGGAGTGTGCTAGAAACTAAACCTGATTCATCTAACATTTTTTCCAAGAATTCTTCTTTTACATTTCCTGCATCTAAAGCTTCTGCAGCCAATGTTTCAAGATAAATTGTTTCAACGCCATTGTCTTGCAACGTTTTTGCGAAAAAATCATGTTCTCTTTGAATTTCAGGTAAGTATGGAATATCGTCAAATAAAAGACGACCCATGATATCTGGTGTTAAGTTTTCAACTTCTTTACCGGGTCTCTTTAACAAAACTGTTTTAAGAGTTCCGATTTCTGATGTTACATGTACTGGACTTGTCATAATGATTACCTCCCATATATTTATTACATGCATAGCATAACAGGAATAATTGGTCCGTATTAGTAAACGCTTACATTCATAATGTGAACTATTTCTCATTATGAGGATTTTTACGGTTCAATATCGTATATTACATCTATAAAACGCTTCCACTACCGTGTTTTAAAAATTATTAAATGAGAAACATTAAAAATACATTATTTTTATGATACTTTTTAATTTAATAAATTAAGACTTGCAACACTAAGAGTGCACCACCAAATAAAAGAACAAAGACAACGACGGGCCAAACGAATTTTACCCAATGCGAATATCTGATATTTAACATTTGAAGTGTTGCCATAACTAACCCTGTTGGTGCCAAGAAGAGCATTGCATACTGTCCAAATTGATAGGCAGAAACGACAATAAATCTTGGAATATCTGCAGAATCAGCTAATGGCGCAAATATTGGCATTGCTAAAACAGCTAATCCGGATGAAGAAGGTACGATAAATCCAAGGAAGAAGAAAATAATCATCATGATAATTATGAAAATTGGTCCACTCACGCCAACGACTAAAGATGACGCATATTGAAGAATAGTATCTGAGATCAATCCTTGATTTAATACGATATTTATCCCTCTAGCAAGGCCAATAATAAATGACACCCCAACTAAACTAGATGCACCACCGACAAAAGCATCAATAACACCCTTTTCACCTAGACCATCTCGACCTGTACCTGTTAAGAACATAATGGCGATAGCGAATACCAAGAATGAAGATGCCATCGTTGGGAACCACCAACCTTTTGCCATAACGCCCCAAACCATGATTGGGAATGTCACAACAAATAATAATAGAATAATTTTCTTACGAATAGTGAAAACTGATTTATTACCACCCTCACCTGAAGATACTGACCATAATCGATTAAAGTCTTTACTATCTTCATAAGTAATTGAAGCTGTTGGATCATCCTTAACCTTTTTACTATAACGTCCTAAATAAATAATTAAGAAAATAGACCCGACAATCAAACCAACAATCCGCCAAATCATACCTTGCGTAAAATCAATTCCGGCTGCATTTGACGCAATAACAACTGAGAACGGATTAATCGTAGAGAACGTGGTCCCAATAGAACTGGATAAGAAAATTGCCCCCACGCAGACTATCGAGTCATAGCCCATCGCGATAAATACTGGTACTAATATTGGATAAAAGGCCACTGCCTCTTCTTCAATCCCGCAAAGGGTTCCGCCTAAAACCATTAAGATTGAAACAAAGAAAATCGATAAAAATTCATGACCTTTGGTTTTCTTAGTTAGCGCAATTAAACCCGATTCAAATGCGCCGCTGACTTTAACAACACCAATTAAACCACCCAGGACTAAAATAAAGACCATAATATCTACAGCTTCGATTGTCCCGTTAACCATACTATTTGTGATATCAGCTGGTCCTGCCGGATTTTGCTTCAGTCGCTGATATGTATTAGGTATTGATACCGCTGCTGTAATACCACCTGATGTAAATTGTTTAATATCAATTTTGACATGAAGTTTATCCAATTGATTTTGTGTCGCAGGAACCTTTTTGACATTCCCATGTGCATCGGTAATTTTTAATTCCGTACTTGCCTGATCATAAGATAATTTAGAGTAAGAGCCCGCTGGAATAATCCATGTTGCCATAACTGCAACAATCGTTAATATAAATAAAATGACAAAAGCGCCGGGCATTTTTAACTTAAATTTCTTTTTAGGTACCTTTACCATCGTTGTCGTTGAATCCATTATAATTTCCTCCTTTAATTGTTTTATACCAAATAGATAGCGGCGTTATCTTTTTACTGTATTTTTACCATGACATCCTCCTCTGCCGGTCGTTTCGCTTGGAGTATATCAACAGTCTGCGGTTTCTGATGTGAAATCGGTTACATTAAAAACGTGATCTAGTTCACACTTTTTAATTTGTCATCTACTTTTACTTTCCACAAAAAGAGATATAAAAAGTAACTTGTAAATCTACTTTTTATATCTCTTTGATACACTAAACTTATTCATGTAATGCTTGTGACAAACGTTTTAATCCTTCTACTAAAACGGATTCTTTAGCACAGTAACCTAATCTTGCATGACCTGGTACACCAAATCGGCTTCCAGGTACTAATAAAACCCCATAATCTTTTAATAATTTTTGACAAAATTGTTCATCATCTTCAATTGTTTCAAATTTTATAAATGAAGTCGAGACAGATTTTGGCACTACTAAGCTAACTGCTGGTTCATTTTCCACCCAATCACTTAAAATTTTTAAATTTCGTTTCACAATTTGTCGATTTCTATCCAATACTAATTCTTTATTTTTTAAAATATGAACAGCCATCTGATCGTTAAACACACCCGCGCAAATCATCGTATAATCACGGTATTTTCTAAAAATATCTGTAACAGCTGGACTAGCAACTGTCCAACCGATTCTAATGCCTGGAGTTGAATAGGTTTTTGATAAACTATTCGTCGCAATTCCTTTGTCATATAAATCGACAATTGAACTTACGACCGTTGTATCATCTAAAGGTAAATAAACCTCATCAACTAATACATATGCGCCAACTTCTTTTGCAATTTTAACGATTTCAGTCATTAGTTTAGTTTCAATTACTGTTCCCGTTGGGTTATTCGCATTATTTAAACAAATCATTTTAGTATCTGGTCGAATGATTTCACGTAATTCATCCAAATCAGGCATCCATTGATTTTTTTCAGAAATATTCCAAAAATCGACTTCAGCTCCTAATGATTTAGGAATATCATAGAGTTGCTGATAACTAGGATACATGGAAATCACATGATCACCAGGTTCAATCAACGCATACAGTGCCAGTTGATTTGCTCCTGTTGCACCATTAGTTTGTAAAACTTGTTCCGGCGAAACCGCTTTATAAAGTTTGCTGACCTCTGCTTTAAAAGCTGGAGACCCCTCGATCCAACCATAATTCATCTTTTGTGCATCTAAATCACGATAAAAATCCTGACCATTTTCTTGACCAATATTTAATAATTCGTTCATTGTCATCGATGAAACCGTACTTTGTGCAATATCATACGTAGCCTTAGATTCATAAACATTTAACCATTCTTCAACGCCAAATCCTGCAATTTCCATAAGTTATCATTCTCCAATCTATATTATTTGTCTTAACGCCCTAAATAATAACAGAAATAAAAAATTAAACCAGTAAAAAAATTCACACTCATTTATTTTTTCTGCCTATGTTAGATTGAAAAAAAGGAGATAAGTTGGCCACTGTGGCAGACTTAATATTGTGTTTGAATGACGATAAAAAGAAATATACAAAAAATTCCGAAGAAAAAATATAGCAAATAGGTCATGTGCTTACATGGACGTTTATTAATCACGATAAGTACTATAACCAAATAAATAGCCTTACTCCAAGATACTGGGATAAGGCTATTTAGAAACATACTAATTAAATATCACTTCATCCGTTAACTTAACGGGTACCTAGTATATAATTAATCTTTTTAAATTTTATAATGTTTCACATGAAACATTTACATCATTTTTTCAGCTAAACAGTTACATTCAACCATTTCTGGTGCATGTTTACTTTTTTCATCAATTACACTTTGTAGTTTCACAATATCTGATCGGCTTAACTCAACTTCACTTAATAAATCTGCAATTGTTGAGCCAATTTTCATCTGGCACATATGATCAAATAATAACTGACTAACATGATCCATCGTCGTTTGTTCTTCTATTAGGGGTTTGTATATGAAGGCTCGACCCTCTTTATCAGCGGATAATGCCCCTTTTTTTACTAATCGCCCCAATAATGTTTTTATTGTTGGCATTTGCCAATTCTTTTTCTCTTTTAAATTCTTAAATATTTCATTACTAGTACTCTGACCTAATGTCCAGATAACACGCATAACTTCCCATTCAGCGTCGCTAATTTCAATTATTTTTTTATTATTCATTAGTATTGCCCTTCTTTCATTGATCTTATGATTACAATTGTAAACTAATGTATTTAACCCGTCAATAAGCTATCTTTCAAATCAGTATAATCGGTTAAATACTCATTATTAACTAACACTATCTCATTTTTTAATATTGATTCAACTTATTCATTTTTGCATAATATTCGTTTCCTTTTTTTACCTTAGCTTTTAAACAAAACAATTGATATACTAGTGTTTATGACTTTAGACTAATTATTTAAGGGGATTTTTTATGACTACTTTTTTTAATCGCTACAAAACATCTTTATTATTACTTTCGGGTCTAATCATAGGTGGGATTGTCGGCTTAATCTTTAAAGAACAAGCTGCTGTTCTTAAACCTTTAGGAGATCTTTTTCTAAATCTAATGTACATGATTTTAGTCCCACTTGTTTTTTTCAGTATTTCATCTGCCATCGCAGAAATGTCTGAAATGAAACGCCTTGGTAAAATCATGATTACAACATTGATTGTCTTCCTAACAACGGCCTTCATTGCTGGTGTTATTGGGTACATCGGTGTTCGCCTCTTTAACCCTATTCACGGCGTTAACGTTGATACGATTAAAGGCTTGATGGGTACTGTTAAAGATACATCAACAAAATCATCTGGTTTAGAAACATTAGTCAATACATTCACCGTTAATGATTTTTATCATTTGTTATCAAAAGATAATATGTTGCAACTAATTATCTTTTCGATTTTAATGGGTACAGCTGCTTCAGCAACCGGTAAAGAATCTAGTGTATTTACAAAATTTTTATCGGCCGGAAACGTAGTAGTTATGCGGATGGTTAAATATGTAATGGTTTATGCTCCAATTGGTTTAGGTTGTTTCTTTGCTAATATTATCGGTAACTTAGGACCTCAAATTGCTGCCGGATATTTACGCAGTTTCATTCTTTACTTAGGTATTACAGCTTTCTACTTCTTTGTGATGATGAGTTTCTATGCATTTATCGCAGGTGGCAAAGCTGGTTTTATGATTTTTTGGAAAAATGTCTCAGCTCCTGCTGTTACAGCAATTGCAACTAGTTCATCAGCTGCATGTATCCCTGTTAACCTAGAGTATTCTAAAAAAATGGGCGTCAGCGAAGATATCGCAAATACGATTATCCCATTAGGTGCAAATACGCATAAGGATGGCTCAGTTATTGGTGGTATCTTAAAAACAACATTTTTATTTGCCGTTTTTGGTAAAGATATCACGAGTTTAAATAACATGATTATGATTATCTGTGTTTCGTTCTTGGTCGGTGTCGTGATGGGCGCTATTCCTGGCGGTGGCATGGTAGCCGAAACATTAATTTGTTCAATTTTTGGATTTCCGATGGCTGCTCTTCCATTAATTTTGATTATTACAACCATCATTGATATTCCAGCAACCTTATTAAATTCAACAGGAAATACTGCAACTGCAATGCTTGTTACGCGTTTCGTCGAAGGTAAAAATTGGTTAAAAGATTTTATGGCACAAGAATGATAATAACCTCCCCTATATTAGATACTGAAATATCAGTCTAGTATAGGGATTTTTTGTAATTAAAAACTGCCCTTTCCAAAATTGGATGGACAGTTTACTGTTAATCATCTTCTCTACTTAACTGGTCTTTACCATACTTTTTATTTTTTCTTCGCGTATTTTGTGAATCCTCAAAGGCTTGACGATATTGACGAAACCACCTAAGTATCGTTCCTTCACTAACGTCGAGTGCCTCTTCAGCATCCTCTGTAAAATTCTCCCACGCATCAGGATCTTGTTGCTTTATTTCTTTTCTAAGTGTCGTAATAATTGGCTTTAATTTTTCTCTATCTTCAGGTGTCATCTCTAAGAATGCCTCAGTACCTTTAGGTTCCATTTGACTAATATTAGTAAATTCACTGTTATCTGCACTATTAGTAATAAATGAACGGATTGGTATGATAATAAAAAAGACTAACGTTATTTTAGGGAAAAACCAGCCTATAAGAATTAAAGCTAATATTAATAATCCGGTTTCTGTGTTATGTCTGCCATAAATGGTTACATATACTTTTTTCATATCAGATTTTTCTGTATATTTTTGATGAATAATTTCTTTTACAATTTCCCTGAATAGATAAATAATTAACAAATATAAAATACCATACATTGTAACTGTTTCTCGGACAGTATCACTTGTCATTAATCGTGTGAAAGTTGGCATTAACGATAAAAGCATCATTAAGATTAAATCCATCACAATTATTTTATTTGGTACTTCATTTACTTCCGAAAATGCGACCGCATGTTGATACCAGATATTAGCAACAAAACAAAAACTAACAATAAAAATTCCAATGGCTTGAAACAGACCAAAAAAATTGATCTCTCCATTTTTTATCTCAATTGGCATCTCTAATACCATAATAGTAATAATAATGGCTATAATCGCATCACTTAATGTATCCAACCGTTCTTTAATTTTCATATGTACCTCCTTTAAAACACTTCTATATTTAAGCTATTTTTTTCTTTTTTTTAGTCGTTCTTCTCGTAAGGCTAATAATTTTGCAGTTGTCGATAAGGACATAGATATTAAAATGAAAAATAAACTAACTTTGATAACTACTGTTGGCAATGCCCCTCCAACTGATTTAATAACAAGCGTTGATATTGTTAAAAAAACTGTGAAAAAATTTAAAATAAGTAAACTAATGTCATATTTCCCTTTAATTTTTAATAAGATATGAGAAAAATAGAAAAAAGCAATGCTAATTATCATAAATAAACTATAAATTATAAAAAAGATACTAATAAATATGACTGGTTCTGCTTTTGCAATCTCCATAAAAGAGCGATCCGTTGCTATTTCTGACACTGATAAAACTTGTGAAAATAAAAAATAGGTAGCAAGCACAAAAATAGCATACGTAATAATCTTTTTAACATTTTTCATCATTTTAGCATCTTTCATTATTTCACCATTCCTCTGATTTAAGACTATTCTTATATTATATTATTTATGGCTAACAGATCATCAATTTCGTAGGTCGCTTTTATCGATGTCTTATTTTTAATGTTTTTCGGATTATACCAGACAGTATCAACGTGAACATTGTTTCCACCTTGAATGTCTGACGTTAAAGAATCACCAATAATAAGTGCCTTATCGGGATTAAATCCAGTGATATGATCAAAGGCATAGTTAAAAAAGCCAACTGATGGTTTTTGATAACCCGTCATTTCCGAAACAAAAATTTGTGGAAAGTACTTATCTAACTTTGATTCTGCTAATCGTTTATACTGCATATCTGCAACGCCATTTGTAATAATCGACAATTGATAGTTAGATGTATCTATTGACGCCAATAATTCATCTGCGCCCATCATTTTTTCATGTCCGGCAGACAGGTTATCCTGATACTGTTTAGCCAACTCTTTACCATCAACTACTCTATTAAACTGTTTTTTGAAAAATATCGCAAACCGATTTTGTAATAATTGGTCCCGTTTTAAATCACCACGCTCATATTGGCGCCATAATTGTTGATTAAATTTCAAATAATTTTGTTTTATTTTATCATCTAATGCTATTTTTTGTGTTAAAAAAAGCTTTTCCAATGCATTTTTTTCAGTTAACCCGAAATCGAGTAACGTATCATCAATATCAAATAGTAAAAATTCATAATTTTTCAATTCAACTCTCAACTTTCATTCGCGTACTTTAGTTACTGGACATTATCATTTTAACATAAGATTTAAAGTAACAAAAAAGCTTTGAATAAGGAATTATATCCCTATCCAAAGCTTCTTATTTTTATAATTTAAATTTTAGTACCAACCGTTTGATAACCAAAATGATTTTGCAGCACTCCATGAACCATAACGACTTGTTACGTAATTGTTAGCTACTTTTTCTTGGTTTGCAGCTGAGTAATCACCATTTAAATATGCTGAACTTAATTGGTATTTACCAATATATTGGCCATTTCTTGCTGAGTATGAACCACCTGATTCTTTGTTAGCAATCCAAGCTTTAGCACTTGATGAATCAGTAGTGCTTGCAGTTGCTGTTGATACTGTACTCTTTGGTGCAACTGTTGTTGTTGCTGCTTTAGCAGGAGTTGCAGCTGGTGTTGCTACCTTAGTAGTTGTTGTTGATGCTGTATTTGCTGCTGGTGTTGCCTTAGCAGCTGTGTCAGTATTGATTGTTAATTGTTCACCAACATAGATTAAATTAGCGTTACTAATTTTATTTTCTTTAACAATTGCGTTAACACTGACATCATTAGATGTTTTGTTAGCGTATGTTGCTGAGATGTTATTTAGTGTATCACCTGATTTTACAGTATATACATCAGCATCTGCTGCTTTAACTGCAAGTCCAAGACCTGCTGCTACTGTTGCTACCATTGCTACTGAAAATTTTGTCATCTTTTTATTCAATTTCATTATATTTAGTTCTCCTTTTAAGTTAAACGTTTTTATTTATTTTTTTCTTTCTTATTTATCTTACGAGGTTCATACTATCAGTTGGTTTTTACATAAGCATTTCAGTCAAATATCATTATCTTGAAATAATGTAATAAATATCATATTCCGTAATAAATGTAAAATAAATCAAATACACCATTACCTTCTTATTCCCTTTGTAACAGTTAATCTATTAATAATTTAGCTGTAATTTGTGTGTCAAAATATAGAGATAAATACGTTTAAAATAATCTAAAAAGTTTGTTTTTTTACTTGATTTATAAAAAAAAGGTATTATCAGCAATGAATATTGCTAATAATACCTTTAAAATTTCACTTGATCATGCTGTGTCCAAGTATCTAATCGAGCACTTTTGATCACTATTTCATAAATAATCTCATTTTCTATATCTTCTTCTAACAATCCGTCCATAAAGCCTGGCACTTGTGCCCGATACAACTCTGCTAGATCTTCTAATTTATATTTTGACCTCTTAACACTTAACCTATTACTAGCAATAGTCATCCCTGTACTCGTTGGAATTGTATTAATAGCCGCTTTACCTAAATCCAATTCAGCAATTTTAGGCGTTTCCGGAGCTGAACCAAAATACCAAACATTTGATTTATCAGGTGAGACAATAAATCGCATTTGACGACTGGCTGGCATCCCATCTGCAGAAGCAGTACTAAGGACCATTTGATTTGTTTCACCAATAAATCGTCGAAATTTATCTAGTACGTTATGTTCTTCTACATCTGAAGGTGTCCCTTCATCAATAAACGCTAATACTTCATCGACTGTTTTTAACTTAGACTCATTTTGTAAGTAATACAATATTTGTGGGATATACGGTGAAATATCCCGATCTTTATAATAAAACTGCAACCATCTTTTGGAAGCAAGCAGTGGGCCCGCATATGTTACCCTCAATTTAATTTTATACCAACTAATTAAATGTTTTAGCGGCCAGTGTTTGAGCATTATTTGCCAAAAGTATGAGGTAAATAGAAATAAAATTGCCGCTACCAGTACATTAACTTCTATAATACTAACAACTGATAACATTTTGAATGGCTCAAATGTCATATAAAGTCCTAATAGGATTCCGGTCGATAAAACCGTTAAAAACGCAACCAATCTTCGCTTAAATAATCTTAATTTATGTAACATTAAGCCCGAAATATCACGTCTTTTCTTCATATTTCTTTCTCGTACAACCATTTCATCTAATAATCTTTTATCCTCTTTAGAAATCATCTTCATCCTCATCTCCAAAGTAATCAAATTGTTGCCTTAATTCAAATGTCCCAATATCGGCATAATCTTGTATGATAATTTTATTTTGACCCTCTCTATGATCTCGTGGCCCATATTTTGAATAGTACATTTCTTCAGCTAAGTCAGTGTGTTTCTTTAATAATTTTGAATCATAACTTTCTATATCATTTTTTAGACGATTATTCGAAAGAATTAAATTATAAATATGCAAAATTAAAAAGAACGCAATAAAAAACAAATAGTATTGTAGGAATGTATTTATAATCGTATCAAAAAGCTCAGTAAATAGTGTTTGGTCAATTGGGATTGCCTTATCTTTAAATAAAATCAAGATAACCGTGATACTGATTGGTACTAAGCACGCAATCCAGCCAATTGTTATTAATACTAATTGTCTTAGTTTGAGACCTACATTTTTTTGACCAAAAAACCAATCAATCGTCAATGCGTCTTCATCTACTTCGTTCACAATATAGTCAGGCTTATTTTTTGTCATCATCGTCGCCTCCTAAATCCGTTGTAATACTATCCGAACGTTCAGGTGAATGCCATACGCCACCATCTTCACCCGTAATAATTTTACGCACTGTCGGAATTAACTCAGCTACCATTGTATACGTATTTACCATCCAGTAAATGAGGATATACCACGGCGCAAAAATAACGTATTTTAGAGATTTACCACTATCATTGAAAAATGACGCCATGATTAACTGAATCAAACCAATAATGACCTCTATTGAAATAAATATGCAGGCAAGCGCTAAGTTATTGCTCAACTGTAACCAATCTCCATTTACAATACAGATAATTTGGATTGCTAGAAATGCAATCATACTTAACCAATAAAAGACTGACCAAATAACACTTAATCCATAATCAATAATAATAGGCACACTTGAAAATTGTTTAATCGGATGACGTAGAACGCGTAACGTCTTCGTTAGAAGTACATAAACGCCACCAGATGACCATCTGTGTCTTTGTTTAATTAGTTCACCTAGCTTTTCAGGTACATCCATAAAAAAACGAATATGCGGCGCAAAATAAGCCACCCAACCTAATGCCTGCATGTCCCAGGCAATTGCGATATCTTCCGTTGGCTGTTCAGCTTCCCAACCACCAACATCTAAAACGGCTGCTTTTCGATACATTGTATTTGCACCTGAGAAAGCAAATAAACCGCCATAAGATAATTGCGATCTCTTAATTAAACCAATAATTGAATTCAATTCATTCTGTTGTGCTTCTGCTACAATTGTTGTTTTATTAATTGGTAACATATTCCCAGTGACAGCGCCTAAATTCTTGCCACCTTTTCTTTCAAAATATGACATATATTTCCATAAGGCATCAACTTCTGGTTTCGAATCAGCATCATTGGATAAAATAAATTCGCCTTTAGCAAATGCCAAGGCAATATTGAATCCAGCTGCTTTTCCACGATTATTAATAATTGTGATCGTTCTTAAACGTGATTTAAACTCCTCTTGTAGCGTCTCCAAAATCTCACCAGTTTTATCCGTTGAACCATCATTAATTACAATAACTTCATATTTATCTAGAGGATAATTTAACTTAGTCTCTAGATGTCTAATTGTAGCTTCTATTGATTGTTCCTCATTATGAGCAGGTACAAAAATAGAAATGAATGGTTCCCCCTTCTCTAAATATTTAGGGAGCTCCTTCTTCTCCATAAATATTCTATAATAAAGGCTGGATACAATAAAGGCTAGACCTCCAACAATTGGATACGATACAATCGTGTAAATGAGTACCTTCGTAATATCGTTTAATACTGTTGCTGTCATATAATGACCCCCAAATAATTATAGTTAAATAAATAGCTAAAATCCTTTACACACATTGCCTTAACGCCCTTTTTAAACTATAACCTCTGTGATTTTAATAATCAAATAAAATATTCTAACGCTAGATTTTTTTGTCTGTCACTATTTTTAAAAATTAAGAATTATGCTTTCCTTTTAAAAATGTTTCACATGAAACATTTTTAAGCGATTATTTTTAATTAATTCTCAATTTTATGCTAGTATCAGTATAATTATTAAATATTTATTATGGGGGATATTAATATGAATCAATCACACTACGATACAATTATTATTGGCGCTGGACCTGGTGGCCTTTCTACTGCTTTTGATTTAAGTAAAAAGCAATCTGTTCTCATCATTGAAAATGATCTTTGGGGTGGTACTTGTCCTAATCGAGGTTGTGACCCAAAAAAAATGCTTTATTCTGCTGTTGAAACTAAACAACGCCAAGAAGCAATGCAAGGCTTCGGACTAACTGGCAGTTCTATCATTGATTGGCCTAAATTGATGGCTTTTAAATCAGCTTATACGGATAAAGTTCCAGCCAACACCCTAGCAGGTTTATCTGCAGCAAATATTAAAACTGTTCACGGATCTGCTAAGTTTATTTCAAAGTCAGAAATTAACGTTAATACTGAAACTTACACTGCCGATAATTTTGTAATTGCGGCCGGTCAATCACCTGTAGTCCCTGATATTCCAGGCAGTCATTTATTAAAAACAAGTACCGATTTTTTATCACTTGAAGAATTACCAGATAAAATAGCCTTTATTGGCGCTGGCTATATTTCAATTGAGCTTGCTAATATAGCTGCTATCGCTGGCTCAGAAGTTCATATTATTCAACATAATAGTCAAATATTACGTGGTTTTCCAATTGAATATACAACCCGTCTCATTGAGAATTTGAAAACTAATGGTGTCCATTTTCACTTTGACACTAATATTACAGAAATAACAGAAGGTCCTTTAGGCTTCCAGATGTTAGACGATAAGGGATTATCTTTAACTGTCGATTTAGCAATTTCAGCTATGGGCCGTCAACCTAACGTTAATACATTAAACCTACCGATTGCAGGTGCTGAATCAGATTCACATGGTATCATTGTGGATTCTCACTTAAAAACGAAAAATGACCGAATTTATGCCATTGGAGATATTGTTTCACGTAAACAACCTAAGTTAACACCTGTTTCAACATTTGAAGGTCATTACGTTGCAGACCAACTACTTAAAAAATCGAATAGTCCAATTACTTACCCACCAATTCCAATGACTGTCTACGCCAGTCCACAACTATCTCAAGTTGGCATTACGATTGAACAAGCTAAAAATGAACCTGAACATTATGACATTAGAGTACAAGAGACAACTAACTGGTATTCCTTTAATCGAATTAAAGAATCTGAAGCATCTGTGACAACTATCTTTGATAAATCATCCAACTTACTTGTTGGTGCTGTCGCATACACCACAATTGCGGAAGAACTTATCAATTATCTAACACCATTAATTGCTAACAAAACACCAAAAACAGATGTTACTAAACTTATCTTAGCTTATCCGACTCCAGCAAGTGACCTAGCTTACTATCTATAAAAAATACGATTTAAAAAGGTATCTGCCTTTTTGTAAAAATCCCGCCATAATTGTCAGATGAAATATATAATTTCATTCGACAATCACGGCGGGATTTTTTTGCCTAGAGTTAAATACACTGCATTTGATAAATTGACATTACTCAAGGAATTTGCGCTGGTAATCTATTAATAACTTTACAAGCAGATAAATCAATCTACCCCATTAAATTTTATATAATTTCATCAGTCAACTCGATATGGCTTAGTACATAGTCCGTGCTTTCAGAGAGTTTACTTTTTTAGCTTAGTTGTTTTCTAGATTGGGCTTGAATCCATAAATTAAATAGTAATACGATAATCAATAATATTGTCGCGATTACCATAATATTATGCAACCCTTCATACATAATCTGTCGCATTGCTGGTAATAACTTTTCAGGAAGACTGGAAACACGCTTCGAATCACTTAACTTGTTTAACATCTCCATCGTAATTTTACCATGAGACTGATTAACGCCTTTTAACAACGCACTATTAAGGATAACCCCATAAATTGATGACATAAATGTTTGGCTTAAAATACGTAACAAGTAGGCAAATGAAGTTGCGATTGGGACATCTCGACCCTCCGCATCCTCTTGTACACTCAGTTGTAAGACATTAAAACACATTCCTAAACCGAACCCTTCAAAAGCACCCATTAGTAATAAATACCAGAATGGGACTGTCACACCTACAACTAACATCCCAGCAAACGAAATAATAAAACTAATAGTTCCAATTGTAATAATCCGGTACTTCCCCAATCGAGGAATCATTGATGGACCGGACAACGAACCAAATAAATTAGTCATCGCACCAGGAATTTGCGTTGCCCCACCAATCAATGCACTCATTCCAAGTATTCCTTGTGCCCACATTGGAATATAGATGTTAAATGAGATAAATGCTCCCCATAAAAAGGCAAATATGATAAAATCAACAATCAGTTTCTTATTTTTAAATAATCGATTGGGAATAATCGGATCAACGGCCCTATCCTCAACTCTATACAAAATACCGAGCAAGATAATTCCAGCAATAATTAACCCAACGACTAAATTAATTGACCCAACACCAATCATTTGAATACCTGTTAATAAGGTCACTAAACTGACAATCATCATTCCAGCACCCAAGTAATCAATATTCCCCTTTTGACGTTTTTTAACTTCCTCTTTGAAGAAAAATTGGATTGAAATAATCGATATTAATGCTATTGGTACATTGATATAAAAAACCCAATGCCAACTAAACGTATCAACAATCCAGCCACCAACTAAAGGACCAATGATTGATGCAATACTATAACTCGCTGTTGCATAACCAATAACTTGTGATCGTTTCTTAATATTTTTATAAATATCAGCATAAATAATAAACGGAATTGTATTCATCCCACCTGCACCAATACCCATAACGACTCTAGCAACTAAGAAAAAGACAATATTACTTGATGTTGCTTGAAAAACCGCACCAATTGCAAATAAAAAAGTTGCTAACTGATACGCGCCACGATTACCAATTCGTTCGCCTAATTTACTCCAAAGAGGTGTGGCAACTGCCATCCCCAACAAGAAAACTGCAACAATCCATCCCATATATTGGATACCATGCAAATCACTAACGATTGAAGGTAATGCAGTATTAATAATCGTCCCATCAAGACCTGCCATTGCGTTAGATAACAACAATGCAATAGTCACGATGATTAAATTCTTTTTATTCATCAATTCTCCCTCTTATACGACTAAATTTAAAAGTACTTATTTTTATCATCCACCTTTAAGCAAGCTCTAGGTCAAGGGAAAATATGAAAATCTACTGATATCCTAAAATTACGTTACTTAAAGTATTGAAAGGTCCTTATTTATGATAAGGACTCCCTGCATTAATCATAAATCCACGGTAAACTTGTTCAGTCAAAATCATCCGCATCAATTGATGCGGTAAGGTAAATTTACCAAACGAGATTTGTGTGTCGGCACGTCTTAAAACGTCCTCACTTAGCCCTAATGACCCCCCAATAACGAATGTTATGTCAGAATGTCCATATGTTCCAAGATCAGCAATCTCTTTAGCAAAATCTTCCGACGTACGTTCCTTACCTAAAATGGCTAAAGCATAAACATACTCTTTGTCTTTAATCTTACTAAGGATACGTTCGCCTTCTTTACCTTTAACATCAATCATTTCTGCTGAACTTAATTTTTCTGGTGCCTTTTCATCATTTACTTCAATAATTTCAAATTTACAAAACTTACTTAACCGTTTTGCATACTCTTCAATTCCTTGTTTGAGATATTTTTCTTTTAATTTACCTACACCAATAATCTTAATGTTCATAATTTCCACCTTTTTCACAAGTTATACACAAAGTTACGCACATATCCACAATTCCGACCACAACATATTGCGGGGAATATGTGTTCGGCACTACATTTATTTGTAGGCCATTTGTCAACACAATATTAGTTATGCACAGATTTTGTGTTATTTATCATTTCTTAATTATACGCTTTACACATTGGTATAACAGTCTTTTTTTATTTTAATTATCAAATAAATAAAAGTTAGTCACAGCCTATCCAATTAATTGTGCATAACTATTTTATTTAACAAGTCCCTTTATACTGCCTTTTCCATCCGTTACTCACACCCTCCTTAATATCTATCCACTTAGTTATACACAATATCTATTTAAAATAAAAAAATAATCGTAAATTAAGTTATTTACGATTATTTCATATTTATTTATTGAGCTGATGATGCTGATTTACTTGTTGAACTTGTTCCCGTATTTGCATCTGTTGCTTCTAAGGTTAATTTGATGTTAGCCTGTTTCAACTTACCATCGTGATAGAATTCAACAGCCACTGTATCACCAATTTTGTGTTCATATAAAACTTCTCGTAAGCTTGAGATATCGGTAACTTTCTTACCACCTAGCTTAACGATAACATCATATTTACCAATACCAGCATTTTTAGCAGGTGAATCACTATTTATTTTAACAGCAACAATCCCTGAAGAAACACTTGTTGGTAATTTTAAGACACTCTTTTGATCACTTGCTGAGACGTAATCTAAATCAATTAATGAAATTCCTATTGCAGGACGTTTAACTTTTCCATTATCAACTAATTGATTAATGATTGATACAACCTCATTACTTGGAATAGCAAATCCCATTCCTTCGACAGAAGTTGATGATGCACTAGAACTAGTAGATCCTGTTGCTGTACTTGCTAGTTTCATCGAATTAATACCGATAACTTGACCAGAAGTATTAATTAAAGCCCCACCTGAGTTTCCAGGATTAATTGCAGCATCAGTTTGAATAACTGTTGCTTGGCCTGTTTTAACACCCGAATCATTGGTTACATCAATTGTACGTTTCTTAGCTGATATAATTCCTTGCGTTAATGATGTCGCATAATCAGATCCAAGTGGAGAACCGATAGCCAACGCTGTTTCACCAACAGTGATACTATCAGAATCACCAAATGTGGCAATTTGAGTCACATCTTTAGCTGATATTTTTAAAACAGCTAAATCAGTAATCGCATCTTTACCAACAATTTTGGCACTTAATTTTTTACCATTACTCAATAAAACTTCAACTTTACTTGCGCCAGAGATAACATGATTATTAGTTACGACATAAGCACTACCATCTGATTTTTTATAAATGACACCAGATCCTTCACTTGATGCTGATTCTGTTGTCGCTGAGGAATCGCCTGCTGCACCAAACATATCCGTTAAGCTGTTACTTGAACCACTTGATTTCGTATATGAAATCACTGAAACAACTGCATTTTTAACTTTAGCAAATGCTTTTGACGATTCGTTACTTGATTTAACACTTACATTTGTTACCTTAGTTGTACCTGATTTATTTGAGGATGTTGTAACTGCACCATTATCACTATTATTATTTTGGTAAAATGTATATCCACCAAATGCAATTCCGCCACCAACTAATCCTGCAATAAGCGCTGTAACAACTGTTTTACCTAAGCCTGTTCTATTTTCATCTGACATTTTTATATACGCGACACATTTGTCGCTGCCCCCTTAAACGTAATCTTTTACTCTTTTAAGAATAACGGTTAATTGTGAACTATTTATGAATAAAATTTGAAAAAATTGTTCTTATAAAACAACCAATTTTGTTGCCTTTTCCGGATCTGTATCGAAAATATTAAAATCGCCACCAACTGCTAAATCATGTTCTTTCATCGTTGATTCAACCGTTAGATGGGCCAATTCTTTCATATTATTGTCTTTACTAAGATGGCCTAAAAAAATTCGTTTTGTCCGATTCCCCATAACATTCATAAGTGCATCAGCACCATCTTCATTTGATAAATGACCTTTATCACCTAAAATACGCTGTTTTAATGACCATGGATAGCCGCCCATACGTAACATTTCAATATCATGATTACACTCAAACAAGTAGGCATCTGCATCAGAAATTGTCCCTTGAACGTTCTCTGAGACGTAACCTGTATCCGTTAGAATAACAAATGACTTATTGTTATGATGAAATTGGTAGAATTGCGGTGCCGCTGCATCATGAGAGACACCAAAACTCTCAACATCTAAGTCATCAAATGTAATCACTTTACCCATCTCAAAAATTTGCTTCTTCTCAACGGGAATTTTACCAATCGTATGAGCCATAGCCTCCCATGTTAACTCATTTGCATAGACGTTCATATCATACTTACGTGCTAGAATACCAGCAGCTTTTGCATGATCCGTATGTTCATGTGTCACAAATAATGTGTCGACATCGTTAATATCTCGACCAATATCTGTCATTAGGCTCGCAATTTTTTTACCACTTAAACCAGCATCTACAAGGACCTTGTGCTTAGGTGTTTCAATATACGTGACATTTCCCGCACTACCGCTTGCAAGAACGCTAATCTTCATATCGTCTGTTCCTTCATCCATTACTTGCCTGCGCCTCTATCCTTTTAATCTTCATTTAATTCAAAATATCAGTGCTATCCTTCATAATCGCTCCTGAAAATGAATTAACTTGTTTATACTGCGTCACACCATTACTTGGATTCTTAACAGCTACTATCCAAACTGGAATATAGACGCTATATTTTTTATCCAAACTGAGTAACTCAGCATATCCTAACTTAGACCATTTAACCTTACTTTTACTTGCAAATTGATTATATTGATACAATATCAGTATTGCTTGTTGTTGACTAATAATTGACTCATTTTCACGTAATTTTTCTGTATTTGCCATATATGTTTGTGAATAGCCACTAATCTTATTATTTTGAATAGTAAATTTAATTAGTCCAACATTTGAGTAAACCATTTTATCGTAAACAACCTGCGAATACACAACACTTGTCTCTGTTGAAAGACTGCTGTTATAGCGATAATCGTCTCCATGTAGAATTAAAGTTTTATCACTCATAATTGTCTTATCAATTGTTTTATTTGGACTTTCACTATCTGCGATATTGATTGGTGTCACAAAAACACTAGATAATTGATTATCTTTATATGTTGTAACTTGTGATTGAAGCTGATTAGCATCGCTTTTCAATACGTCGGATGATTTATTAGACATATATACACCAGTCTCTTTTTTATTTGAGATACTGCCATATTTAATATCATCTTCTCGCATTTCTTTAAGCGTTGTACCAGTTTTTGTTGTCCCAGGCGATGCTCGACTTGAAATTTCAATTTGTTGATTTTGTCGTAGTGAGGTGAATAAAAAGATATTTAAACCAAGAAAAACAATAATAAAAATAATTTGAATTCGTCTAAAATCCAATTAATTCACCTCCCTAATCTGTTTGTAGTAATTCAGTATAACTTTTCCATTTATCTTGATATCGGATATACCAAGTGGGTTCTAAGTTGACTACCAAATCTGAATCAGAACTTGATACCCAACGATAACCTAATTGAATATCTGAAATATCCGCATCTTTATACCCTGCCGTAACTAAGCTACTTAACACTTCTTCTGTACTTGGTAGCATAACATCTGCTTTTCCAGATGGAACAGCAATTTGTAACGTTAATAATGAGAAATCAATTTTATTTCCACCATTATCTAGTCGCTCAACTTCAATCACACCATGTTTGGTTTGATTAAAAATCGGAAACCCTTCAATATAACTTCTAAATGTTGTTGTCATAGACTTACCATTAAATTGGTAGAAGTGAATATTATCTAATCCGATACCTGTATTTTTAATACTCGTATAACTTTCAGTTAAAGCATTGCCTCGACTCGTTTTTTGTTTCGCATCTGAATTTTCATCATCTTCAAATGAAACCAAATTTGTCGCATTTTGGACTGTTAATTGTCGATCAGAACCATCATAGTAAGTTATTGTTTTTTTACTTTCTTTAATGTTGACCGATGAACCATCTTTTTGTCCTAATAGGTTAGCAACATACTTGCTAGCTGTTTGCTTATCCACCAAATACCTAAAACGAGCTATATTAAAATCTTGATTATAGTACATAAAAATATCATTATTATGCAGTTTAAATGTAACTGGTAATTTCGATAACGTTTCATTTTGTACAACTTCATCAATTGTTTTACCTTTGTTATAGGCATCATTCAATGAAATCTCATAAATTTTTTTATCTTTGTCACTCAACAGATAAATACTTTTCTTATTATCACGCGGAATAATCACACGATTAATAAGTCGTGTTTTATAATTTTGATTTTGCTGATTGAAGACTTGATTAAATAACCCAACCGTAATTTCATCTGAGTAACTAAGTACCAATTGATTTTTTGCGTTTAAAAACGTTAAATAATCATTTTTATTTTTAATCGAAACTTCAGATATAGACGTTTCTTTCCATGTACGTATCTTTCTTTGAATATTTGAAATGATATTAATTTTTTCACTATATAAAACATTTTGTTGCTGGTTATCATTATAAATAACAGACGTTGGCGCGTACACTTCACTCAATTTAGTACTCTTTGTTAACTCTGTCTGCGTTGAATTCGTGGCTTTCGTTGACTCACTTTTACCATTCCATGTCGGATTTGTCCAAATGACCCATGATAACCCGATACTTGTCATAATTAATAAAAATAATATTGTTGGTAAAATAAATCTATTCAATTTCATCCCACAGGTCCTCCTCATATGATTCATAAGGCAATGAAATATAGAATGTTGAACCCTTGCCTTCCGAGCTATCTAACCAAATTTTACCTTTATGCATTTCGACAACCTCTTTTGAGATAGCTAGGCCTAATCCAGTTCCACCTTGAGCTCTTGATCTAGCTTTATCCACACGGAAAAAGCGATCAAAAATATGCGTTAAATCTTTTTTAGGTACACCAAGGCCCTCATCAGAGATACTCAAAATAACGTGCTTATGTGTCTCCAATAAACGACAAGTTATTTCTCCACCATCAGGTGAATATTTAATGGCATTATTCATAATATTATCAATGACTTGCACAATTTTATCGGTATCTAATTCAACCCATAAATCACGTTTAGTAAAATCACGTTTTATTGAATATTTTTTACCTGATCCATCATCAGTATTAATCATCATATCGAATCTATCCAGAACATAACTATATAATTCATTCAAGTTAACTAATTCAAGCTCTAACTTAGATGTTCCTGAATCCATTCGTGACAAATTAAGTAAGTCATTAATCATACGCATCATACGTTCTGTTTCATTCTGTGTAACTTTTAAGAAACCTGGCGCAACTTCTGGATCTTTCCATGCACCATCATTTAATGCCTCAATATAACTCTTCATACTCGTCAAAGGCGTTCTTAATTCATGAGAAACATTAGAAACAAAGCTTTCACGCTCACGTTCTATCTTTTGTTGTTCTGTAACATCATGAAGTACACAGACAAGACCACTAATAAAGCCAGATTCTCTTTGTATTAATGAAAAATAAGCATTCAAAATTTGTTCATGTTCTACATCAGATAAATCAATCATAATTTCATCTTGATTTTCTAACAAATCACGTAAAGTATACTGACTACGTAAATCAAGAATATCCAAAATTGATACTCCAATTGAGTCATTTTCATTTTGGTCTAACAAAGTAGAGGCCGCTTCGTTCATAATAATAATATTTCCACGACGATCCGTCGCAACCACACCATCTGTCATATGTGATAGAACACTATCTAAACGACGACGTTCAGCTTCAGATGATTCTTGTGCCTCTTCAACGCGCACAGATAAGTTATTAACCGCATCTGCTAATTGTCCTAGTTCATCATTAGAATAGACGCGAACTTTTCCGGAGTAATCTCCGCGAGAAATTCGAATCGTTTGCTTTTTCATCTCATCAATCGGACGAGTTATTGCCCGGGAAATAACTATCGTTATCAAAAGGACTAAAACAGCTGCAAAAAATGACGCGGTCACGAAAATAACCGTGATATCGTTAATATTTGAGTATAAACTTTCCAGATTGGCCTTAACGTATGTAAACCCAACCGTCGTCGTTACATTTCCTGCCGTACTAACTAACGGTACTATTGATACATAGTAGCGCTTATCACTAGATTCATCATAAATCTTTTTTTCAAACGTTTTAGGTGTATATAACACTTGCTTAATTGTTGCATCTGTCGTTTTTTGTCCCACAACTGTTTGATTATTAAAATCACTACTCCCACGAATTGTACCTTTACTATCAATTACTCGAATTTCTGTGATGCTTGAATTACTAACATCTTCCAATATTTTTTTGATATCTCTATCACCAGCAGCAGTATCTGTTTTTGCTAAATCCTTCGTAATTGAATTAGTAACATATATAGGTAGCTGGACTTGTTGCTTAAAGGTATCTAAGTTCTGCTGTTCTAATTGCCTAACAAAATAAGCCCCGACAATTTCCAACGTTATTAAAATTAATAACGCAAAAATGAGGGCTATTTTGAATTGAATAGATTTAAAAAAACGAATTTTTTGATTCATTTTCATCGTTATTCTCCTACTCTATTCTAAATCTGGATTTTTCATATAGTACCCAACACCACGACGTGTCACTAACCACTCTGGATGGCTTGGGTTATCTTCAACTTTTTCTCTTAAACGACGCATTGTAACATCAACCGTTCTGACATCACCGAAGTAATCATAACCCCACACCGTCTGTAATAAATGTTCTCTAGTCATAACTTGTCCTAGATGTTGCGCTAAATAATGTAATAATTCAAATTCGCGATGTGTTAATTCAATTTTTTCATCATATTTTGATACCATATATGCTTCAGGATGAATGGTTAATTGTCCGACTTGTATTTCACTATTTTGTGGTTGTTCTTCAGTTTGAACACTCTCAATTGTTTTTTGTCTTCTTAAATTAGCTTTGACTCTAGCCACTAGTTCACGGTTAGAAAAAGGTTTTGTTACATAATCATCTGCACCTAACTCTAGACCTAAGACCTTATCGATTTCTCCATCTTTAGCTGTAACCATAATGATTGGCATATCGTAAGTTTTTCTAACTTGACGAGCAACTTCTAAACCATCCACTTTTGGTAACATTAAATCTAATAGAATTAAATCCGGTTCAACTTCTTTAACTTTTTCTAAGGCTTCTTCACCATCGTAAGCTGTATAAACGTCGTATCCTTCTTTAGTTAAATTAAATTTAACGATATCAGAAATTGGTTTTTCATCGTCGACAACTAATATTTTTTTCATATGTGGATCCTCCTTATAGGAAGCTGTAAAATTAAATCTAGATACAACTTCTTAACCCTCCATTATTATAGCCTATTCAATCATCATTGCCAAACACAGTGATTAAATTTAACCAAATCCTTTTTTGAAAAGTTATTGTCTTTTATTAATATATATGATAATATATTTAACGTTGATGAATTATTATTAATGGTTTGGGTGGTTAGCTCAGTTGGTAGAGCAACGGACTCTTAATCCGTGGGTCTAGGGTTCGAGCCCCTAACCACCCATGGGTGCCAAACCCAACATATCGCAAGATATGTTGAAGCATCTAGCTGCGGCTAGGTGCTTTTTTTGTGCGCTCATTTACATATATGTTTCACGTGAAACAAAAAAAGAGAAACCCTATCGGATTTCTCTTAACTAGATTTAAATCTTATTGTTTTTCCAACGCTATTTAACCCTGTCATCATCGTTATTTACTACCTGAGATGTCGTTTTTTTAACGGCATCTACCCCATCTGTTGTTTTTTCTTTAATAACACTACCTGCATCAGATACACGATCTTGTAAACTTGTTTGTGAATCATCAAATTCTTTTGGCGTTTGAATGTCTACTACTTCAACATTCAACTCAATTAAAGCTAAATCTGTTGTTTCCTTTACTTGTTTATTAATAACTTCAGTTAACTGTTTATAAATATCATGTGCATTGTGCCCATATGCCATAATAATATTTAAATCAACCGCAACTTGTTCCTTACCAACCTCAACGCCGATGCCATCTGTTGGATTATCACTATTTACAAGTTTGTTTTTAATATTTGCGACAAATCCACCATCCACACCCAAGAGACCAGATACATTTTCAATTGCATAACCGACTATTTTTTGAATAACCTTGTCATCAAATGTCAATGTCCCCTTTGGTTCAGTATTTTCTGTCTTTGTTCCCTGCGTATTTGTTTTTTCTGTAGTCATAATTAAAACTCCTTTCGATTTTTAAATAATCAATTTTTCCGCGTAAAAATTTTTGAAATAAATGATAGATCAATATCATATTCTTTAAATAGATAACCAATCCATCCTGCTAACAGCGTCACAATCATAATGATAATCGTCTTCCAAAATCCTACAGTTACAAGTAACGAGGATATGATAAATCCTAGAGCACTACCAACTCCAATATTAATTGACATTTTATCTTTCATTTATGCACACTCCCTCTTATACTACCCGTGTAACTTTACGTTTTGAGTTTGATTTTTTACTTACCTTAATATCTACTTTGATAGGAATATGACTAGATCCAGCTAATAGATCATTGAGATTCTCAGTTAATTCACTCGTAATACGAGGTAATTGTCCAACTGTAGACTGTTGGTAAACTGAATCTGCAACAATATGAATTTTTCGCTGACGTCGTGTATTCTTCAAAGTAACTTTAATATTAGATAAGTCCTCACTAGACAACTTTGTCTTGATAAATTGGCTAATACCCTGGTTACTTAAAGCAAGTCTTCCTTCTTTAGTTTGCTTCAAAGGAATGTCTGGTAGTTGCGTAGGCCACAAAAGTATTAACAAAAATATGAAGACTGTTAATAGCAATAATACGATTCCATAATAGAAGATAAAATCGTTACTCTGAAAATTTGTACTAATGTTAAAATGTTCAAGCATTTTAGATAATTTCTCAATTATTTCTGGCCAAATCAGCAAGCTAAGCCCAATCAAGTATCCGAGGCTGACTATACTCAGAATAATTTTTTTACTCTTCTTCATAAACATACCTCTCTCTTGAATTGATTTACTTCCTTGCTTTTATACCAAATATAGCTGAAACAATTAGAACTAAAATTATCGCACCAATGATAGAAGGGATAATTGCCATTCCTGCCAAGCTAGGTCCCCAATGACCAAGAACGCTTTGACCAAGAGCTGACCCAACTAGTCCCGCGATGATGTTACTTATCCATCCCATTGACTCACCGCGATTAGTAATCGCCCCTGCAACAGCACCAATAATAGCACCTACAATTAATGACCAAATCATAATATGTTCCTCCTTTATTTATACTAAATAGTTATTTGTTATGTTAACTATTCGTTATATGTAATATAACATTATTTGAAATCGCTTGCAAATAAAACGATTTTATTACGCTCAATCTATGAAACTTAATGGATCTCTTTACCAGGCATTTAAACTTATATACACAAAAAAACAAAGATAAATAACTATCTTTGTTTTCCTCGTTGCTTAATTAATCACATAAAGTTAAACAAAATAAGATCTATGAATATCTGAGTGAATGAGATGAACTGATAGATACTATAATCACAAGATATACCTATTATTTATCTAACTTCGACTAATAAAAAGAAATAAAAAAACTCGCACTGCCTATAATAAGCAGTGCGAGAATCCAATAAAACTACTATTTCTTTTTACGTTTGTCCATAACTTCATCTATTTTTTCTGCAACATCATCTTTAACATCTTCTAGTTTATCCTTAGCTTTACCAAGGAAACCTTCCGCTTTACCTTTAACTTCTTCTTGCTTGTCTCCTGTCAATTTACCTTTAGTTTCTGTTACTTTACCCTTAATTTGATCTTTCTTTGCATCTAATCTATCTTCATTTGTCATCATGTTTCCTCCTCATAATATATTTGTCTACATACCGATAATAACACCCCAAGAAAGCGCATGCAACATATTCGACTTATGAAATATATAAGTTATATAAATTTTTAAACTCTAATTAATTAAGGTTATTTATATACTTAGTTATTAATTAAATAAAAAAAAATCAAAGTATTAACTTTGATTTTTTTCACATTAACTATTAATATCAACCTATTACTTACTTATTTTATGCCCAAACATCATCTAAAACATTTGTTTGATCACGATCAGGTCCAACTGAGAATGTTGAAATTTTAACATCAACGATTTCTTCAATACGTCTAATATAATTTCTAGCATTTTCAGGTAATTCTTCAAGAGTTTTCATTTGTGTAATATCTTCCGTCCAACCAGGTAAAATTTCATATACTGGTTTACATTGAGATAATTCTTTAAAACTAGCTGGATAACGATGAATAATTTCACCGTTTAATTCATATGCTGTACAAATTTTAACTTCTTTTAATCCAGTTAAAACATCAATACTGTTTAAACATAAGTTAGTCAATCCTGAAACACGTTTAGAATGATTCATAACAACACTATCGAACCAACCAATACGACGTGGACGTTTTGTTGTTACACCATATTCATGTCCAACTTCACGGATAGTATCACCGATTTCATCTAGTAGTTCAGTTGGAAAAGGACCATCCCCTACACGTGATGTATAGGCTTTGCAGACCCCAACAACTGTATTAATTTGGGCAGGTCCTACGCCAACCCCGACTGTTGCACCGCCCGCAATTGGATTTGAAGATGTTACAAACGGATATGTTCCATGATCAATATCTAACATAACACCTTGTGCACCTTCAAATAAGACTTTTTTACCAGAATCTAGTGCATCATTAATAATAACTGACGTGTCCATTACGTATCGTTTCAAACGTTGACCATAGGCAAAATATTCTTCAAAAATATCGTCAAATTCAAGTGGTTCGTGATCGTATAATTTTGTAAATTCACGATTTTTTTGTTCTAAATTATTTTTTAATTTTGCTGAGAAAGTTTCTTTTTCCATTAAATCAGCAATTCTAATACCAATTCTAGCTGCCTTATCCATATAAGCTGGTCCAATACCTTTATTAGTCGTCCCAATCTTATCTTCTTTTTTAGCAGCTTCTTGTAAACCATCAAGTAAGATATGGTATGGCAAAATGACATGAGCGCGGTCAGAAATACGTAAATTATCTCCTTTAACGCCGAGTTTTTGTAGATAATCAAGTTCTTCACATAAGGCTTTAGGATTCACAACAACTCCATTACCAATGATACTTAATTTATCTTGAAAAAAAATACCTGATGGAATCAAATGTAATTTGTAAGTATTACCTTCAAATACAATTGTGTGTCCGGCATTATCGCCACCTTGATACCGTGCAATAACATCGGCATTTTGACTTAAGAAATCTGTAATTTTACCTTTTCCTTCATCGCCCCATTGGCTACCTACTACAACTACTGATGACATATTTTCATCCACCTCATAATTTATATTTTAAATTCATAAACACAATCCTAGAATATTATAGCAATAAAATAGTTAAAACACAACTAAAATACGAACGTTTGTATTTTATATAAACATTTATTAACTATATAACGAACGTTTATCTTTTTATTCAAAAAAAATATCCCACTAAGGAATATTTTCTAGCTTTCTGGTATATAGGCAAGCGACGAGAATTTATTATATGATTTAACAAATAATAATTTAACTGTACCTCGTTCACCACCACGGTTTTTTTCAATAATAACTTCAACTTCACCAACATTTTGGTCATCTTCATCCCTTGGATCAGGTAGATTCCCATCTTCATCTTCATCAGTATCGCGTTCATAATAATCATCTCGATACAAAAATGCAACAATATCTGCATCTTGTTCAATAGAACCAGATTCACGAATATCTGATAACACCGGTCGTTTATCTTGACGTTGTTCAACGCCACGGGATAATTGAGACAATGCAATAACTGGAACACTTAATTCTTTCGCTAATTTTTTCATTTGACGAGAAATTTCTGAAACTTCTTGTTGTCGACTTTCGCGTCCTGAACCTTCAATCAGCTGTAAATAATCAACAACGATTAATCCTAATCCATCCTTTTCCTTTGCTAATCGACGGCATTTTGCCCGAATTTCAGCCATCTTTGACCCGGCAGTATCATCAATAAAGATATTAGCCTTTGATAATGAATTCATTGCCACAATCAAATTTGACCATTCTGATTCGTCTAATTGTCCCGTTCGCAAGTGATTAGCATTAATGCTACCTTCAGCACATAACATACGACTAACTAATGATTCTGCTGACATTTCTAAACTAAAAATAGCGACAGTTTCATCAGTTTTAGTTGCCACGTTTTGAGCAATATTCAGCGCAAAAGCTGTTTTACCAACAGCCGGGCGAGCAGCTAAAATGATTAACTCATCTGGATGTAATCCGGCAGTCATTTTATCCAACTCTGGATAACCTGTCGATAATCCAGTAATTGTATCGCCTTCTTTAGCTAACTTTTCAATATTTGTAAATGTACTTTTTAATACATCAGCAATAGCTTGAAAACCACTACTATTTCTTTTTTCAGACACGCTCATAATTTCACGTTCGGCATTATCTAGAAGCGTTGCTACATCATCATCTTGTGATAAACCCTTAGTTGCAATTGATGTCGCTGTCGCAATTAAGCGTCGAATCATTGATTTTTCTTCAACAATTTTAGCATAATACTGAACGTTAGCAGCCGTTGGTACAGAGCCAGCTAATTCAACAATATAGCTAACGCCGCCAATATCATCCATTTGATTTTTAGAAGTTAAATTATCTTGAATCGTAACAATATCAATAGCTTCATCTTTATCATTCAAATCCACCATAGCCGCAAATATCAATTGATGGCGACGTTGATAGAAGTCTTCAGGCTCCAAGTACTCCATTGCCTCAACAAGAGCATCACTCTTTAAAAAGACAGCGCCCAAAACGGCTTGTTCCGCTTCAATATTCTGTGGTGGCGTTTGGTCTGTTAATAGGTCATTATTCATTTTATCGTGTTCTCCTTACTTCCAAAATCAAGAAAAAAGCTGAACAAAATCAAATTTTGTCAGCTTTTCAAATAAATACTACTTTAGTTATTAGCCGAAACATGAACACGAATCATTGCTGTTACATCAACATGTAACTTAACAGGTACATTCGTGAAACCTAAGGCACGAATTGGTTCTGGTAATTCAACTTTACGTTTGTCGATTTTAATTCCGTATTGTTTTTCCATAGCTTGTACAATTTGTTTACTAGGAATTGAGCCAAATAAACGGCCATCTTCACCCGCTTTAGCTGTTAATTCAACAATTGTCTTATCATCTTCTAAAACGATTTTTTCATCTTTAGCTTCTTTTAAAATTTCTTCAGCTTTTTTTTCTTCAGCTTTTTGTTGTCCCTTTAAAGAACTCATTGCTGAATTTGTAGCCAATTTTGCTTTACCATTTTTAATTAAAAAGTTTTGAGCATAACCGCTTGGTACTTCTTTAATTTCTCCACGTTTACCTTTTCCACGAACATCTTCTAAAAATATAACTTTCATAATCAACTACTCCTTAATTTCATCTTTTTTTGTCGTTAAAATATTAACTAATTGTTCTGCAGCTTCACTTACACTCACACCAGTTAACTGAGTCGCAGCATTTGATAAGTGACCGCCGCCGCCCATTTGTTCCATAACAACTTGAACATTAGTCGTCCCTGTACTTCTAGCAGAAATACTAACACGATTTTCTGATCGTTTTGTTACAACAAATGACGCTGATACACTTGAAATAGATAATAATGAATCTGCTGCCTGTGCTGCTGTAACTGGGTCATAAATCGTATCATCTTCACCCACACATAATGCCAAATCAGTATTAATGAACTCTACTTTATCAATTAAATGATTACGCTTCAAGTAGCTATCAACATTTTCTTTCATAAAGTTTTGAACCATTGTTGAATCAGCCCCAACAGACCTTAAATAACTGGCTGCATCAAATGTTCGTGTACCCGTTCTTAATGAAAACGACTTCGTATCAATAATGATTCCCGTTAACATCGCAGTTGCTTCAATTTTATTAATTGGTTCACTATCTTTTGATTGATATTCAAACATTTCAGTAATCAGTTCACAGGTTGATGATGCATAAGGTTCAATATAAACTAACATTGGATTTTCAGGGAATTCTTCTCCACGACGATGATGATCAATAACCATCAGACGATTTTTAAGTTTTTCATATAATTCAGGACTACCAGAAATAGAAGGTTTAGAATGATCAACCATCACTAATAAACTCTGTTTTGTTGCCTTTTCTACTGCTTCTTCAGGTGTAATAATATTATATTTGATATCAGGATATTGATCTAACTCTTCCATCAATCGTTGTACATCTGAATGAATAGCAGTTTGATCTAAAACAATCCAACATTTCATATTATTCATCAAAGCGATTCGTCTAATGCCCAAACAAGCTCCTACAGAGTCCATATCTGGGCTCTGGTGTCCCATAACGAAGACTTGGTCCATTGGTTTCATTATTTCTTGTAACGCTTGAGAAATCATTCTAGCACGAACTCGAGTCCGTTTTTCCATCGGATTAGTTTTACCGCCATAAAATCTTGCTTGCTCTTCAGGTGATTTAACGACGACTTGATCTCCACCTCGACCTAAAGCAAGATCTAAATTACTTTGAGCTAATTTTGCAAGTGAATTTAAATCGCCATCGCCATAGGCAATTCCCATGCTCAATGTGAGCGGAAAGTTTTGTTTGGATGTTCGATCGCGAATTCGATCTAAAATTTTAAATTTTTCTTCTTCAATTTGTTGTAAAGAATGTGCATGAACTAAAATAAAAAATCGATCTGAATCCGTTCTTTTTAAATACATCCCATAACGACGCGCCCAATTGGATAACTCATTTGTAACAAAGTTACTCAAATTAGAAACATTCTTATCTGACATAGATTGCGTTACTTCATCATAATTATCTAAGAACACTTGACCAATAACAACGCGCTCTGCTTCAAATTCTTTTTCAATTGATGAATAACGCGTAATATCCATCAAATAAGCAACATGAATGTCATTTTGAATGATCATTTCAAAATCTTTTTCATGCCATGTTACTTTCACCAAACCTTTAGTCTCAGCGTTATCTGTAATAATCGTCGATAATGATTCATCGACGCTCTCTATTTTCTTACCTAAAATATCATTTTTTTCAAAATAAGGTTGTAAGTATGGATTAACCCACTCAATCTCATTTTTTTCGTTAAAAATCAAAATACCAATTGGCATTTTGATAAGCGCTTCTTGTTCACTACGTTTAATACGGTAAGATAATTCAGATATATATTCATTAGTATTTGCCGTAATTTGGGACATAATATACATACTTGCACTAGTGGCACCCAACGCAATAATTAACAATATAAGTCCTAAAAATAAATTAACTGTAAAAGACAGAACAACACTAAATAAAGACATGATTACGATAAAAATTGCAATCCATCTTAAGCGTTCATTCTTCAAAAAACTGGGAAGTTTCTCGTTTGAAAGGAACTTTTTCATAGTATCTCCTCATCTGTAAATCCTAGATGTTATCTATTTTATCACATTCCCCATTTACCTGCACAAATCTTGCTGATAGTACAAAAAAAAGGAAGACTATTTACATAGTCTTCCTTAAATATTACTATTCTTCTGAAACGAATGGTAATAAGCCCATAATACGTGAGCGTTTAATTGCAATTGTTAAGCTGCGTTGGTTTTTAGCGCTTGTTCCCGTAACACGACGAGGTAAAATCTTACCACGTTCTGAAATGAAACGTTTTAACAAGTCTGTATCTTTATAATCGATATAATCGATGTGGTTAGCTGCGATGAAGTCAACTTTACGTCGACGACGTGCGCCACCGCCACCACCTCTACGTTGTTGTTGTTGTGCCATGTGAGTTTCCTCCTCTAATTAGAATGGTAGGTCGTCATCAGAAATATCAATTTGTTGGCCATTATTTGCAAATGGATCAACTGTTGCTGAATCATTAGATTGCGTTGTGTTTGAATTATTATTCGAACTTGCGCCACCAAATGGGTTAGCATTGTTATTTGATGATGAACTTGATTGAGGAGCGCTGCTTTGATTATTAGCGTTACCTTGTTGTTGGCTTGATTGAGATTTTGATTCAAGCAACGAAAAGTTTTCGACGACAACTTCAGTAACATACACGCGAGTTCCTTGTTGATTATCATATGAACGCGTTTGAATTCGTCCATCGACACCAATCAAAGAACCTTTATGCGTAAAGTTAGCGAAGTTCTCGGCTGCTTTTCGCCAGATAACACAGTTAATAAAATCGGCTTCACGTTCGCCAGAAGCGTTCGTGAATTGTCGATTAACTGCAACTGTAAAAGTTGCAACTGCAGCACCACTAGCTGTGTAGCGTAAATCAGGGTCTCTTGTTAAACGTCCGACAAGTACTGTTCTATTAATCATAATGTATTGCTCCTCTCTGTTATTTTATTAAAATGAATTATTTTTCATCTCTGTTAATGATCATATGACGCAAGATTCCTTCATTAATCTTTGAAAGACGATCAAATTCGTTAATTGCGATATCGTCATCGGCTGTAGCATTAATGATATGGTAGATACCTTCATTATAACCGCTGATTTCGTATGCAAGACGACGTTTTGACCAGTCTTTTGAAGTAACGATTTCTGCACCATTACTTGTTAAAATACCATCGAAACGTTCGATCAAAGCTGCTTTAGCTGCTTCATCAAGATCGGTACGGATGATATAAGTAATTTCATATTTACTCATGACTGTTTACACCTCCTTATGGACTTTAGGTCCTTACCTCGTGGCAAGAACAAGGAAAGTTATCTATTTAATGCCATAGACACTTACGAACTAAAATTATATCACTGCCGTTCACTTAAAGCAAGAAAATCCTAATTAACTACACACTTATTAAGTACGCCGTTAATTAGGATTTTATTTTATTTTTTTAATTTAGTTTATTCTAAATCATTTGTTTCACTTTCAACGTCTGAGACAACTGCATCTAAAATAGTAGTTGTTTCTTCAGGAGTAGCTTCAACTTTTGCCATTGTCGCAACTTTAGCATTCTCATCAATTCGAATTAAATGAACTCCTAAAGTAGCACGACCCGTTTTTGACACGTTCTTCACATTAAAGCGAATCATAACACCTTGATCCGTAATTAACATGATATCTTCATCACCTTGAACGGTTGCTAACCCAGCAATTGGTCCATTCTTTTCAGAAATATTAGCTGTTTTAATTCCTTTTCCACCACGACCTTTAATTGCATAAGCCGAAGCAGGTGTTTGCTTACCATATCCCTTTTCAGAAATGATGAATACATGACTATCAGCAGCTAATAAATCAGCTCCTACAACATAATCATCTTCTCTTAAACGAATACCACGAACACCAGAAGCAGAACGACCCATTGAACGAACATCATTTTCAGCAAATGACACTGCATAACCTCGATGCGTTCCAATAATCATATTCTGAGTGCCATCTGTGATAGCAACGTTAATTAATTCATCTCCATCATGCAATTTAATCGCTTTTAAACCATTATTTCGTATGTTAGAAAATTCTGAAACTGGTGTCCTCTTAACTGTTCCGTTAAGCGTCGTAAAGAAAAGATAACGTTCATCATTTTCTTGCTTACTTACGTTAATAACAGCCTGGATTTTCTCACCAGAATTAACCCCTAAAAGATTAATGACAGGAATTCCTTTAGCTGTGCGTCCATATTCAGGAATTTCATACCCCTTCATACGGTACACTTTACCAGCATTCGTGAAGAATAGTAGGGTATCATGCGTTGATGTCGACACAAGATGTTCAATAAAGTCATCATCATGAACACCCATACCTTGAACGCCACGACCACCACGATTTTGTGCTTTAAATTCATCAGTTGCAAGACGTTTTACATAACCGTTATGCGTTAATGTAATCATAACTTCTTCTTCTTCAATCAAATCTTCATCTTCAAGATTCAATACTTCACCAATTAATAATTCAGTACGACGTTCATCACCAAATTTAGCTTGTAAGTCTAACAATTCTTGATAAATAATATCATGAATACGTGAGTCATGAGCTAAAATATCTTCAAAATCAGCGATTGATGCCATTAAATTCTGATATTCTTCTTCAATTTTTTCACGTTCTAAACCAGTTAAACGAACTAATCGCATATCTAAAATAGCTTGAGCTTGTTTATCTGATAAACCATAATTACCCATCAATTGATTTTTAGCAAGTTCACCCGTATTTGAGCTACGGATAATTCTAATAATTTCATCAATATGATCGAGTGCAATTCTTAAACCTTCAAGAATATGTGCGCGAGCACGTGCCTTTTTCAATTCAAATTGCGTACGACGACGGATAACTTTTTCTTGATGTTCAAGGTAATAAACTAGCATTTCCTTTAAACTTAGAACTTTTGGTATACCATTAACAATTGCTAGCATATTAAAACTGAAAGATGTTTGTAATAACGTTAATTTATAAAGGTTATTTAATACAACTGAGGCACTCATATCGCGACGAATATCGATTACAATTCGTAACCCTTCACGATCAGATTCATCATTAATATCAGTGATACCTTCAATTTTTTTATCACGAGCTAAATCAGCAATACGTTCAATTAAACGTGCTTTATTAACCATGTAAGGGAGTTCATCAACGATAATACGTTCTTTACCATTCTTTTGTTCTTCAATTTCAACTTTTGAACGGATTGTTATCGTTCCTTTACCTGTTTCGTAAGCTTTACGAATACCAGATTTACCTAAAACAGTAGCCCCAGTTGGAAAATCAGGACCAGGAATAGCCTCCATCAAATCAGCCACAGTTGCATCAGGATTATCCATCAAAATATGTAATCCAGAAATAACTTCTGACAAATTGTGTGGTGGAATATTCGTTGTCATACCAACGGCAATACCTGTTGCCCCATTAACTAATAAGTTAGGAAAACGCGCAGGTAAAACAACTGGTTCATGTTCACTACCATCGTAATTATCCATGAAATCAATTGTATCTTTATTGATATCACGCATCATTTCAACAGCTATTTTACTCATTCTAGCTTCAGTATAACGCATAGCAGCAGCACCATCACCATCGACAGAACCAAAGTTACCATGTCCATCAACTAGCATGTAGCGGTAACTAAAGTCTTGGGCCATACGAACCATCGCTTCATAAATCGATGAATCACCATGAGGATGGTACTTACCCATAACATCCCCAACAATTCTAGCTGATTTTTTGTATGGTTTATCAGGTGTAATTCCTAATTCACTCATCCCGTATAAAATACGACGATGGACAGGTTTCAACCCATCTCGAACATCAGGAAGTGCACGAGCAACAATAACACTCATAGCATAATCCAAGAACGATTTTTTCATTTCTCCGGAAAGATTAACATCTTTTATCCGGCTTGTAGCTGGTAATTCTTCTGCCAAAATGTTCAACCTCCTTTACGACTAAGTTTTTAAATATCTAAGTTTTCTACGTAAGTGGCATTTTTTTCAATAAATTCACGTCTAGGTTCTACACGATCACCCATTAACATATTAAAGACATCATTAGCTTCAATGGCATCATCGACGTTAACACGTAATAAACGACGAGCATCTGGATCCATAGTTGTTTCCCACAATTGAGAAGCATCCATTTCTCCAAGACCTTTATAACGTTGAATGACTGGTTTTGGTGTTGGTGCCAATTGTCCTTGAATTTCTTCTAATTCTTCTTCAGTATCGACATAACGAATCATCTTACCTTGTCTAATTTGATATAAAGGTGGTTGCGCAATATACACGAATCCTGCTTCAACAAGTGGACGCATGTAACGATAGAACAATGTTAATAATAACGTTCTAATATGGGCACCATCAACATCAGCATCGGTCATAATAATTAATTTATGATAATTAGCTTTTTCGACATTAAACTCGCCACCAAAACCTGTTCCCATAGCTGTAAATAATGAACGGATTTCTTCATTGGCTAAAATTTTATCTAAACTTGCTTTTTCAACATTCAAAATCTTACCACGAATCGGTAAAATAGCTTGTGTTAATCGTGAACGACCCTGTTTAGCTGAACCACCGGCTGAATCACCTTCGACGATAAATAATTCACTAATTGCAGGATCCTTGCTTGTATTATCAGCTAATTTACCAGGTAAGTTACTGATTTCAAGTCCACTTTTTTTACGTGTTACTTCACGAGCATGTTTAGCAGCAACTCGAGCTCTAGCGGCTAATAAGCCTTTTTCAACAATAATTTTAGCTTCTTTAGGGTTTTCCATTAAAAACTTAGTAAAATGTTCAGAGAAAGTACGATCAGTAACCGTACGCGCATCTGAATTACCTAATTTTGTTTTTGTTTGACCTTCAAATTGAGGATCTGGATGTTTAATACTGACAACAGCCGTCAATCCTTCACGGACATCCTCACCAGAAAGATTAGCATCGTTTTCTTTCATAAGATTATTTTTACGAGCATAATCATTTATAACCCGGGTTAAGGCTGTCTTAAACCCAGATTCATGAGTACCACCCTCATAAGTATGAATATTATTTGTGAAAGTTAATAAATTACTATGATAATCATCCGTATATTGGAGGGCAACTTCAACAATAATCCCTTTTTGTTCCCCTTCAACATAGATAGGTTCCGGGAAAATAACATCTTTATTTTTATTTAAATATTCAACATAATGCTTAATACCACCAGCATAATGGAATTCTTGTAATCCAGGTCCACCATCACGTTTATCATCAATCGTAATTTTAAGGCCTTTATTCAAGAATGCTAATTCACGAATTCGTGTTGTTAATACTTTAATATCATAGACAGTTGTTTCCGTAAAAATATCAGAATCCGGTACAAAATGAACAATTGTTGCATGTTCATTTTCAGGGGCTTCACCTACAACTGACATCTCTGTTTTGACTTTACCGCGAGCAAAGTCCATACCATAGACTTTACCTTCACGAATAACCCGAACATCTAGCTCAGTTGATAATGCATTAACAACTGAAGCACCAACTCCATGAAGTCCACCAGAAACTTTATAACCACCGCCGCCAAATTTACCACCAGCATGTAAAATCGTAAAAACGGTTTCAAGTGCTGGACGACCTGTTTTTGCTTGGATATCAACAGGAATACCACGTCCATTATCACGAACTGTTATACTGTTATCCTTTTCGACAACAACATTAATTTCATCAGCAAAACCAGCCAATGCTTCATCGATACCATTATCAATAATTTCCCAAACTAAGTGATGAAGTCCTTGTGAAGCCGTTGTTCCAATATACATACCGGGACGTTTTCTAACGGCTTCAAGTCCTTCTAAAACTTGAATTTGGCTCGCATCATATTCTTTTGCTTTTTCTTCATGTAATTCTTCTGCTATTTCAGCTTGTTTCTCTTGATCAGTCAACTATATGTTCCTCCTCTTCGAGTAAGTTACCTTGATTAATATGAAAAATCTTAGGTTCATTAATTAACGATCTAGCAATACCACTTAAATTTGGTGTTGTTAAAAATGTTTGAACCTTATTTTGAATCGTCTTCAAAAGATGTGTTTGACGCATATCATCCAATTCAGAAAGAACATCATCCAAAAGAAGGACTGGATATTCACCAGTCTCCTCTTTCATTAACTCAATTTCGGCTAATTTGACTGATAATGCTGTTGTTCTTTGTTGTCCTTGAGATCCATAAGTTTGAACGTTTTTGCCGTTAATTAAAAAACGCACATCATCACGATGTGGTCCAGCTAAGGTTGTCCCTTGAAATATTTCTTTTTTTATTGATTTTTTTAAATCATTTTGTAATTGTGTATATAACTGTTCAATCGTTTTTTCTGAGGCATTTTCCAAATGAGTAGCATACTCAAATGTTAACGTTTCAGCAGACTGTGTAATCTCTTCTTGTAATTGATTAGCCCAGAATTCAAGTTGTTTAAGAAATATTAACCGTTGATGTACAATTTCTGCGCCAAAAGCAGCTAATTGATCAGATAATACATCTAAAAAAACTAAATCTTGGTCTTTTTTATGCTGTAACTGTTTTAAATATTGATTACGTTGTTTCAAAATAGTTCGGTATTGACCTAAATTATATAAATAACGTGCATTAATTTGGCCAAATTCCATATCAACAAATCTTCTTCTTACTGATGGAGCTCCTTTTACAAGGGCTAAATCCTCTGGTGCAAACAAAATCACATTGAACTGTCCAATGTACTGTGACAATTTGGCCTGTTCAAGATGATTAACTTTAGCTTTTTTACCTTTAGAATTAATTTGAATCTCGAGTGGCAATGACCCGACTTGTTTATTCACTCGACCTTGGATTATTGCAGCTGTCTTATCCCACTTAATCAACTCTTTATCATTATTCGTTCGATGACTCCGAGTCATTGACAACACATAAATTGCTTCCAATAAATTCGTTTTACCCTGAGCATTTTCACCAAGTAATATATTGATTGCTGGTGAAAATGAGATATTTAAATCTTCATAGTTGCGATAATCCCTCAAGGTTAAATTTTCTAGATACATTGATAAGCCTACTTTTCGTCCATTGAATGCATCGTTATAATTGCGATACCTGGAACTTCAATAACATCACCAGGGTATAATTTACGTCCACGTCGGTCTTCTAATTCACCATTTACAAGGACTTCATTTTCGCGTAAAAACCATTTTGCTTCGCCACCAGAATTAATAATTGTTTCTGATTTCAAAACTTGTTGTAACATCATGTAAGGTGTTTCTAAATAAATATCTGATTTCAATCGTCGTCAACCTCCATTTTCTTCCTTTTCTATTATACCTTTTTTTTCGCTAAATTACAATTTCACATCTCATTTTAAGCCGATTTAAGCGATTTAAGTTTTAATTAGTCTTTTTACTCTAAAATTACTTAAAAGGCTATATTTTTAATTAAATGACTACAATTAACTATTGCCTTGTTTTTTTAGTCAAAACCAAACTGTAAAGTTCATTTCTTAATTTTAATTAAATTTATCTAAAAAAATAGAGTAAAAGCAGTTTTAGTGGCTGCTTTTACTCTATTTTTATTAGTTATTCATACACTAACAGTTAATTAGAATGTTCGAACTGGTGTAATTAATTGAATAAATTGTGTTGTATCTTCAGTTGGTACTAGGGTAAATGGTCGTAATGGTTGTGTAAACGCAACTTTAATTTCAGTTTGTCCAAAAGATCTTAAAGCATCTTTCATATAGTCTGGATTAAACGAAATTTCAAGATCATTCCCTGATAAATTACTAAATTCTAGAGCTTCTTCAACATTACCAACATCAGGCGAGTTACTATAAATGACAACTTTTTGTTCTGCGGTATTAATCGCTAGTTTAACAACGTTATTACGGCTTTCATGTGATAGTAATGACGCACGTTCAATTGCTGATAATAATTTAGGCGCATTAAACTCAATGTCTGTAGCTGATTCTTTAGGAATTAAACGACTTGTATCAGGATAATTTCCTTCTAATAAACGTGAATAAAATGAGGTATTTCCAAGAATAAAGAGTACTTGGTTTTCTGAAATACGCATTTCAATATCAGGATTAGAATCGTCAATCATTCGTGATAATTCTACTAAAGATTTACCAGGAATAATAACATCATATTTTGCGTCGTTTGCGCCTTCCAATGTAATTTTACGTTGGCTCAAACGATGACTATCTGTTGCGACTGCTAAAAACTCGCCATTTTCAATGACAAAATGAACACCTGTTAAAATAGGGCGACTTTCTTGATTAGAAACGGCAATAACAGTTTGACTAATAATTTGTTTTAAGATTGATCCTGAAAAAATTAAATTATCATCAGTATCAATTTCTGGTAAATGCGGATAGTTATTTGCATCTAACCCATTAATATTGAATGAAGCTGATCCAGAAGTAATTTCAGTTTGATAACCATCAGTTACTGTTAATGAAAAAGTATCTTGTGGCAATTTTTTAACAATCTCACTAAAGAAACGTGCAGGTAGCACAATTTCACCAGTTGATTCAATTGTTAAGTTATTAGATTCATCTTCAACAGATAAAAAAGTTTCAATAGAAACATCTGCATCACTACCTGTTAAAAGTAAACCAGAAGCAGTTAAGACAACTTTGATACCCGTTAATATAGGAATTGTTGTTTTTGAAGAAATAGCTCTTTGAACATCTGTTAATTGTTTAATGAACGCTGATCGATTAATTGTAAATTCCATAGTAAATCCTCCGGTAAGTTTAGTTATTAATTAAGTAATAAAAGAATAGAAGCAGTAGTAGGGCCTGTTAATCATGTTAAGAAATACGTTGAGACCATGTAAATAAAAGAATTCACATGTGGATAACCTGTGAGTAAACAAGCTACCTTATCCACAATTGTCCACAACTATTATTGATTAAGTTCACTCTTAAGATCTGAAATTTGACGCTGAAGTTTGTCATCAGTTTCTAACATCACAGCAATTTTTTCGTGAGCATGAATAACCGTTGTATGATCCTTACCACCAAATTCAGATCCAATCTTTGGTAAAGAATTGTCGGTAAGTTCGCGACTTAAGTACATAGCAATTTGACGTGGCATAACAATTGCTTTAACACGTTTTTTACCTTTTAAATCGCCCACAGTAACATGGAAATATTTAGCAACCCGATCTTGAACAATAGCAATTGAAATTTCATTTGATTTATCTTTTAAACTTAAGTTTTTTAAGGCATCGGCGGCTAAACTCGTTGTTATTTCTGAGTTTGATAAGGTCGCGTATGCTTGTACTCTAACTAAAGCTCCTTCAAGTTCACGAATATTCGAATCGATTTGGCCAGCAATATAACTTAATGTATCATCTGGTATTTCAAGATTTTCAGCATCGGATTTATTTCTTAAAATAGCAATTCTAGTTTCTAAATCAGGAGGGGTTATATCAACTGAAAGACCCCATTTAAAGCGAGATATAAGACGTTTTTGTAATTTTGGTATTTCGTTTGGTAAACGATCAGATGATAAAACGATTTGTTTTTTATCATCATATAAAGAGTTAAATGTATGGAAAAATTCTTCTTGCGTTGATTCTTTATCGGCAAAAAATTGAATATCATCCACCAGTAAGAGGTCAACACTACGATATTCTTTTCGGAAATCTTCGGGCGTATTATTTCGAAGTGAGTTAATGAAGCCATTAGTAAATGCTTCACTTGTAACGTATTTTACTTTTGCATCAGGATTGTTTTGAAGCATTTGGTGACCAATTGCGTGCATTAAATGGGTTTTACCCAAACCAACGCCACCATAGAAAAAGAGCGGGTTGTATAAGCGCCCAGGTTCTTCAGAAACAACCAAAGCAGCAGCATGGGCCATCTGATTACCTTTTCCAGTAACGAACGTACTAAAGGTATATCTATCGTTTAATTTGGCATCACGCATAAAGGTAGGGACATTATCGTTATTAGAGTTTGAACTATTTGATAATGCCATAGTTGATTGGCCGCCCGCGGTTAATTCACCCTTTATTTTTAAAACGGGATTGATTTCTTCACCAGTTGATTCGTAAAGAAACGCAACAACTTTTGGTGCTAAATGTTGTATCCAGTAAGTTTTATGTAGCTGGGAGGGTAGCTCAATAATAAGGTCGTTATTAATAAATTGTTTTGGTTCAGCTGATGAAATCCAAGTTTCGTAACTAACAGGGTTGAGTTGCGTTTTGAAATAATCGGTCAGTGAGGTCCATAAATTTTCGAGAGTAAGCACAAAAAGCCTCCTTGTTTAAATAAATCGTAACTACAGTTTAGCATTTTAAAGAAGAGTTTTCCACAGGTTTAAAAAATTGTGTAAAAAATAATAACAGGGGCATTAATAAGTTTTCCACAGGGGTGGGCATAAAAAGATTGCACAGCCCTGTTTGTCATGTTATCCACAAATCAGTGATTGAAATAAAGCATGTTGTTAAAAGGTTTTCATTAGTTATTAACAGTTTTTAGTTAAGGGTGTGTATAACTTATTAACAGGCTGTTTATTGTGAAAAAGTGTGTGTTCCGAGTTGTGGACGACAAGATGTGTTTCACAACTCATCCACAACTAAAAAATAAATAGTGAAAAAGTGTGGATAACTAAATTACATTGAATTCTAATAATTTTCTTTCATAGAAGAAAGAAGTATGGTATTATATTCCGGTAAGTGAAATTGACGTCACTGGTATCTTATTTTTATCAAGATACCGATTAGTTGAAACATTAAGTATTTAAGGAGGTGCCTAAATTATGAAAAGAACATACCAACCTAAAAAACGTCACCGTGAACGCGTGCATGGTTTCCGTAAACGCATGAGTACAAAAGGCGGCCGTAACGTCTTAGCACGTAGACGCCGTAAAGGTAGAAAAGTATTGTCTGCATAGACCACTGATTTCAGTGGTTTTTTTTATTACAAAGATACAGTATCTATTTAACTGGAGATATTACATGAGAAAATCATATCGCGTTAAAAAAGAAGCAGAGTTCCAAACCGTTTTTAAAAAAGGTCAATCTTGTGCGAACCGAAAGTATGTTATATATATGATGGAAAAACCAGAACAAGCTCATTTTAGAGTCGGAATTTCAGTTGGAAAACGTATTGGGAATGCTGTTGCTCGTAATTGGGTTAAACGTCGTATTCGTCAATCATTGTTAGAATTGAAACCAGATCTTAAACAAGATTGTGATTTTTTGGTTATTGCTAGACCATCTGTTGCTTGGTTGTCACAAGAGGAATCAAAGAAACAATTAACACATGTTTTAAAAATAGCTAAAATTTTAGACTAATAAAGTGAGCGAGGGTATTCTTGTGAAAAAGAAGAGTAAGCGATTTTTAGTCCTATTAAGTATGTTGGGGTTAATGTTAGTCCTAGCGGGATGTAGTACAACACCAATAACGGAAAATAGTACAGGAATTTGGGATGGCGGTATCATTCTTAGTTTCTCTAAGGCTATTATTTTCCTTTCAAAATTATTTGGTGGAAACTATGGTGTTGGTATTATCATCTTTACCATAATCATTAGAGTTATTTTATTACCATTAATGATTTATCAAACAAAAAGTATGCGTAAAACAGCTGAAGTACAACCTCAATTGAAGGCACTTCAAGCTAAGCACTCTGGTAAAGATGCTGCAACTGTTCAAAAATTACGTGAAGAACAACAGAAATTATATGCAGAAGCAGGCATTAATCCTGTTGCTGGATGTTTACCACTATTAGTACAGATGCCGATTTTATTAGCTCTTTATCAAGCTATTTTGAGAACAAACGTTTTGAAGACGGGTGAATTTTTATGGTTACAGCTTGGTGATAAAGATCCGTATTTCATCTTACCAATTTTTGCTGCAATCTTAACTTATTTTGTTTCTAAGTTGGGTGTTATGTCCCAACCTGAAGCTAACTCAATGTCAACGATGATGGTTTATGGTACACCAATAATGATTCTTGTGACAGCTGTTAACTTACCATCAGCCTTGTCATTATATTGGGTTATTACCAATGCATTCTCAGTTGGACAAACATTGTTAATTAATAATCCGTTTAAAATTACACGTGAACGTGAAGAAAAAGTACGTCTTGAAAAAGAAAAAGTACAGGCTATTAAAAAAGCGAAAAAGAAAGCTTATAAAGGCCGTAACAAAAAGTAATTTTTGAAAACCAAAGTCCATTTAGTGGCTTTGGTTTTTTATTTTGGATATAATTATATAAAAGGTTAACAAGAGGAGGATTAAAATTGAGAAAATTAACAAAATCTAATAATAGAATTATCGCTGGTGTTGTCGGTGGTATTGCTGAATTTTTTAACTGGGACCCAACACTGACAAGAATAGGGTACGTTCTTTTAAGTGTCCTGAGTGCGGCATTCCCTGGTATTATTGTCTACATCATATGTGCAATAGTCATGCCTAATGCATCTTCAAACTATAGATAACTAAAAATGCGTAGCCAGAATATATCTGGCTACGCATTTTTGTTTCACGTGAAACATTTTAGAAAGTTGCTGTATCTGGATCTTGAGCATAACCAACAACGCCATCTAGAGAGTTGATTTCTGCCATGTCTTCATCAGATAATTCAAAATCAAATAAATGAGTATTTTCTTCAATTCTATCAGCATGAACAGATTTTGGAAGTGGTAAGAATCCATTTTGTAATGACCAACGTAAGGTAACTTGTGCAACACTACGACCAATACGATTGGCAATTTTAACCATTGTTGGCTCCGCAAAGATAGCACCAGTTCCTAATGGGCTATAAGCTTCTAATTGAATATTATGTTCGTGACAATAATCAATTGTCTCTTTGGGAGTATCGCCAGGAGCTAATCTAATTTGGTTAATCATTGGTGTAATTGTTTGTGTTTCTTCCAAAATTTTAAAATGACGAGGACGGAAGTTAGAAACACCAATGGCTTTAATTTTACCTTCGTTATAAAGATCTTCGAATGCACGCCATGTTTCTTGAAGATGACTTTCCCAATTATCTTCACGATAAGCAGCAGGATTTGGCCAGTGAATCAAAAATAAATCAAGGTAATCAACACCTAAATCTTTTAATGTTTGTGCAAATGCTGTTTGTGTTTCATCGTACGTATGATCTGTATTAGCTAATTTACTTGTTAAAAAGATATCTTCACGAGCAACACCGCTTTCGGCAATACCTTCTCCAACACTACTTTCATTGTGGTACATTTCAGCAGTATCTAAATGTCTGTAACCAGAAGCTAATGCTGATTTTACTGATGCTTTAGCAACATCGCCGCTTGGTGTTTGCCAAGTACCAAAACCAACAACTGGAATTTTGACACCATTTGCTAATTCATATGTGTCTGTTAATTTATTCATAGAATTAATCCTCCAAGTTTTTATATTTAGCATTTTCATTATAGGCTGAGTCCTATAGATTTTGTCAAATGAAAGAACTTTTCAAAAAAATCGTTCTGAAAAAGGGTATAGATAAGGGGCCAATTAGTGCTATAATATAACGATGATAATTATATTTGGAGGATGAACATGCCCATATTTACTGGAAAAAATGTTGATCAAGCTGTGAGTAACGGTTTGGCTGCATTAAAGCTTGAAAAAACACAGATTGAAATTAAAATAATCAATGAAGGTAAGTCTGGATTTTTATTTTTTGGCCGCCAAAAGGCGGAAGTTGAATTAATTGAAAAAAAAATAACAGAAAAACCGGTAAGCAAGAAAATTATTGATGAAAAAAAAGATAGTGTTATATCAAAACCTCTAACGGCAGCAGAAAAATCAGCTAGAAGTCAACTTAATGAAAAAGCAGTTCATGATGTTGGTTATTATTTGGCCGACATTACAGAATTAATGGGTATTGATACAGAAATTAACGTCCAATTTGAACGCCGTCAGGTAACATACGATTTTAATACGAGTAAACAAGGATTATTAATTGGTAAGCATGGTAAGAGTTTAAATGCTTTGCAGTATTTAGCACAAGTTAATATGAACCAAAAAGCAGTTAGCAGAATGAATGTTATTTTAGATGTTGGTGGCTATCGTAAACGCCGCGAAGAAACGATTGAGCGACTTGCAATTAAAGTGTCCAAAGATGTTATTAGAACGGGTGAGACAGTACAATTAGACCCGATGCCTGCTAATGAACGTAAACAAATTCATTTTTATTTAGCACGAAATAACCGAATCAAAACAACATCGATAGGAACAGAACCTAAGCGCTCAGTAATTGTAGCGCCTAAAAATAAAAAATAGTCAGTAATAGAAGGGAGTCCCCACCTATGGCTTTAAAACATGATCCAGAAAAATTAGAAGATGAACTATGTTTTGCTATTTACACAGCACAAAAAGATTACAATAAATTTTATACCGAATCACTGAAGGAATTTAGTTTAACGTATCCGCAATATATCACGTTACTTTCATTGTGGGAAACGTCACCTGTTATGGTGAAAGAACTTGGTGCGAAGTTACATCTAGATAACGGAACATTGACACCACTTTTAAAACGTATGGAAAAGGATGACTGGATTCTTCGGACTAGAGATCCTGAAGATGAACGTCGTGTGAATGTCTCATTAACTGAGAAAGCTAAAAGAAGTAAAAATAGAATTATGAAACAGATGTCGAATTGTTTCACTTCATTTGATATGACTGAAGAAGAATATCTTGGTTATGTTAATGAATTAAAAGTGATTACTAATAAATTGGAAAATCGCGGTATTCGCGGTTAATGAATTAGAATTATCGAACAGACTTGTTGACAAATGTCGGTAAAAAAAGTATATTATTGGCATTGAACTTAATACTAGATAAAGTAGTGAAGGTGCTTTATCCACGTCCTTTTAGGGCGTGGAGTGGGCCCTTTTTTTGTTTGAAAAAATTTAAAGAATAAGATTACCTAACTGATGATAAGCACTTGAAGGGAGTATTTAAAGATATGCCAGAATTAACAGAATTTGATACAATTGCCGCTATATCAACGCCACCTGGTGAAGGAGCCATTTCAATTGTTCGATTAAGTGGTGAGGATGCTGTTCAAATTGCTAATAATGTATTTAAAGGAAAAAATTTAGGTAACGTTGATAGCCATACCATTAATTACGGACATATTTTAAATCCCAAAACGGATGAAGAAGTCGATGAGGTTATGGTCTCAGTTATGTTAGCGCCTAAAACATTTACACGCGAAGATGTGATTGAAATTAACTGTCATGGTGGTATTGTACCAACGAATCAAATTTTACAATTATTATTAAGTAATGGGGCACGCTTAGCTGAACCTGGCGAGTTTACAAAACGAGCATTTTTAAATGGTCGAATTGATTTATCTCAAGCTGAGGCGGTTATGGATTTAATTCGTGCTAAAACAGATCGTTCAATGAAAGTTGCACTGAATCAGTTAGATGGTAATTTAGCACGTTTAATTCGTAATTTACGTAAGGATATCGTAGATGTTTTGGCATTAGTTGAAGTTAATATTGATTATCCAGAATATGATGCTGGCGAAGAAATGACGACTAAATTATTGCTTGAAAAAGCACGTGATGTTAAGCAATATGTTCAAGAATTACTACAAACAGCGCAACAAGGTAAAGTATTACGTGAAGGATTAGCTACCGCCATAATCGGCCGTCCTAATGTTGGTAAATCGAGTCTTTTGAATCATTTATTACATGAAGATAAAGCTATTGTAACTGATGTTGCTGGAACAACGCGTGATGTGATTGAAGAATACGTTAACGTTATGGGTGTACCTTTGAAATTGGTAGATACTGCCGGTATTCGTGATACAGAAGATAAGGTTGAAAAAATTGGGGTTGAACGTTCGAAAGAAGCAATTGTTCAAGCTGATTTAGTCATGCTTGTTTTGAATAGCAATGAACCTTTGTCTGCTGAAGATAAGCAACTCATTAAATTAACGCAGAATGATAAACGAATTGTTATCTTGAATAAAACTGATTTACCAGAAAATCTAGATCGTAAAGAATTAGAAAGTATGGTTGATCCGACGGAGATTATTTCTATTTCTGTCTTAAAACATGAAGGTATGAAGCAACTTGAAGAAAAAATTGCTAACTTATTCTTTGGTGGAATTGAAAATAGCCAAACAACAGTTATGATTACTAATTCTCGTCATATTGGCTTGTTAAACCAAGCTGAGACTGCTTTAGATGATGTGATAACTGGGATTGCTTCCGGTATGCCAATCGATTTAGTGCAAATTGATATGACTAGAAGTTGGGAATTACTTGGTGAAATCACTGGTGATAGCTACAAAGATGAATTACTCACAGAATTATTTAGTCAATTCTGTTTAGGTAAATAATTGTTAGTAAATAGGAGAATATAAATGGACATTAAAACTTATGACGGCCCAGATTATGATGTAATTGTGGTTGGTGCTGGACATGCTGGTTCAGAAGCAGCACTCGCTGCTGCACGAATGGGTAATAAAACATTACTTATCACAATTAGTTTAGACATGGTTGCTTTTATGCCATGTAATCCTTCAATTGGTGGTCCAGCTAAAGGAATCGTTGTACGTGAAATTGATGCCTTAGGTGGCGAAATGGGTCGTAACATCGATAAAACTTATGTACAAATGCGCATGTTAAATACTGGTAAAGGTCCAGCTGTCAGAGCATTACGGGCACAAGCTGATAAACATCTTTATTCAAGTGAAATGAAACATACGATGGAAAAAGAAGAAAATCTAACGTTACGTCAAGGAACAGTCAATAGTTTAATTGTTGAAGATGGCGAATGTCATGGTGTTGTAACAAATACTGGGGCAAAATATCGTTCTAAAAGTGTTGTTTTAACAGTTGGAACGGCTGCTCGCGGTAAGATTATTATTGGTGAATTGAGTTATTCCTCAGGTCCTAATAATTCACAACCTGCAATTAAATTATCTGAAAATCTTGAAGCTCTTGGATTTGATTTGGAACGTTTTAAAACTGGAACACCACCTCGTGTTGATGGAAATACAATTGATTACAGCGTGACTGATGAACAACCAGGGGATGTTGAGCCTAACCACTTTAGTTTTGAAACACCTGATGAAGATTATATTGATGTCAAAAACCAATTATCTTGTTGGTTAACGTATACTAATTTAAAAACGCATGAAATTATTAATGCTAACCTTGATCGTGCACCTATGTTCTCAGGAATTATTAAAGGTGTGGGTCCACGCTACTGTCCATCTATTGAAGATAAAATTGTTCGTTTCTCTGATAAACCTCGTCACCAGCTCTTCTTGGAACCAGAAGGTCGTTCAACGGATGAATTTTACGTTCAGGGCCTTTCTACGTCAATGCCGGAAGAAGTCCAACAAGATATTATTCATTCAATTAAGGGCCTTGAAAATGCTGAATTAATTCGTCCAGGTTATGCGATTGAATATGATGTCGTGGCTCCTTATCAGTTACGACCAACTCTTGAAACTAAATTAGTGAAAAATTTATATACTGCTGGTCAAACAAACGGGACTTCTGGATATGAAGAAGCTGCTGGACAAGGAATAATGGCAGGAATTAACGCTGGGTTACGTGCTTTAGGCCGCGAAGATTTTACGTTAAATCGAAGTGATGCTTATATCGGTGTTATGATTGATGATTTAGTAACAAAGGGAACAAATGAACCTTATCGTTTATTAACATCTCGTGCTGAATATCGTTTAATCTTACGTCATGATAACGCTGATTTACGTTTAACTGAAAAGGGATATGATATTGGGTTAATTTCTGAAAAGAGATTGGCTGTTTTCAAAGCTAAAAAAGCTGAAATCGAAGCCGAAAAAGCTAGATTACAATCATTCCGTATTAAACCTACTGAAGATGTGAATGCGTTCTTAGCAGAGCATAATAGTGCCGCTTTGAAAGATGGCGTGTTGGCTAATGAATTTTTACGTCGCCCTGAGGTAACTTACGCAGACATTGAGAAGTTTATTCCAGGTCCTGACCATGAATTAGACCATAGAATTATTGAACAAGTAGAAATCCAATTTAAGTACGAAGGCTATATTAAAAAAGCACAAGAAAAAGTTGCGAAGTTGAAACGTATGGAAGCTAAAAAAATCCCAACAAATATTGATTACGATTCGATTGAAGGAATTGCGACGGAAGCGCGTCAAAAATTCATTAAGATTCAACCAGAAACATTAGCTCAAGCTAGTCGTATTAGTGGTGTAAATCCTGCTGATTTATCAATCCTTGCTGTTTATATTGAACAGGGTAAGATTGCTAAAGTTAATAATTAATAGTACAGAAATGCAGAAAAGGCACCAATCAAGTATACTTGATTGGTGCCTTTTTAACTTTTTATAATTAGTTTAAGCAATAAACTTAAAATCCAGCTGCAGAGATGATTGAAGCTATGTTGGCTGCTAAACTGACAGCAAATACTGACATAACAATCATGAAAACTAAAGCTAATAGAAGTTGCCCAATGACAACAATGTAAAGTTTATCTATTTTAAGTGGATTTGTATCAATAATTATCGATAAAATGAAAGCAATACTCATGATGAGCGCCATTAAAGCATACATGAATACGGCGAGGCCTCTCATTCCAAGTAGCATGAAAATCATACTAAGAACAGCTAATACAAGATTGATCATGAGGTAGTGTGTAAAGCGATTTGTAAATGAAAGTAAGGTATCACTTTTATCTCCTAAAACAACATTACGAACAAAAAATCCAATTAGTATGTAAATGGCAAAAGTTAGTAGTGTTAAGAAAAATAATTTTGCGTAGACACTACTGTCAATTGTTGGCGCATAGGTACTTTGAGTATTAAAGAGTCCTGAAAATAGACTCGAATTAACAGATTTAGCAACATTATCCATTATTAATTTTACAAAAATATCATTAAATATGGCGAATAAAATAATCGTCGTAAAGCCGAAATATTTATGACCATTTTCTAAAATTGTGGGATGTTTAATGGCATTTAAGAAATAAGACCAATAATTTGATGCGAATGTTTTAGCTTGTTCAATATTTTTCATTTTATGATCTTGTGATGGTGCGAATTGTTGCTGGAATTTTGTTGGTTCTTTTATATTTTGTATTTTAGTTAAATTTGTTTTTTTGGCTAAATTAACAGAAAAGGAAAATCCACAGTTTGTACAAAAATTTACATTTTCTGGTTGCTGTGAATGGCAGTTAGGACACGTTATCATTATCATTTTCTCCAATACTTTTCTATATTCAATTTTTTTCTAATTTTGATGCCCCAATACCGGTATATTACGAATACCAGTATTGTTTATAGGAGCATTAGGCAGTAACCTTGTAGGTTGCCCCTTTAGATGAAAATTGAGTTAATGGATAAAGCTTAAACGAAACTTAAGTTATTTTATCAGCTTAAAAGGTTTTTGTATATATATATATATTAAAAAAAGATAAACTATAATCTGTTTGATTGTTTTAAAAACCTTTACCATAAAGAGAACCTTTCTGATTAGGAGTTTAATATGCTTAAAAAAATAGGAATTTTAATTCGTGCTAAGCGAAAATTATTGAATATGACCATTGAGCAACTGGCTGAAAAATCAAAATCTTCTGTTAGTTTAATTTCTTTGATAGAGCGAGGTAAGCTAGATAATATTAAAATAAAAAAATTATCAGATATTGCTGAAGCACTAGATATGACGTTAGCTGATTTCTTTACAAATCAAAATTTAAAGGGTGTTGCAACGCTTGATTTGATTAATTATCTTGCTTCTTTACCAACAGAAAAGCGGGAAGCAACAGCTGAATTATTGCTTAAAGTAATCCGTTTATAAATGATTATCATTAATGATTGACCATGCTATTTCTTCAATAGTGTGGTCAATTTTTTGTGCTTGGTAGGCTGAGACTAAATCAATTTGTTTGGTAGGTAAATCTAAAGTTAAAATATCAAAATTGTGAAAATCGATCCTATGATTACTAAAGTCATATATTAAAAATTTTAAATCTTGTAATACCTTCAAATTATCGTGTATATCTATCCCATTCATAAATAAAATCTCCCTTATAAAAAACTGTATAAAAAAAGCATTAGCTTTTATTAGCTAATGCTTAGATTACAACAAAAAAACTTAATTTATAAGACTGATATTAATAAAAATTAATTCTAACGATAGTACTGAGGTTTGTCAATATGACACAAATTAAAGGTTTATCATTTTAAATAGATTAATTAATTTAAGTAAGTATTGAAGTAATAACTATTTAAAAAGTTGTTGAAAAATAGACAGTAAAAGGAGTAATAAAACAACTATAAAATGGCGATTTTTATGAAGCATTAGGATAGCAATGAATTCACGCAAGAACGCATTAGGTAAAAAATACCATGGGGTTTTCCCGCCAATTCCTTGAGCATTTACACCAACCATTCGTGCAAATATTGCGGCACGAAATATATGATAGTTATTTGAACTGAATAAAATATGATCTCCTCTATGATCAAGATCAATTATCTTTTTTGAAAAACGCATATTTTCAAAAGTTGTTGTGGATTTGTCTTCTAGTAATGTAAATTCTTCTGGATAACCACTGTCGATGGCCCATTTTTGCATTGCCTGTGCTTCTGAAATGGATTCATCATTACCTTGACCACCTGAAAAAATAATAATCGGACGTTTACCGCCTAATAATATTTGTTTGTCTGCAAAATTGGTGGCACGTTTTATTCTGTTAGCAAGTAGTTTACTAACTTTATAGCCATTGATTAAACCTGCGCCTAATACAATGATATAGTCTTGATCATATTTTGGGCGTCGTAAGCTATATAAAATGCTAACAGATAAAAAATTTAAAAAAGCGAACATCAGATATAAGCCAGTCAATGAAGCAAAATTAAATGGTAATTGAAGATACCAAGGCCACGTACTGATTAAAGGTGTTACAAACCAGCGAATGATAAGAACAATAGCGAGTAATAGTCCAAGCATGTTAGCTAATGAATAGCTTTCGCGCTTAAAGACTAATCCAGTATTAATTAATAAAAATGGAATAGTTCCAATTGAAAGTAATATTAAGCCTATAGCACCAACAATGATAATAAAAACAGCGCTATTTTTCATAAAATTGATAGGGGAAGTAGCGAGTACACCTATTAAAGAAATAACAAATATATTGAACAGAAATCCATTAATTAATTGACGTGGTTCTTTGTGAAAACTGATATACCAAATAGATAACAATAAAATAGGTAGTAACAGTGTTAGATAGTCCATATGAATTCCTCCGAAGTAATAGATAATTAACTAATTCTAGCATATTTTTGAATAAATGAGGTACTAATAAATTTGCGTTTAACCGTTTACATGGACATTAACATATGATATATTATTCATATGAACAAAATGTCATATGAATAATATATCATATAGAGGAGATGCTATAATGGTCACACTATTAGGTTCAACTGTACTCGCATTTATTTCAACGAATATCGATTATCTTTTAATTCTAATCATTATTTTTGCTAAATATAAAAATAAACATGAAGAAAAATTAATATTTATAGGAGAGCTACTTGGTAGTGGAACGCTTATAGCAGTTAGTTTGATTGCTGCCTTTTGGTTAAAACTGATTCCTGAAGAATGGATTTTAGGATTTTTGGGAATTATTCCGATTATAATGGGTATAAAAATGTATTTTAGTGATGAAGATGAGGGTAATGAGGTTCGGGAGAAATTAGGAAAACCTGGTCAAGGCATAATCTTAAATGTAATTATGATTACCATTGCAACTTGTGGTCCTGATAATCTTGCTATCTATGTCCCATTTTTCACGACATTATCTGTTAAGGATGTACCTGTTGTACTAATGCTATTTTTTATATTCTTATGCATTATTACATGGTTGAGTAAAATGATTACTAATTTACCTAAAATCCAAGAATTTTTCCAAAATTTTGGTAATTTAATCACTCTAGTTGTTTATGTTTTCTTAGGTCTATATATATTACTAGAAAGTGGTACTATTCAGCACTTTATGTAGGAGGAAATTAATGCAACCGTACAAAGAAATTCCAAAAGCTGAACTTGATGAATCAATTATGATAACTAAGCTATTGAATAATCGAATAAGATTACAATTAATATATTTATTGGAACAACATGAATATAATGTAACTGAATTATCAAAGATACTTGATGTTGAACAAACAAACTTATCTCATCAATTAAGTTTGCTAAAAACACATCAAATAATTAGTCAGAGACGAGAAGGAAAGTTAATGTACTATCAAATTGACGATCCGCATATTATTGAAACCATGACAGCGTTGTTGCAACATGCAAAACATGTTGCTAATGGAAAGCCTTATGTAAATAGAAGAGTAAGAAAAAGAGATTAACTTCAATTTGAAGTTAATCTCTTTTTAGATTGTAAAATTTATAGTAATTATTATGGACCCTAACGGATTTGAACCGTCGACCTTCTACTTGCGGAGCAGACGCTCTCCCAACTGAGCTAAGGGCCCGAATAGCTTTATAATACACCAAATAGCCAAAATTAAAAGAAAAAGTTAGTTTTTGTTTTTATGGCACTTTAAAATGTTTCACATGAAACATTTTAAAGTGAGTAACGATTGTTAAAAATAAATGGTTCCTAATATCAGTTGTTAATAGTAGTGTAAAAATCATTAATGCCAGGTTTTAATTAGTGATAAATAAGCTGAAGAGTATAAGATTTTTATTTTGAAATAGAAAACATAATCTTATGGAAGAACCAAGGGATGGTCTGTCAAAACTTTGGCTATTAGTCTACTAACGATCGTTTAAAAGGAACAAATAATAAAATTAAGGTATCAAATGGTCTTATTTCCGACTTTAGCAACTTTCATAGATTCCGAACCAGAATACTTTATATATATAAATCTATAAAAAAAGGTCCTACTCACTTAGTGAGTAGGACCTTCATAATATTATTTATTAACAGTACCAGCAAATGAAGCAGGGTAATATGCTAATGCACCAATTTTAACATTTTGACCAGGTTCTGGAGCAGCGATATATTGGCCACCACCTAAGTAAATACCAACATGGTAAGTAGAACCTTGAGCTCCCCAGAATAATAAATCTCCAGGTTGAGCAGCAGCAGTTGATTTCTTAGAAACATTTGATTCTTGTCCAATAGTATTACGGTTTAAGTTAATACCAACTTTTGCGAATACATATTGTGTGAATCCTGAACAATCAAAACCAGAAGGAGTTGATCCACCCCAAACATAAGGAGTACCTATGTATGCTTTAGCAACAGAGATAACTTTGCTTGCTGAGTAGCTTGCTGTTTGTGTTGTAGAGCTTGCAGCAGCAGTGTTAGCTGTTGAAGCAGTGTTAGAACTTGCAGCAGCAGTGTTAGCTGTTGAAGCAGTATTAGAACTTGTAGCAGCAGTGTTAGCTGTTGAAGTAGTATTAGAACTTGTAGCAGCAGTGTTAGCTGTTGAAGTAGTATTAGAACTTGTAGCAGCAGTGTTAGCTGTTGAAGTAGTATTAGAGCTTGCAGCAGTGTTAGCTGTTGAAGTAGTATTAGAACTTGTAGCAGCAGTGTTAGCTGTTGAAGTAGTATTAGAACTTGCAGCAGCTTTAGGTGTTGTTGTAGCTTTTGCAGGTGTAACAACTTTTTCAGTAGTTGTAGAAGCTACTTTAGCCATTGAACCTGTTAAGTTTAATGTTTGGCCAGGGTTAATCATCGAATTTGAAGATAAACCATTTGCATCACATAGTGCTGAGATAGTAATGCCGTTTGATTGAGCGATTGACCATAATGAATCGCCGTTTTTAACAGTAACAGTCTTATTATTTGTAGTAGATGCTGCTGCTTTAGGTGTAGCTGTTTCTACTTTAGGAGTTGCAGTAACTGATTTAGCAGCACTTACTTCTGCTTTAGGAGTTGTAGCAACTGGCTTAGCAGTATTTGTTTCTACTTTAACAGTTTTAGCTGGTGTTACTTTAGCGGGAGTAACAGTAGTACTTGCAGCTACCGCTTTTGAACCAGTTAATGTTAATTTTTGACCGGGTAAGATAAGTGCTGAGTTATCAGCAAATCCATTAGCCGAACGAAGTGCTGAGATTGAAATACCGTTTTCTTTAGCGATTGACCATAATGAATCACCATTTTTAACAGTAACGGATGTTTTATTTACTGAAGTATTAGTAGTAACGATAGTACTTGTTTTAGCTGAAGTACTTTTTTGTGTTGAGCTTGCTTTAGCGTTTCTATCCTTTTCAGGAATATTTAATGATTGACCACTTACAATAATATGAGAATTTGCGTCAATATTGTTTAAAGTTTCGATTGTTTTGATTGAAACGCCATACTTCTGAGAAAAAGCCCAAACAGTATCGTTTGTTTGAACTTTAACTGTTGCTGCATCAGCAGTTGCGTTAGATGCAAGAAGGAGGCCAGCGGTACCAACTGTACCGAGTAATAATGATTTAAGTGTGTTATTCAAGTTGAGTCACATCTACTTTCTTATTTTATTGGATTTATACTATAGTAACTATTGTAACCGGTTAGTGTTGCAATCAAATACAAAAACTATTACAACTTAGTATGATTTTGTAATATATACTAAGTAATGTTTATATATCAATGATAATGATGATTTATGTATTTAACTTATAATTTATTTAATTAAGTAAATCCCATATGTAATAATGGTTTAGAACACTTTCAATATATTTTAAATTAAAATATATCGCCCCCGATGTTACAAAAATATTACAGAAACCTTATGTTTCTATACTAATAGAACTAATTAAAACTATACCAGTCGTTTTACATGGTTGCAAATGAAATTTCAAGTTTTAATAGAAAGGGATTTCATTGTCTGGTATCATTTGAATTATTGGATATTGAAAGTCCTTAAATAGTTGGCGTATAATTAACTAAATAAGGGGATAAAAAATATAATGATTAGGTGGAAATATGAAAAGAATAGTTAAAGAAATAATGAGTTGGATTATACCGATTGCAATCGGGTTAATAATCGCGATGCTTTTAAAAACATTTGTCGTTACAATGGTACGTGTTGATGGGCCATCGATGCAACCTAACTTAGTTAATAATGAGCACGTTGCTGTTGTTAAAGTTATTGATATTAAGCGCTTTAGTACAGTTGTTTTTGATGCATACGGCGTAGATCCTGATGCAACAGAGGGTCAAGAGTATGTTAAACGTGTTATTGGAATGCCTGGTGATACAGTAGAATTTAAAAATGATCATATCTATGTTAATGGTAAAGAAATTGAAGAACCTTACATTTCAACTTATCAAAAAACAGTAGGGACAAGGGTTCAGAACATAAATTCTAAAAACTGGACATTCAAGTCATTGGCTACAGATAATCAATGGGTTAAAGATACTTCAGCTATCAGAGTGCCTTCAGATAAATACTTTGTTTTAGGAGATCATCGCTCAGTATCTAATGATAGTCGTTACTGGGGATTCGTTGATAAGTCAAAAATTCAAGGTGTTGTAAAAGTACCATTCTGGAATTTTAACAAGGCAGATCATAAATATATTTATTAATTGCATTAAAAATGCAGAAAAATAATTCGATTGAAGAGGAGATTTTATTATGACAAAAACACCAATTATTTTAGATTGTGATCCAGGACATGATGACGCATTAGCGTTAATGATGATTATTGCTTCACCAGAATTTGATTTACGTGCGGTGACAACATCCGCTGGAAATCAAACACCTGATAAAACATTTGATAACGCTTGTCGACTACTAACATTGATGGAACGAACAGATATTCCTGTTGCTAGTGGAAATAAAAAACCTTTACTACAAGAATTAATGATTGCCGATGCTGTTCATGGAGACACTGGTGTTGATGGAACAGAGTTACCTAAATCTGAAATTCCAGTAACCAATTTAACAGCAATTGAGTTAATTGCAGAAACATTATCTAAAAGTGCTGAAAAAGTTACAATGGTTGTCACGGGTCCAATGACAAATATGGCACTATTTTTAGCTGTCTATCCTGAATTAAAAAGTAAAATTGAAAAAATTGTCTTTATGGGTGGTTCAACGGATGTTGGAAATGTTAAACCTGGTTCAGAATTTAATATAGCTGTGGACCCAGAGTCAGCAAAAATGGTTTTAAATGACTCTATTCCAATGGTTATGGCTGGATTAAACTTAACTCATCAAGCACAAATTTTAGATTCTGAAATTGAAGAAATTGGTAAGATTAATAATAAAGTAGCGCAATCAGCTTATGGGTTATTGAAATTTTACGGTATCTATTATGGTCAAGAAAAATGGGGATTTGACGGTATTCCATTACATGACCCTTGTACAATTGCTTGGATGTTACATCCTGAATTATTCACAAGTGAAAAGTACCATGTTGATGTTGAGGTTAATGGTGATCTTACTAGAGGCGAGACAATCGTTGATAAATTTGATTTATTAGGATTAGAAAAAAATACAGAAGTCTTATTATCAATTGACCGTGCAAAATTTGTCGAATTATTAATTTCAAAACTTAAAAAATTTGATAAATTAGTAGGATAGAGAATCTTACAGTTGGCTTGTATTTCTGGCCTAAATACGTTAAAGTTAAACAGGACGTGAAACATCGTTTTGTTTCACAAATAACGGAGGGCCAGTCATATGAATCCAGAAGAATTTCGTCAATCATTAGCTGAAAAAGACATTAATTTAACAGACAGACAAATGGCACAATTTGAAACATACTATGAATTTTTAGTAATGACAAATGAAAACCTTAATCTGACTGCTATTACAGAAAAATCAGACGTTTATTTGAAACATTTTTATGATTCTTTAACGCCTGCTTTTTATTCAAAAGAAATACAAAGCGAGCCCTTATCTATTTGTGACGTCGGCGCAGGTGCCGGCTTCCCTTCAATTCCACTGAAGATTGCTTTTCCGCAATTAACGGTGACTATTGTTGATTCGTTGAATAAACGTATCAACTTTTTAAATGAATTGGCGGACAAATTAGATATTACAGGGGTTGCTTTTTTTCATAATCGTGCTGAAGAATTTGCAGGTAAAAAAAGTTTATACAGAGAGCAATATGATATCGTGACAGCTCGTGCTGTTGCAAGATTGAGCGTACTATCCGAATTGTGCTTACCTTTAGTTAAATTAAATGGCCAATTTATTGCTCTAAAAGCTCAAAAAATGGACGAAGAATTAGTCGATGCCGAATATGCTATCAAGCTTTTAGGTGGTCAAGTTGTGGCTAATCATGAATTTACTTTACCAATTTCAGATGACGAACGTCATATATTAGTCGTTGATAAAGTCAAATTAAGCCCTAAAAAATACCCTAGAAAAGCGGGCGTACCTGGACGTACCCCACTTGTAAATAAGATATAGTCAGGAGGTCGTCGGAAAATGGCATTTTCATTTTTAGGAAATCGTAAAAATCAACAAGAAGATGAAACGAATCAAACGAAGGTTAGTGACATTTCTATTACGACTATTGTACCCAATCGCTTTCAACCTCGTCGTGTCTTTGATGATCAAAAAATTGATGAATTGGCACAAACACTTAAAGAACATGGGTTATTACAGCCTATTATTCTGCGGGAGTATGAGACTGGAAAATATGAAATTATTGCTGGGGAACGCCGTTTTCGGGCAGCATCTTCATTAGGATGGGAAAAAATTCCAGCAATTGTTCAGAAAATGGACGACGACCAAGCGGCTTCGATGGCACTAATTGAAAATTTACAACGTGAGGAACTAACGGCAATTGAAGAGGCAGAGGCCTACAGTAAATTAATGAGTTTAAACCATTTATCACAGTCGAAATTAGCTGAAAATATGGGTAAAAGCCAAGCATTTGTTGCTAATAAATTACGCTTATTAAAATTAGAGCATGACGTACAAACGGCAATTATGGCGCAACAAATATCTGAACGTCACGGAAGAGCAATGGTTAGTTTATCAGCCAGAGATCAAAAAAAATTATTAAAACGTATTTTAAAAGAGAAATTAACAGTAAAAGAAACTGAAAAGTTAATTTCAGTTAATAAAATTAAACCAGAATCAAAAGTGTCTGAAAAGAAAAATACGAAAAAGGGTAATCCTGATAAAAGATTAGTGATTAATACCCTAAAACAAGCTGTTCAAGTTATAGAAAATAACGGCGTAACGATTAAATTAAAACAAGAAAAAACTGATTCAGGGTATCGCGTTATTATTGATGTGATTGAATCAAAAAAGGAGGGTTAATCAAACATGGGAATTGTTATTTCATTAGCAAACCAAAAAGGTGGCGTTGGTAAAACAACAACGAGTGTGAATTTAGGCGCTTGTTTAGCCGAGTTAGGTAAGCGCGTTTTATTAATAGATACGGATGCTCAAGGAAATTCAACAAGTGGTGTCGGTATTGAAAAATCAACAATAAAAAAAGATATTTATGATGTTTTAGTTAATGAATTTCCAATTAAGGAGACAATTTTAGCTACTAGTCACAAAGGTTTAGACATTGTTCCGGCAACTATTCAATTGGCTGGTGCTGAGATTGAGTTAACACCACAAATGGCTCGTGAAACAAGATTATTGGATGCCGTTAAAACAATTGAAGATCAGTATGACTATATTTTAATAGATTGCCCACCATCACTTGGGTTGATTACAATTAATGCCTTTACAGCTAGTAAATCGATTTTAATTCCTGTTCAAAGTGAGTACTACGCTTTGGAAGGTTTAAGCCAATTGCTTAACACAATTCGTTTAGTTCAAAAGCATTTTAATCCAGATTTAGCCATTGAAGGCGTTTTAATGACAATGTATGATGCACGTACAAATTTAGGCGCAGAAGTTGTGTCTGAGGTGCAAAAATATTTTGCAGAAAAAGTCTACAAGACAATTATTCCGCGAAATGTCCGCTTGTCTGAAGCACCTAGCCATGGGATGGCAATTATTGATTACGATCCTAAGTCGAAGGGTGCTCAAGTCTATATGGAATTGGCAAAGGAAGTGTTAAAAGCGCATGGTAAATAATAAAAAAGGTCTTGGAAAAGGGATTAACGCGTTATTTCAGGATGAACTTGATCAATATGATGATACAAAAGAATCTGTTGTTCGTTTAAACTTAGCTGAAATTCGCCCTAATCCTTACCAACCTCGTAAAACATTTGATGAAGATGCCCTAAAAGAATTAGCTGCGTCTATCAAAAAATCAGGTGTCTTCCAACCAATTATTGTAAGAGAATCAGTCATTAAGGGTTATGAAATCATTGCAGGAGAACGTCGTTTCCGTGCATCTAAATTAGCAGGACTAACAGATGTCCCTGCAATTATTAGAACGATGACAGAAGAAGCAATGATGGAAGTTGCCATTTTGGAAAATTTACAACGTGAAGAATTGTCTCCTTTAGAAGAGGCAGAAGCTTATAACATGTTGATGGAAAAATTAAATTTAACGCAGTCACAAGTTTCAGAGCGATTAGGCAAAAGTCGTCCTTATATTGCTAATTATTTGCGTTTATTAGGATTGCCCAATTCAGTTAAAGAATTACTCCAAGTTGATCAGTTATCGATGGGTCAAGCAAGAACATTGCTGTCACTTAAAGATAAACAAAAAATTGGGGCATTAGCTAAAAGAACAGTCAAAGAAAATCTAACTGTTCGTGAGTTGGAAAAAGTAATTGCCCAAATGAATGGCGAAATTAAAAAGAATACTAAAAAAGTGAACGAAGTTGAAAAATCAATTTATGTTCAACAAAGTGAGAACTTGTTAAAAGAAAAATTTGGAACACAAGTTTCTATCCAACAGAGCAAAAAAAATCATAAAGGTAAGATAGAAATTGACTACTTATCAACGGATGATTTGAACCGTATTTTGGACTTACTTGATATTTCACTAGACTAGGAGGTTAGTCTGTATGTATGACTTACATGATATTGTTGAAATGAAAAAACCACATCCTTGTGGGACTAACCGTTGGGAAATCGTGCGAATGGGAATGGATATTCGCATTAAGTGTTTAGGATGTGGGCATCTTATTTTATTACCTAGACGAGAATTTGAGAAAAAGATGAAAAAAATGTTAGAAAAAGCAACAACAGAAGATAATACAAAATAAATGAAAAGAGTGACGTCTAATTATGGCATTAACGGCAGGAATCGTAGGATTACCAAACGTAGGTAAATCAACTTTATTTAACGCAATTACAAAAGCAGGCGCGGAAATGGCTAATTACCCATTTGCGACAATTGATCCAAACGTTGGGATGGTTGAAGTCCCAGATAAACGATTAGCACGTATCGATGAAGTAGTCCCTGCTAAAAAAATTATTCATACAACTTTTGAATTTACGGATATTGCCGGTATTGTTAAAGGCGCAAGTAAAGGTGAAGGACTTGGTAATAAATTTTTAGAAAATATTCGTCAAGTTGATGCTATTGTGCACGTTGTTCGTGCATTTGACGATGATAATATCACACATGTTTCTGATAAAGTGGATCCAATGGACGATATTGAAACAATCAATTTAGAACTTGTTTTTGCAGATTTAGATAGTGTGACAAAACGTTATGCTAAAGTTGAAAAAGTGGCTAGAACAAAAGATAAAGATGCGTTGGCTGAATTCAGTATTTTACAAAAAATCAAACCAGTTCTTGAAGCTGGACATGCCGTTCGCTCAATTGAATTTGATGAAGAAGAAGAAAAATATGTTAAAGGTATGTTTTTATTAACGAACAAACCAGTTCTTTATGTCGCTAATATTGCTGAAGATGATATGGCTGATCCAAGTGCTAATAAGTATGTAAAATTAATTGAAGCTTTTGCAAAAGAAGAAGGCTCAGAATGTTTAGCCGTTTCTGCTAAAACAGAAGAAGAAATTGCTGAACTAGATGATGAAGATAAGCTTGATTTCCTTGAAGCAGCTGGTGTTGAAGAATCAGGTCTTGATCGTTTAATCAGAGCATCTTATAAATTGCTAGGGTTAGCAACATTCTTTACTGCTGGTGGTGCCGAAACACGAGCATGGACCTTTAAGCAAGGGATGAAAGCACCTCAAGTTGCCGGAATTATTCATTCAGATTTTGAACGTGGATTTATCCGTGCTGAAACAATGTCATTTGCTGATTTAGATAAAAATGGAAGCGTCGCAGCAGTTCGTGAAGCTGGTCGTTTACGTTCAGAAGGTAAAGAATATGTCGTACAAGATGGCGATATTATTGAGTTCAGATTTAACGTCTAAATAAAATAAGTCAGTAGGGGTTGTTAGTTATGTCAGATGAAAATAAAGTCGAAGAAACATCAGTTGAAGAGAGAAATGCGATAGCTGCAGCAAAACAAAAAGAACGTTTAGAAAAAGAAACGAAGCTACAGGATAAAGGCCCCTTTGCGGGATTAACGAAGCGTAATGAAGATTATGTTTACCGTTTAAATAGTATTTTAAAAGATTCAAAAATTAATGATGAAAAACGAAATACAGTTATTAGTGAAATTGTTGCAGAACTTCGCACCGAACAGCATAAAGGTGTAACAGCAACTAAACTATACGGTCCTGTTAGTACCAAAGCAACTGATATCATTATGGGCCCACAGAAAAAAGCTGCAGAACCAACAAGTAGTTTTTGGTTAACGGCTTTAGATAATGGGTTGATGATGTTATTAATTTTTGCTGGTATGTACGGTGTTATGGGATTAATGAGTAAGACCAGTACGCAAGCAGAAACTACTGGTGCTGGTGGATTGTTAACACTATTAATTACATCAATTTTGGGTGGTATCGGGGCAGCACTCTTCTACAAAAAATATGGTCCAAATGTCAAAAAAGAAGACAAACCAGCTTTCTGGGTTACATTACTAGTATTTGTGGCCTTTATTGCGGTGTGGATTTTTGCCTACATGTTAGTGGCATTGATTCCAGGACCGCTTAATGCATTGTTACCAGCTCCTGTTTATCTTGTAATTGCATTAATCGCATTTGCAGTTAGAATTTATGTAAAACGTCGTTATAATATCAACCGAACAATGTTTTAAATTGATTGATATTTTTAAAAGAGTTCAGGTAAATTTTTTGAACTCTTTTTTTGCTACAGTTAAAAACGATTATAAGTTAATAAGAATCAGACGATAACCTTGACCAATGTTGAGCTTATCTGGTATGTTAGTAAACAAAATAAAAGTAGAAAGCTGGTTTTAAAATGTCAAATTGGGAAACGAAGTTCGCTAAAAAAGGATTTACTTTTGATGACGTGTTGTTAATACCTGCAGAAAGTCATGTATTACCGAACGAGGTTGATATCAGCGTACAATTAGCTAAGAACATCAAATTAAATGTCCCAATTTTAAGTGCTAGCATGGATACTGTTACAGATTCTAAAATGGCGATTGCTATGGCTCGCCAAGGTGGATTAGGTGTTATTCATAAAAATATGAGCATCGAACAACAAGCTGAAGAAGTCAGAAAAGTAAAACGTTCTGAAAGTGGCGTTATTATTGATCCTTTCTATTTAACACCGCAACATTCTGTTGCAGATGCTGAACAATTGATGAAACGTTACCGTATTAGTGGTGTTCCAATCGTTGAAACATTAGAAAATCGTTTATTGGTTGGTATCATCACGAATCGTGATTTACGTTTTGTTTCTGATATGTCAGTCTTAATTGATAGTGTCATGACTAAAGAAGGATTAGTAACAGCTGCCGAAGGTACTTCGCTTAAAGAAGCTGAAAAAATTCTCCAAAAAAATAAAATTGAAAAATTACCAATCATTGATAAAAATGGTCGTTTAACTGGTTTAATAACAATTAAAGATATTGAAAAAGTTGTCGAATTTCCTAATGCAGCTAAAGATGAACATGGTCGCTTACTTGCTGCCGCTGCTGTTGGTGTTACAAGTGATACATTTGAACGTGCTACAGCGCTACTAGATGCCGGAGCTGATGCTTTAATTATCGATACTGCTCATGGTCACTCAGCCGGTGTTATCCGTAAAATCACTGAAATTAGAGCACAATTTCCAGAAGCAACTTTAATCGCAGGTAATGTCGCAACGGGCGAAGCAACTCGTGCCCTTTACGATGCTGGTGTTGATGTTGTTAAAGTTGGGATTGGACCTGGATCAATCTGTACAACACGGATTGTTGCCGGTGTTGGTGTTCCACAATTGACAGCTATTTATGATGCTGCCGAAGTAGCTCGTGAATATGGTAAGACAATCATTGCTGATGGGGGTATTAAATACTCTGGTGATATCGTTAAAGCTCTTGCTGCCGGTGGTAATGCTGTTATGTTAGGTAGTATGTTAGCTGGAACTGATGAAGCTCCCGGTGAATTCGAAATTTATGAAGGTCGTCGTTTCAAAGTTTACCGCGGTATGGGAAGTTTAGCAGCTATGGAACAATCAAATGGTTCTTCTGATCGTTACTTCCAAAGTGGCGTAAACGAAGCTAATAAATTAGTGCCAGAAGGTATTGAAGGCCGTGTATCATATAAGGGAAGTTTGGCTGATATTATTTTCCAAATGGTTGGAGGTTTACATTCAGGTATGGGTTACGTTGGCGCTGGAACATTGAAGGCATTACAAGATGATGCACAATTTGTTCAAATTTCAGGTGCTGGTTTAATTGAATCACATCCACATGATGTTCAAATTACAAAAGAAGCACCTAATTACTCAGTTAAATAATAATTAAAAAGGCGTGATTTCTTTCATTTAAAAGAAATCACGCTTTTTTAACGGAGAGTTTTAAATCAATTTGTCTTAAAATAAGTATCAATCGTGGAAGCATTTAAATTTATAGACTACACTATAGTTATGAATATTATAGGGGGATATAAATTTGTTAACTATTGATTATGTTCAGGGGGAAAAACTACAAGTAACTTATAAAATGGTAGTAGCTTTCGTTTTTTTATGAAAGCTTTTTTGTAGTAAATAGTTAAGTAGACTTAACTAATTCTTTAAAGTTATCGTGTG